>PADE01000155.1 GCA_002702965.1 Planctomycetaceae bacterium
TGGAAGGCGCGGCACGAGCACTCGGCGCTGGTGCTGCAAGACAAGCTGTGGATTGCCGGCGGGCACGCCCGACCGCTCAGCAGCGACGTCTGGTCGCTGTACCTGCCAGCCGACTGGACGGGCGCCGATTGAGTCACCGCTCACCGGCCATCAGCTGGCACTGTCAATCACAGGTTTCCTCTGCGACGGACACTCAGCAGCTCTGCAAATTCAGCATTGCAAGTAGTCGACCGCAATAGGTCATAGTTTGCTTGGTCAACCGCACCCACCGCGGCAGGCGTTCTGTTCCCCGCTGCGGTCGGCGATCCCGAGACGCCGCGGTCACCCCCCGGATTGTGAAGCGACCACCGGCGGTTGCGACTCAAGTCAAAATGTCGTGGACCACCTGGCCGCGTACATCGGTCAGGCGGAAATCGCGACCGCCGTAACGGTAGGTGAGCCGCTGGTGATCGATGCCCAACAGGTGCAGCATCGTCGCGTGCAGGTCGTGGAAGTGGACCTTTCCCGCGACCGCTTCGATGCCGTGTGGGTCGGTGGCGCCGTGAGCGATGCCCCCTTTGACACCCCCACCAGCCATCCAGAACGTGAACCCCGTGGCGTTATGGTCACGGCCGTCCTGCTTCTTGACGTGCGGCGTCCGCCCGAATTCACCACCCCAGACGACCAGCGTATCCTTGAGCATATCCCGCTGCTTCAGGTCCGCCAGCAGCGCGGCGATCGGACGGTCGACGGCCGCGCAGTTGGCCGGCAACCGCTTGCGGAGCCCGCCGTGCTGGTCCCAGTTGGCGTGGGACAATTCGATAAACCGCCCCCCCGCCTCGGCCAACCGGCGGGCCAGTAGACACTGGCGACCAAAATCGTCGGTGGCCTTGACGCCCACGCCGTACGTCTCCAGCGTCGACTGGGATTCCCCCGCCGTATCGAGCACCTGGGGAAGCTCCGCCTGCATCCGAAACGCCAGCTCGTAGGATTCGATGACCCCTTCCAACTGGCCGTCGGACGGACGCTGCTGGAGCAATTCACGGTTGAGTGACTGCACAAAATCGAGCTGCCGCCGCTGTGACGCGGGAGACAGGCGAGGATTGTCGAGGTTGCCGACAGTCGCCTGCTTGAGCGGTCGTCCGAGTTGTCCGATGCGGGTTCCCTGATAGACGGCAGGCAGGAAGGCGCTGCCGTAGTTCTGGGCTCCACCGACGCGGCTGGGGGGATTCAGCGTAATGAAACCGGGCAGGTTGGCGTTCTCGGTGCCCAGACCGTACAGCACCCAGGCTCCCATCGAGGGCCGGACGAACTGGAAGCTGCCGGTGTGCAACTGGACAAAACACTCGGGGTGCGTCGGCACGTCGGCGTACATCCCGTTGAGTACACACAGGTCATCGACGTGGCGCGCCACCTCGGGAAACAGCTCCGAGATCTCGAGCCCACTCTCCCCCCGAGGACTGAATTTCCAGGGCGAGCCCATCAGTTTGCGACCCTTCTTGCCGGATACCGGCTGTCCATCGTCGGCCATCAGCTGCGGCTTGTGATCAAAGGTGTCCACGTGCGAAGGGCCACCCCGCATACAGAGGAAGATCACCCGCCGCGCCCGCGCTGCGAAGTGGGGCGGACGTGGAGAGAGCGGATTCCCATTCCGCGCATCGGCAGCCGCCGCTTCGGTCGCCAGGCCGGCTAGCGCCGCGTAACCGAAACCACAGGAGACGGCCTTTAGCAGCTCACGGCGCGAGGGGGAACCTGGGACCAGTTCGGGAAACATCGTGGTGGTCCTGTTCTGGAAGGTCGTTGTGCCCTGGTGGAAGCAATCGGTGTTCATTTATTGCAAGTAGCGAAACTCGGCGCAGGCCAACAGAGCTTGACAGAGTCCGGACCAGGCCTGTTGCCGATCTCCGTCGGTGTTTTGTCCGGGGAGACTGGTAAGGTGGGCCGTCACCAACGCGATCGCCGCGGTCGACTCGCCGTCGGTCGGTTCGCGATTGAGCGTCATCCGGTAAGCCATCTCGACCCGGCCCGCCTCATCCGCGGCAGCCGCTACGACCCGGGCCGCCAGCCGATCGGCCTGCGCAAGCATGAAAGGACTGTTGAGTAGAAACAACGCCTGAGCGGGAACCGTGGTCACGTCGCGGCGGCCCACAAGCATGCTCGGCTCGGCAAAGTCAAACAACCGCAGCATCTCGGGTACGGCGTTGCGGACGATCGGCAGGTACACACTGCGGTACCGGCTAGGCGCATTGAGTTTCGTGAGTGTCCCGCCGGCGCGGCCCACATTGGCATCACCGATGTCGGCAACGACCGATCGCTTGGGAGGCGCCGTCTCAAGCTGGCCGCTGACGGCCAGGATCGCGTCACGGATCGCCTCGGCATCAAGCCTCCGGTGGTTCATCCGCCAGAAGCGTGTATTGTCCGGATCCTTGGTACGGTTGGCCGGGTATGGCGTGCTCGCCAGGCGATAAGTGCGGCTGAGGACGATCTTGCGGATCAACGACTTGACCGACCAGTTGTTCTCGATGAAGTCCAGCGCGAGATGATCCAGCAGTTCGGGGTGCGACGGTCTTTGACCCATCGCGCCAAAATTGTCCAACGTGGTGACCAGCCCGCGGCCGGTCAGGTGGTACCACACCCGATTGGCCATGACGCGCGCCGTCAGCGGATTCTCGGCGCTGGTCAACCAGGCCGCGAATTCTAGACGACCACTCTGACTTCCATTGACCCCCGGCACCGAGTCGAGATGGACCACTTGCGGGAAACCGCGGGGAACCCTCTTGCCCAGGGTTTTCACGTTGCCGCGGATGTGGACGCGACAATCTTCCGGCGCGCCATCCTGGACGCCCATCGCCACCGGTCCGGTCGGCTTGGTGTTTCCCTGACCGCCGCCGCGGGCCTGTTTGAGCTTACGGTTGAGCCGCCTGACGCGGTTGCGGAGCTGTTTGAGCTGTTGGGGAGTGGCCGCCGTTTTCGACGGCGCCTTCTTGTTCGCCTTTTTGTTCGATTTTTTCTTTCCCTTCTTCTTCCCCTTCGGGGGGCCCTGCAACTTTCTCAACTCGCGACGTGCCTTGCGGAGTTGCTCGGTCAGCTTTGTGATTTGGGCGGTTTTCTGGTCCGCAGCGGGTGAGGGAGTGGCTTCTTTCGGCGCGCTGGAGGCCAATGAGACCAGGCCGGTGGCGCGCCGGTTTCCCTGACCCTTGCCCGTTCCGAAAAGAGTCCGAGTACTGCGAAAGATCCCGGCGATCGCGTAGTAGTCTTCGGTGGGAAACGGGTCGAACTTGTGGTCGTGGCATCGCGCGCAACTAACGGTCAGGGCCAGCACCGCGCGCGTCGAAATGTCGACCTGGTCATCGACCACATCCATCTGGAAGACTTTCGGATTCGGCTCGTTGAGTGACTTGGGTCCCATCGCCAGGAAGCCGGTGGCGACGGTCAGTCGGTTTCGGTCGGCCGCCGTCTTCGCTGGCAACAGGTCGCCAGCAACCTGTTCGGTAATAAAGCGGTTGTAGGGCAGGTCGCGATTGAACGCGTCGATCACATAGTCGCGGTACCGCCACGCGTGGGGGAAAGTGAAGTTCCGCTCCATCCCCGTCGATTCGGCGTAGCGGGCCACGTCGAGCCAGTGTCGGCCCCACCGTTCGCCAAAATGGGGCGATTCGAGCAACTCGTCCACCAGGGTCTCCACTGCGCGGGACGACTTGTCGTGGACGAAGTCGTCGACCTGCTGTTGAGTCGGCGGCAGCCCGACGAGGTCGAAATACAGCCGCCGGACCAACGTCCGGCGGTCAGCGTCCCCAACGGGAGCCAGGCCCGCCGCCTCGATGCCAGCCAGGATGAAGTGGTCGATCGCGTCCAGCGGCCAGGCCGGGTTCTCAACCGGCGGCAGCGGCGCAGCCAGCGCGGGGTGAAACGCCCAGAACGTACGTCCCTGATCGATGTCGATGGTGCGGCGGATCGGTGAGATGCTGTCGCCGGTCCTCGGATCGGGGGCACCCTGCCTGACCCAGCGGGTCAGGTCGGCGATCTGCTGGGGACTCAGCTTCTCCTTGGGGGGCATCTCCAGCCCTTCGTAATTGACGGCCTGGATCAGCAGGCTCTCGCCCGGACTTCCCGCCGCGATCACGGCCCCGTTCTCACCTCCGGTCATCCAACCTTGACGACTGTCGAGCAACAGACCGGCCTCGACGGTTTTGGCCTGCCGTGAATGGCACTTATAGCAATGCTGGACCAACAGTGGTCGGATCTTCTTTTCGAAAAAGGCGAGTTCACGAGCGGTCGGCTTGTCTGCAGACAGCGCCGGCCCGGTGACCACCAGCAGCAACCAGAGAGTAAGTAAATGACGCATCACAGCAACCTAGCAAAGAGACGACATCGAACCAGCGGCTGCGCTTAGCCGTATCTACCGCGCCGTACTTACCGCGCCGTACTTACCGCGCCGTACTTACGGCGCCGTACCTATCCGCGGGACGATGATCCCCGACGTGTGTATCTTAGCTGGCCCCGGCGAGCCGATAAAGTCGACCCCTGCGGAGCGCCGCGGCCGCCTCGCTACGGTAGCCGATGTTTGACGCCATCGGACTCTCAAATTACGCTCAAAGAACCGCCGCCGTTAAAGAATAGACGCCGTTTCTGCTCGTTTCGACCACGCACGTCTCATTCCTGCGCCCACAGCGCTGTGCTTCCCGGAGACCTTCGACAGTGACCGACTCCGCGCCCGTCATCGCCTTGCAGCAGCTCGCCAAGCATTACGGACAGGTGCGGGCGCTGGACGGCCTCAGCATGGAGCTCGCCCCCGGGCCAACGGGATTGCTCGGTCCCAACGGCGCCGGCAAGACGACACTCTTGAAACTGCTTCTGGGACAGCTGGTTCCCGACGCCGGAACCGCGCGCATCGCCGGTCGCAATCCGCAGGACCGGGACGACCGCCTGAACCTCCGCAGGTTCGTGGGATACATGCCCGAAAATGACTGTCTGCTGCCACGCCACAATGGGGTCGAGACGGTCATCACGTTGGGTCAGCTATCGGGTATGAACTACCACGACGCGATGAAGCGGGCCCACGAAGTCCTGGACTACGTCGGGCTGGACGAAGCCCGCTACCGTCAGATGGAAGAGTACTCGTCGGGAATGAAACAGCGTCTCAAGCTGGCGCAGGCCCTGGTCCACGACCCCGACATCTTGCTGCTCGACGAACCGACCAGCGGTCTGGATCCCAAAGGGCGACGTCACATGCTCGAATTGGTGCATGATCTGGGATACCAGCAGGGCAAAAGTATTTTGCTCTGCTCGCACCTTCTGCGGGATGTGGAAAAAACCTGTAGCACGGTGGTTGTCCTCCACAAGGGAAAGGTCCTGCACACGGGCGCGATTAACGTCCTGACCCACGACAACGAAACCTGGATGCGGGTCGAGGTCGCGTCGCCAGCCGAGCGGTTCGTGCGGCGGATGGAAGAACTCGATATGGCGTTTGAGCGCGAAGCGGCGGATCGCTTCCGCATCCAACTCGAGGACGGCGCCGAATACGGTGACGAGCTATTTGATCTCGCGCTGACCTGCCGCACAGCGATTACTCGGCTCGCGCCGATCCGCTCCTCACTGGAAGAAGTGTTCCTGGCAACGCTTGAGGCAGACGAGCGCGCCCGCAAGGAAGAAGGGGCACCGAGCTGATGGCGACCACGAACACCGAGCTCTACCGACGCTTCGGGGGCCAACTGCGGGTACGATTCTTCCGATTTGCGCCGCTGACGCTGTCGGGGATTCGCGCCACCTCCAAGAAGAAAATTCCACTGGTGCTGCTGTTCACGCCCCCCCTGATCGGGACGGTGATCTTCTCGTTCATGGTCTACGCACGCTATGCGCCCGAGGTGATCGTCGGAGAAATGGGTGCCAACCAGGAAATCGCGGCGGCCGTCGCTGAACGGGTCGCGGAGCAGGTTCCCGACGTCAAACGCCAGATCGTGGGGTTCACGCGAGTGCTGCGAGTGTTCGCGATCCTGGCGATCGCCTGGTTCGGGTCGGGATTATTCGCCGAAGACCGGCAGTGCGGCGCCCACCAACTCTACTTCGCGCGCCCCATCACGCGACTAGATTACTTCTTTGGAAAATTCTTTACCGCGGCGTTCTACGGTGCCGGTACCGTATTGGTCCCAGGACTCGTGATCTGTCTGGTGGCCGTGCTCTCTTCCCCCAATTGGTCCTTCCTGACCGGTGAGTGGGACGTGATCCTGAAAACCGCCCTCTACTCGATGTTCTGGATCGGGATCGTCACACTCGTGGTGCTGTGCGCGTCGAGCCTCGTCAAACGCCGGGCCTTCGCGCTGATCGCGGTGTTCGCTTTCTTCATGTTTCCTAGCTTCCTGGCAACAGCGCTGGTAGGGATCACCAAGGACGTTCGGTTCTTCGCGCTCAGCACGCTCATCAACTCCCGACGCATCGGCTACTGGCTGTTTGACATCGCCAGCTCGGGACCACGATCTATGCTGTCGTACGACCTGTCTCTGGCCTTTCTGGAGACCGGGACGGTAGCGGTCCTCTGCCTGGTGATCATGGCGATCCAGATCCGCCGTATGGAGGTGGTTCCATGACGCCGATCATCGAAGCCGAAAACCTGGGACGCTGGTACGGCCAGGTGGCGGGGCTCAACGAAGTCAGCCTATCGATTGCAGGTGGAATCACAGGCCTGGTCGGCATCAACGGCGCCGGAAAATCGACGCTGATCAAGCTACTGGTCGGTGAGATCCGACCCTCGCGGGGAAGCATTCGTGTGCTGGGGGAAGAGCCTTTCGCCAATCGCGCGTTTTTCCGCAAGATCGGATTCTGCCCCCAGCAGGACGCACTTTACGATGATATGACGGGGCTGGCGCTGATCACTTTTCTGATGCGACTCTCGGGCTACCCCCGGGCACAGGCCCGCAGTGGCGCCGAGCAAGCGCTCCAGCGGGTCGCCATGACCGAAGCGATGCACCGCCGCATCGGTGGCTACTCCAAGGGCATGCGGCAACGGGTCAAAATCGCGCAGGCGATCGCGCCCCAGCCGCAACTGCTGATCTGCGATGAACCACTCAACGGTCTCGACTCGATGGGCAGGCGAAGTATTCTAGAACTGCTCTCCGAATTGGGAAGCTCCGGAGTGCATGTACTCGTCTCGAGCCACGTACTACACGAAGTCGAAAACCTGACAGAGAACATCGTGCTGTTACACCGCGGACGCGTGCTGGCCCAGGGGACCGTCCCCGAGGTGCGCAACTTATTGACTCGATTCCCGCGGCGGGTCGAGATCACAGCGGGCCATGCCCGTCGGTGCGCGGAAGTGATCATGCCGTTGGAACATGTGCTCTCGGTAGGGATCGTCCCCGAAACCGGGTTGCTGAAGATAGAAACGCGCGACATCGATCGGTTCTACCGCGACCTGACGGCGATCGTGGCTGCCGGCGAATTGGAAATTGGGTCCCTGGAAGCCGTCGATGCGGGTCTCGAGGCGGTATTTGACTACCTGGTAGATTGAGTGGAACGAGCATGCTGCGCGCGACAATCATCCTGTTCACGTTTCACCTCTGGAGACTCTGCCTCTCCCACAGGCTGCTGGTCTGTCTGGGCGTGTCCGCGCTGCCGGTCGCGGCAGCCTATTTCATCAAGACTATCTCCTCCTACACCGGCCCCCCTCCGGCGGTCGAACTAGCGTGGTTTCTGATCGTGCAATTCGTGGTCCCCGTGCTGGCGCTGATCCTGGGATCGGCCGTCGTCGCCGAAGAAGTCGAAGACCGCACCATCACCTATCTGTTCACCCGACCGATTCCGAGAATGACCATCCTGCTGGGAAGATGGTTGGCGTCCCTGGTGATACTGTGCAGCCTGCTGTTGGCCTGCGTGCTGTTAACCGTGCAATTCCTCGGTGAGAGCGCGGCCGGTGATCACGAACACGCGCTGCCCGCTGGATCCGTCGCCGCCTTGTGCCAGGTCGCTGTCGCCGGTGGGATTGTCTACTCGGCGCTGTTCGCCGCTTGCGGCGCCCTGGTGCGCCGCCCCATCATTCTGGGGCTGGGGTATACCTTCGCGGTAGAGGCCTTCCTCGGCAATCTTCCGGGAAAGAACCAGGCGTTGACCATCCAATACTATTTGCGCAGCTATCTGTGCGGGCAGAGCGACGCCATCCTGGCGCGCATGCAACAGTTGACCGATGGCCCGAACGTCGCCATGGCCACTGCGAACGATGCCCTGGCCACGCTGGTGTACGTATTGGTGACCGCGCTGGTCGTCGGCTGCTGGACCATTTCACGGCGCCAGTACGTGCTCACCTCGTGAACCGATGCGCGCTGTCGCCAACTGCACCCCGACGGCGAGCTGGTGTATTCTATCGACACGATTGTTTGAACACCCGGAGTTCGAACGTATCCCCGCGGCATGACACAGGTAGCCAGGACGCATGCAATCTCCGACCGTCGGCCGACCGGGCTGGCAGCTTGCTCTGATCCTGTTGAGCTGTTGTCCCACCCGTCCAGCCACCGCGGACGATCTGCCCACTGTGCCACCGGGATTCCGCATCGAACTGGTTGCCCGCGAGCCCCTGGTCCGCAACCCCTGTTCGCTGGCGTTCGATACCCGTGGCCGTCTGTACGTTGGAATGGGACCCCAGTACCGGTCGCCTCGACCCGACACTCCGGGCGATCGTGTGGTGATCCTGCAGGACCCCGATGGAGACGGTCGATTCGATGAGACCGTGACCTTTGCCCAGGGATTCAACTGCATTCAGGGCCTCGCCTGGCACGGCGACGACCTGTGGGTGGCGAATGCACCCGATCTGACCCTGGTGCGCGATCTGGACGGCGATGACCGGGCCGACGAATACGTGCGGGTGTACACCGATCTGGGAAACCTGGAGCACGGCCTGCACGGACTCAACTGGGGACCCGATGGCCGCCTCTACATGTCCAAAGGGAATTCCAAGGGACTGACGCGTCCCGGGCGGATTGCGCCACTTCCGTTTCGCGAACTGTGGGGTGTCACGGCGCCCGAGGGCTCACCCGACTTTCCCGCCCCACAGAAATTCGAACCCGATCACTACGCGCACCAATACCACGATCCGGCGGACGACTGGGGACGTGAGGGAGGAGTCCTGGTCTGTGACGATCTCGGTGCGAACCTAGAAATCGTCAGCCGTGGGTTCCGCAACCCCTGGGACATCGCCTTTGACAGCGGATTCAACTGGCAGGGGACAGATAACGACCAAAACGAGGGAGATCGTGTGTTCACCCCCTTCTACGGCGCCCACTACGGATGGGGGCACTCCTGGAGCGCGCACTGGAGCGGCGAGAATCATCTCCCCACGGCGCCGATCACCGGTCCGGTATTTCACGGGTCCGGGACGGGCATCGTCTTCTACGACGCGGTGCAGTTTCCAGCGCAGTACCGCGGCGTATGGTTCTTCAACGATTGGCTCCGCAAGACGACGTTCGTCTACCGTCCGGTCTGGGAAGGGGCCCTGCAGCAGCCCGCGGGGGGCCGCTGGCTGCCCTTCGTCGAAGGGGGCGCAGCGCTCTATAAACCGACAGACCTCGAAGTTGGGCCCGACGGAGCGCTCTACATCCTCGGTTGGGGTACCGAGTACGGAGCGGTGTGGAACCAGCGGCAACAGCAGCTCAACGAAGGTCGGATCTTCCGCGTATCCTGGACCGGAGAAAATGCAAACCGCCCATCGGACCGGCGGGAAAGCGCCACCAAGACGGCGGGGCCACGGTCGGTGGCGACATTGATCTCCGCCTTCGGCGGGCCACTCCCCAGCCGGCGAACCTCTGCCCAAGACGAGCTGGTGCGGCGGGGCGCAGCGGCCCGTGATGCGCTGATAAGGGCCCTCAACAACGGCCAGTTGCGGCAGGCTCAGGAGACCTGGACGGCCTGGACACTGGGAAGGATCGCGCCGCGCGATCCCCACATCGACACCTATTTCGAGATCGCCGCAAACGGAACCCGCTTGAATCTCCGCATCCAATCGCTGCGGATTCTGGCCCATCGCGCGCGAGCCCGAGGGGGCGACAATGGTTTGCCCGCGGCGGTCGTCACCTGCCTCCGCGACCAGGAACCGCGGGTCCGCTTGGCGGCCGTCCAGGCGATTCGCCGGGGAGGGACTCCGCAACACGCCGAACCGATCTGGGAGCTGGTCGCGCGGGAAACCGATCGCGTGGTGTTTTACGCGGCCTGGCAAACCCTGCGTTCTCTGCTGCCACGTCCCGCGCGGCAAGCGATGCTAACCCACGCTCAAGCCGGAGTCCGCCGCGCAGCGCTGCTTTCGTTGGCAGAGGATCGGCAACTGCAAACCGAAGAAGCCACCCGCTTACTATCCGATCCGGATCGCGCCACGCGCGGCGTGGCGGCGCTGTGGCTCGCCAAGGCGAGCGGCAACCCGCTGCTAATGGTGCAGCCGCCGCCGGGAGAATTCGAGGGGGGAATTCGGGTGTCGATCACGCCTGGTCTCAAGCCGGCCGATATCCGATTCACCACGAATGGAAGGGAACCGGTTCACGATTCCCCTGCCTGGCGTGGTGATCTGACCCTCTCCAAAACGACCACGATCCGCGCCGCGCTGTTCGCCGGAGGCCACCGGGTGGGTCCTGTCGCCGAGTGGAAATACCACAAGCTCGGCGATCACGAATCGGCCCGGCGCAGCGGCCTGCTCGCGGTGCGGGCCGCGTCCGGGCAACTCTACCGGATCGTCGACGGCGGTCTGCGCCGCGGACAACGGGTCTACTCCGATCGCTCGTACCGGTTCACCGAAGTCCCCGCAGCGCTCGACGCGGCGCTCATCATTCAGACCGCCAACGACGATTCCGGATCGCGCGGCGACCGGTTCCTCGCGATCGACACGGTCATCCCGGTCTCCTTGTACGTCGGTTGCGACACCCGCCTGACGGCACCCCCATCCTGGTTACAAGACGACCCCCGCAAGGCGTTTCAAACAACCGACCTGGTGGTGCGCACCGAAGACGCCACGTTTCGTCTCTACCAACGCCACTTCGCGGCCGGGCGGATCGAGCTGGGTGGCAATACTGACGATGGCCGGGATGGCAACAAGTCCAACTACCTGATCGTCGTTCGGCCGGCTGGACTACCGAGGCTGGCCGAGGCGACCACGGTGATCGGCGTCCTACCGCTGGTGGCAAAGGGCGACCCAGTGCTCGGCAGGGCCCTGTTTTTCTCCAAAGGCGGGGCTGGTTGTGCGAGCTGCCATCGCGCAGCCGGGAAGGGACAGGGATTCGGCCCCGAGCTCTCCCACCTGGTGAAACGCAAGGACGCGCCGCACATCGTGCGTTCGATCCTCAAACCGAGTGCCGAAATCAAGGAGGGGTTCACGATGCAGCTGGTCATCACCCGAGACGGCCAGGTCGTGCGCGGTCTGCTGCGCGAGGAAACGACGGCCGCGATCACCTTGATGCAACCCGACGGAAAGACGCGCGTCGTCCAGAAAACGTCGATCGAACAGCGCCGCGGTGAGACGCTCTCGGCGATGCCCACCTTCGAGCGGCTGCTGGGCCCAGCGGATGTGGCCCACATCGTGGCCTGGTTGTTGACCGGAGAGATCGACTCGAGACCTCTCGACAACGAGTCGGACTCGTTGCGCCGTTGAACGCGTCGATCGTCCAACTCCCCTATTCGGAGTTGACGTACAGCTTGACGTTATGCGTCGCGCGGCCGCCGGCGACGATATCGATACGACCGTCTCCCGTCACATCCGCGGCGATCAGATCTTCGGTCGCCATCCCCCCGGCATCGATGAGATGTTTCTGCCACTTCTCCCCAGCCGGATCGACCGCGTCGTAGACCTGAACTCCGTGGACCTGAGGCGTATCGCTATGTCCAAATACAATCTCGTCCGCGCCGTCACCGTCTACATCGGCCGTCCAGAGGGCATGTCCGCGGCGGAACCCCTCGTCGACGACACGCCGCGCCCACAGCGCGCCTTTCGTGGCGGGCTCGGTGTAGACAACCAGCGCCGTACCGTGCATCGGTTCGACCGTCGCGATGAACGTAGCGCCGCCCGGCAATCGTCCCGTCTTGATCTCACCGGCGCCGCTTTGATTGGCATCCGCGGACCGAGCGCCGCTGCCCAGCTGGGTCCTCGACCAACCGTCACGGCCGCGACGGATCAGATGCACTCCCTCGCGGCTGGCGGTCAGGGTATCGATCGCACCATCACGGTCGAAGTCGACATGCCAGTGATTGTGCACCCGATTCAGCGAGTGATCGAGCACGGTCGCGGTCCACCGTTGGCGAGACGGATCGTCGGGAACCTCGAATGCGGTCAACCGGATCCCGTCGCCGACGGTCGCGTTGAGGGGCGAGATCACCAGTTGCGGTCGCCCGCGGCCCAGCACATCGGCCCACCGCATGCGGTGCAACCAGCGCTCCTCTCCGATCGCCTGGACGCTCCACCGCTCGTCGAGCGAGGCCCCGCGACGAAGCCAGTGGATGGTACCGGTCCCGGTCCATCCGGCGCCCAGCGCGAAGTCGATTTTGCCGTCGCCGTCGACATCAGCCGGGGCGATGCAGACATTATCGCGGGGCGTCTGATCCTCGATGATCAGCCGCGGCTTCCAGGTCGGGTTGCGGTACCAGCGCACCCGGTTTTCGGCCACCGCCACAATGTCCTGCTTTCCATCGCCGTCGACATCCGCCAGCGTCACCGCGTAACAGACACGTCCTACCTCCGGATCGATGACCCGCTCCTGGAACTTCGGAAAATCGCCGGCGCTGCAAACGTTCTGGTCTAGCGACACCATCAGCAACAGGAAGATCAGGGACGTGCGCATGGGAAACTCCTTCGTGACAAACAGAAGAGATTGGCCCAACCAGCATAGCCTGCCGGAGCGCGGCCGTCACGAACCGGTTGCGCATCGGCAGCGCTCCTGAAGCCCCGCGGCAAACCGCTGCGGGTCAAACGATTCAACGGCAAGTTCCAGCGCCGCGGGCTGGAAGCCGGCGCGTTTGAGGAACTCCAGCGGAAAGGCAATCCCCCACGACTGGTAACCCAACTCATAACACGAGATCAACAAAACGCCATCGACATCACGCAGGTTCACTGCACACTCCACCCGGAATGTAACCGTCGCAGGCGATCCTGCAGCGTTCCTCAACCCGCGGGTGACCGACAGCAAGGCGGCTGTTCCGGGCGCGACCGAATACCCTATCGACGGCGATCGAACTACCTGCTACCCGGGGGCGGGCGCGCCACTTGCGTCGGGCTGGCGAGGTAACGTACCAGGTCGCGGACCTGTCGATCGCTGTAGCTGCGCAACATTCCTTCGGGCATCATCGACTGGTTGGATGTCATCAGCTGTTCGACGTCCTGCATCTCCAGTCGGACCTGTGTTTCCTGGGTGCGCAGCACGACGAACCGGTCGTCCTGGTGGACGAGAAAACCACTGAACAGGCGCCCGTCGACCGTGAGCATCGTCGTTAGGCGATACGCCGGATCGATGATCGCGCTGGGGTCGATCAGATTGCTGAGCACGTAATCCAGTTTCTTCCGTCCCGAACCGGTGAGATCGGGGCCGACGTTGCCCCCCTCACCGAACAACGTATGGCACTTGGCGCAGCTGTGATCGAACACCAGCCGGCCGGCGGCGGGATCTCCCTGTTGCAGGTACTTCTCTGTCAGCAGTTCTGTGTACCGCCGCAGCTCATCTGATTTGATCAGCTGCTTGGAATCCTGGTCCCACAGATTATGGATCCGGCCCTCGATCGCGGCGTCTTTGAAGGCCCGCAATTGCTGCAGCGCAAACGCCGAGACGTCCTGGCGATCGAGCGTCCCGCTTTCAATCGCGCTCAGCAGTGCATCGGCAAAGGTGCGCCGACTGACCAACACGCCGACGGCGCCCTGCCGGGCCACGCTGTCGAGATCGGCGTACCCGGCGAGCAAAACGCTGGGCGTACTCGCGTCGTTGCGCAGCGCCAGCGCAGCGATTGCAGCGCGACGCAGTGCCGGTGACCGCGCCACCAATTCGTGCAACATCGCCACCGTCACTCCCTCATCGAGTTGCAGCAAAGCATCCAACGAATCGTGGCGTAAACGGGTCGGCAGATCGCGGCTCAGGACCGTTTGCCGCAGTCGGGCAATCGCCTGCGCATCCCCGAACAGCGTCGCCAGCCGCACCGCAATCGAACGCAACGCAGGATCCTCACTACTAGACAATTGGCGATACAGAGGGGTCCACGAATCCGGAGCGGACTGCGCACCGCGTGGCTGAAGCGCGTGCAGCATACCCCAGAGCAAATCGAAACGGACACCCTCAGCGGTGCTCGCTAGTGCAATCCGCGTCACTTCCTCAATCGGCGGGACATCGACGTCGAGTGCACGGCGAACCATGAAACGTCGCAACAGAGGAATCTCGGCGCGCAGGACCAGCGACAGCGCACGACCTCTGTCGGCCGCGACCAGCGGCTCCACCCCATACCAGACCATCAGCGGTAGATAATTGTCCAGGGAATCTCCTGCGTGAGCCATCAAAGATGCGGCGAGTTCCCAGCGATCTTCGAGCGGTAGCTTCTGCAGCGCCGAAGCCAGTGCCAACCGAACTTTGGCAGACGCGTCACGGCCCGCCGTACGGACCATCGCGGACAGCGCGACGGGTCCCGGTGCCGAGCGATCCACCAGAAAGCGGACCCCCCAACGGCGGACATGCTGACTCGGATGTCGCAACAGACGGATCAAGTCGGCCTGTTCGAAATCCCCGATGACGAACAACGTCCACAGTGCCCGCAGCTGGTCCCGCTCATCCTCGCTGTGCTCAAAAATCTCGCGCAGCCGCTTTCGCGCGGTCGTCACTGGCGCTCCCGACGCGGCCCGCTCATGTAGTACCCGCCGCGCATGTCGCGCCATCCACGCGTTGGGGTGCAGATGTAAATCGGCCAGTTGGTAATCGTCCAGGGATTGTAAATCGACCGCTCTCCGCTCCGGCGTCCCGAAGACGATCTTGAAGATCCGACCACTGCTGCGATGACTCCCATCGCTGTCGTGGCACTCACCCAGATCGTGCCAGTCCGAAACGTACACGCCCCCGTCGGGACCGTACTTGATCGACAACCCACGAAACCAGGGATCATTGGCCAGCAGCAAATCGTCTCCATGCACACCGACGTAACTCGACCGATGGGGGACCAGCCGGTCGTTATTCACGCGATTCCCGTGCAGGTTGTTGGTAAACAGCGTACCGCGGTACTTTTGGGGCCAGTTGTCTCCGAGGTAGATCATAGCGCCGCAGTGGGCGTGCCCACCGCCGGCAACCGAATGCCGCTCGTCGGTTTGTCGCGAACTCTGCCAGACTCCTCCGCCCCAGTGCAGATGATCGGCGATCGACTGGATGCGACCGTACGCATAGGGGTGTTCGTGTTCGGTCGCGCGTCGCTGGCAGATCATGCCGGGCACAATGTGCCACAGGTGGGCGATTACGGTATTCGTTGTAAACAGATCGCCGTACTCGTTGAAATCCGCGCCCCAGGGATTGACCATCCCGCTGGCGACCACCTCGAAGTCGTGGTGAACCGGATGAAACCGCCAGATCCCGCGGGTGATCCCAGTGCGCTGCGGCCGCGGTGTGCCCGGTTTGCCGACGTAAGACCGAGTCGACAGGCCAATCGCTCCGTACAGCCAACCGTCGGGGCCCCAATGGAAGTTGTTCAGCACGTTGTTGCTCGACGTTTGAAAACCGTCGAGCATGACGATTGGTGCCGAATCGGGAACGTCGTCTTGATTGGCGTCGGGGATGAACGTCAACTCGGGCGTGTTCGCAATCCATACGCCTCCATGGCCAACCGCCAAGCCGGTCAGATACCTCCCCTGGCTCCAAAATACTTTGCGTCGATCGAACCGACCATCGTGGTCGGAATCCTCGAGGATGAGAATCCGGTCGGAGGCGGCGTCTGGTCGCCACTCGGGGTGCGAGTAGTTTTCGACTACCCACAGCCGACCGCGATCATCGAAGTCAAACGCGATCGGACGGCGCAGATCGGGTTCCCCCGCAAATAGCGTCACGTGAAAACCGTCGGGAACGACGATCCGTTGCAGCGACTCGCGCGGCGAGAGTGGCACATCTCCCGGATTCTGCGTGTCGACCACTCCGGCCGGCAAATCGTCGGCCCAGCCGGTGGGGGCCACCGTCGCGACAACCAAGAACCCGGCGGTGATCCGCAACCAGCGACCGCTGCGGCCCGGTACGTCGTGGGAGGTGAATTCGCGCATGATCCGATCTTAGCACGTCGGCGGCCGGCCGAGCAATCGAACGGCCGTCTGACGGGGCCCGGCGACAGCCGCTGCCGACCCCGTGTCGTGGGTCCGAACCGCGCCGGACCTCTGCAGAGGCCGGTGGGCCGAAAAGCCCTCGCACCACGATCGGCAAAGCCGCCACAAATCAGTGCGACAACATTCGCTGGGCAGCGGCGACCGCCCCCACGACCGGGTGCGCAACGACCGTCAGTGACTCGATTCCGACTCCCCGATGGCCCAAGGCGTCCCTGAGGGTCTTCCGCAGGATCGGTTGGTTCACCGCGACCCCACCGGAGAGGACCAGCCGTAACTGCTGCCTGTCAAGATCGAGCCGCTGAATAACCGCCGAGACCATCTCACTCAAAGCGCTCGCGGCTTGCGCGAGGATCGCGATCGCCGCTGGATCGCCCGTGTCGCTGGCCGCAAATACCAGCTGTGCCAGCGCGGCGATCTGAGCGCGCGGCAGCTGTGATTGGTAGATGGCGGGAACCAGACTCGCCGGTTCACGACAATCCAGCGCGGCGAGAAATCGAGGGAGGAGGTCGCTGTGAGGGGCGCGACCATCTGCCGCCTGGGCAGCGGCCCGGAGTCCCGCGACTGCAATCGCATAACCGCTTCCCTCGTCGCCAAACAGATGTCCCCAACCGCCGCTGCGCGCCGTCCGACCGTCCCGATGGCACCCCACAGCGAGCGATCCGGTCCCGACAATCAGTGCGACGCCCGACGTGTCGGGCAGGTCGACCTGCAACAGCAACATCGCATCATTCACGATCTTCAGTTGCTTGCCGATCGCGGTCTGCACGGCCCATTGTTCGATCGGTGCCCGATCGCTCGGGCGATCGACTCCGGCCAAACCGAGGCAGGCCGCCCCAACCGCGCCCCGGGACAGACCGGCCGCGGCAAACGCCGCCCCGATGGCCTGTTCCAGATTGGCGATCGCGGCCGCGACGCCAACCGCTTGGGGATTCGACGGACCAGCCTGTCCCCGACCGATTACCTGGTCCCCGCCGGGTCCGCTAGCGAGCCAGGCAAGCGAGCGGGTCCCTCCACCATCGACTCCCAAAATCAACTCGCTGTGGTTCACGGCACCTCCCCGCGCCGCAGCGGGTCCGCAAGTGCCGCGCGGAGTTGTCCGTCGACCCCGGCCAGTAGACGGCGAGCCGCGGCTGGAGAAATACTCCGGCGATGCGCCACGATGGCCGTTTTCACCTCGCCACCACAGCGGTTCAACAATCGCTCGCCCTCTTCCGGCGCCAGACACGTGACGCGCTCCACAATCGCCCTCGCCCGGGTGGCGAGTTTCGAGTTGCGGGCTCCGACGTCGACCATCAGATTGCCGTAGGTCTTACCGAGTAGAACCATCACCCCGGTGGTCAGCATGTTGAGGACCATTTTGGTAGCCGTCCCGGCCTTCAGCCGGGTCGAACCGCTGATCACTTCCGGGCCGACGACGGGCGTGATCTGCAGATCCGCAACCGAGGCGAGCTCAGCGTCCGCGTTACAACTCAGCCCGATCGTGTAGACCCCCGCGGACCGCGCCCACCGCAATCCGCCCAGCACGTAAGGTGTCCGGCCACTGGTCGCAATCCCGACAACGACGTCACCCGTCGTCAAATGCACGGCTTTCAGATCCTCGGCGCCGGCATCTGGTCGATCCTCCACGCTTTCGATCGAGCGAGTCAAGGCGTCCGGACCACCAGCGATCAGACCCACGACCAGTTCCGGAGGGGTACTGAACGTGGGGGGGCACTCGCTGGCGTCTAACACACCCAACCTGCCAGACGTCCCGGCACCCAGGTAGATCAAGCGGCCTCCCTTTCGCAGGCGCGCGGCGATGGAGTCGATTGCTACCCCGATCGACTCCGCTTGGGTGGCGACCGCCCGGGCGACGCCGGCGTCTTCCGCGTTCATTAAGCGGACGATTTCCAGCGCCGACAGGGAATCGATGGCAACCGAGTTCGGATTGACCTGCTCGGTCGTCAGCCCGAGTAATGGTGATGCTTGTCTGTGATCGATGGGATCGTCAGAATGAGATTTCACATGGCAATTCTAGCAGATACCTTGACCCCGAACGATGGAGCGCTGCTCAGTTGGCTATCCACACGATCGATGTGGCGATTGTCCTGATCTACCTGATGCTGGTAGTCGCGTTTGGCTCCTGGATCGGGCGCGGGTCGACCAACCTATCTGGTTACCTGCTGGGCGGCCGCGACCTACCTTGGTGGGCCGTGCTGGGTTCGATTGTGGCGACGGAAACTAGCACCGCCACGTTTCTCAGTGTGCCGGGGATCGCGTTTGCGAAGGGGGGCGATTTCCGCTTCCTCCAGTTGGCGCTGGGGTATGTGCTGGGGCGCGCTGTCGTGTCGGCCGTGTTGCTACCTGCCTATTTTCGAGGCCAGCTGTTTTCGGCGTACGAGGTGCTCGAACACCGCTTCGGCAACGCGACCAAACGCGCCGCCTCGCTGATGTTCCTGGTCGCGCGCAATCTGGGGGACGGCCTGCGTTTGTTCTTGACCGGGATCGTGTTGGAACAGGTCGCTGGTATCGCGCTGCCGGTTTGCATCCTGATCGTCGGCGCAGTCACGATTGCCTATACTTTTTTCGGCGGTATGAAGGCCATTGTCTGGAATGACTGCGCTCAGTTTGTCGTCTACGTGGCAGGGGGAGTGTTAGCCGGGGCGTTGATTATCCAAGCGATTCCGGACGGCTGGGGTGGGTTCTCGGCATTCGCCCAAGAGCATCAGAAGCTGCGCGTCTTTGACTTCGACTGGCATCCGACCACGACCTACACATTCTGGTCCGGACTGATCGGTGGGGCCGTTCTGACCATGGGAACCCACGGTACCGATCAGATGATGGTCCAACGCTACCTGGCCGCCAGGACCCGTCAGGACGCGTCCCGCGCGTTGGTACTCAGTGGCCTGGTGGTCACATTACAGTTTGCCTTGTTTCTGCTACTGGGAGTGGCACTGGCCGCCTTTTATTTCCACCATCCGCCGGCCCGTCCCTTCACTCGCAACGACGAAGTCTTCGCCACGTACATCGTGACAGAATTGCCCGTGGGGATCGTCGGAATTACCCTCGCCGCGGTCTTCTCGGCGGCCATGTCGACGCTCTCCAGCTCGCTCCACTCCTCCGCGGCGGTCGCCGTCAACGACTTCTACCTGCCGATGCGAAAATCCCTTTCGAGGACCGATCGGGGCCTGTTCGCCAGTCGGCTGTTCACGATCCTGTTTGGCGTTGTGCAGATCGTCGTCGGAATCGCAGCCAGTCACTTTTCGCGCAGTGTCGTCGGTGACGCCTTGGCCATCGCTGGGTTCACCGCGGGGGTGCTGTTGGGGATGTTTGCCCTCGGAGTACTGACCAAGCGGGTCCAGCAAACCGCCGCATTGCTCGGCATGGCGTGTGGCCTGGCAATGCTCACGGTGATCAAATTCGCAACCCCAATCGCCTGGCCCTGGTATGCTGTGATCGGTGCCGTGGCGACCTTCTCGAGCGGTTGGTTGTGCAGTCTGGTATGGCCCGGGCGCGGCCGGCCCGATTCACCGTTCGCCATCCCTCTACCCCGCGAGGAACCCGATGCCGCTTAAACGCTTGTTCTCGCTCGGACTCACGGGAACGGCCCGCGGGGCATGCGCGATGCTGCTCGTGTCGGCGGCACTCGCCGCACCCCCACCGCTGCAACGGGTTCGTCCCGAACAGGTCGGCATGGATTCGCAGGTGTTGGCGCACATCGATGCGGTTGTCGCCGAAGGGATCAAGCGGCGCCGCATGCCGGGCTGCGTCGTGCTGGTCGGACGGCGGGGTCGGATTGTATTCGAAAAGGCTTACGGCCATCGCCAACTGCTGCCGTCAAAACAGGAGATGACCACCGACACCGTTTTCGACCTGGCGTCGCTGACCAAGCCGATCGCTACCGCGACCAGTGTGTTGCGGCTGATCGAAGCGGGTCGGGTGCAACTTTCCGATCCGGTCGCAAAGCATCTCCCGGAATTTGCAAGCCAGGGAAAAGAGCAGATCACGATTCTGCAGTTGCTGACGCATCAGGGCGGCTTGATTCCTGACAATCGGATCGAAGATTATCAGCAGGGGATCGAGCAGGCACTCAAGAACGTCTACGCAACCAAGCCAATCGCCGAACCCGGAACGCGGTTCATGTACACCGACGTCGGATTTATCGTGCTGGCCGAACTCGTACGACGGATCACGGGAGCCGACATTCACGCGTATTCGCAGAAGACCATTTTTCAACCGCTGGGAATGACAGAAACCGGCTATTTGCCCGCCGCCGCACTCCGCCGGCGAGCAGCGGTCACCGAACAGCGGGAAGATCGCTGGATGCAGGGTGAAGTCCACGATCCACGCGCCTACCTGCTGGGGGGCGTAGCGGGACACGCGGGGCTCTTTTCCACCGCGCGCGATCTCGCGCTGTACGCTCAGATGATGGCCGCCGGAGGGTCCTTCCGTGGAGTCCGTATTCTGCGACCGGAGACGGTGGAACGTATGACGCGACCGATCGCCGTTCCCGGGGCATTGCGGTCACTCGGCTGGGACGCGCGCAGCGGTTATTCATCGAATCGAGGCGACCTGTTTAGTGACCGGGCGTTCGGCCACGGCGGCTTCACCGGGACGGTTCTGTGGATCGACCCCGATCTGGATCTGTTCGTGATCTTCTTGAGCAACCGTCTGCACCCCGACGGCAAGGGTTCGATCAATCGATTGGCCGGTCGGATTTGCACGCTCGCCGGCGCGGCGGTTCACGTAGCAACCGCTCCACCAACGGATACCCGACAGCGCGATGTGCTGACCGGCGTCGACGTGCTGCGCCGCGACGGGTTTCGGCAGCTGGCGGGCCGCCACGTTGGATTGATCACCAACCACACGGGGGTCAGCCGCGACGGCACTAGTACGATTCGCCTGCTCAAAGAGGCCCCCGAGGTGGCGCTGGTAGCGCTGTTCAGTCCCGAACACGGCATCGCCGGCAAGCTCGATACGTCCCGCATCGATGACTCCGACGATCCGTCGAGTGGCCTGAAAATCTACAGCCTGTACGGNGCATCTCGGACGCCGACGCCCGCCAGCCTGCAGGGGATCGACACATTAGTATTTGACATCCAGGACATCGGCACCCGGTTTTACACCTATATCTCGACGATGGGACACGCCATGCGTGCGGCTGCAGAGGCCGGTTTGCGATTCGTCGTGCTCGACCGACCCAATCCGATCAACGGNATCGACGTCCAGGGACCGGTGCTCGACGCGGGGCGCGAATCGTTCGTCGGATTCCACACGCTGCCCGTCCGGCACGGAATGACTACCGGAGAATTAGCCCGCATGTTCCGCGCCGAAATGGAGATGACACTGGACCTGCAGATCGTCCCCATCGAAAGCTGGCAGCGCAGCGCATTCTTCGACCAAACCGCCTTGCGTTGGATCAACCCCTCTCCCAACATGCGCAGCCTCACCCAGGCATTGCTGTACCCCGGAATCGGGCTGCTCGAAACAACGAATCTCTCGGTCGGCCGCGGCACCGACACGCCTTTCGAGATCGTCGGCGCACCGTGGCTCGATAGCCGACAATTGGCGAGTGCCCTCAACGCAGCGGGCCTTCCCGGCGCGCAATTTGTGCCGNTTTCCTTCACACCGAAGTCCAGCCGATTTGCCGACCAGCGTTGCCAGGGTGTGCAGACGATTATCACCAACCGCCGCACGTTCGATCCGCTGCAAACCGGGCTGGAATTCGCGCGCCAGCTACGGATTGAGTTTCCGGACGACTGGGACACCGAAAAATTAAACCGGCTACTCGCCGACCAGCAAACCTACCAAGCGGTTCTCTCGGGNCGAGGCCGCAACGNAATGCGCGCCGGCTATCGGGCCGAACTCGAAGCGTTCCGNGTCCGGCGGTCGCGGTATCTGCTGTACGATTAACGTGCACAATCTCTCATCGCCTGGAGCCCTCTCATCGCCTGGAGCCATGTCGCAGAGAAACCTCTCGATCGAAACGGGCCTCGATGTCTGTGTGACGATTCAATCCGAGACTTTGCGGGATGCCCGCTTCGGTCTCTTGATGAACCGAGCATCGGTCGACCGCCACCTGCGGTGGTCCTGCGACGTGCTGGCGACAGCGTTTCCCAACGGCTTGGCTGCGTTGTTCACGCCCCAACACGGNTTGTGGGGAGAGCAACAGGCCAACATGATCGAAACGCCCCACGCGCNTCACCNGCGACTCGGCGTGCCGATTCACAGTCTGTACAGTGAAACACGTCGCCCGACCCCCGCCATGCTCCGCGACCTAGACTGTTTCGTGGTCGACCTACAAGATGTCGGTACGCGGGTGTACACCTTTGTCTGGACGATGATGAACTGCCTGCAGGCCTGCGCGGAGTCGNGAGTACGGGTCCTGGTACTCGATCGACCGAACCCCCTCGGTGAGCGCGTCGAAGGTCCCCTTCTGGATCCCGACTTCTACAGTTTTGTGGGCCAGGCCTCGATCCCGATGCGACATGGTTTAACGATCGGAGAACTGGCACGGTGGCTCAACGAAGAACATCGCATCGGTGCGGATCTCGGCGTCGTCGCGCTGCGNGGCGCGGGTACCACGCAATCGTTCGATCAGCTGGACCGCCATTGGATTCCCCCGTCTCCCAACTTGCCTCGCTGGGAATCCGCGCTCGTCTACCCGGGGCAAGTCCTCTTGGAGGGAACCAATATCTCGGAGGGGCGCGGAACGACCACCCCGTTCGAAGTCTGTGGCGCACCCTACATTCAACCGCCCCGGTTGTGCGACGCGTTGACCCAGATCGGTCTACCAGGGATTCGTTTTCTGCCTGTCCAATTCCGACCGACGTTCGACAAGTGGAGTGGGGTCAGTTGCGGTGGCGTATCGCTGCATGTCACAGATTCCGTCACGTTCCATCCGTACCGAACCTCGATCGCCATCATCTGTACGATCCGACAGCTGTGGTCCGACGCGTTTCGCTGGAATCCACCACCCTACGAGTACGAGACCGAAAAAATGCCGATCGATATCCTCACCGGGAGCGCGCGCCTGCGGCACCTGCTGTGCGAGAACGCGACCGACCTTGAACCGGCAGAAGAACTGGCACGTGTCGACGGCGCGGCGTGGCACCGCGAGACAGAACCCTATCGTCTGTACCGAACAAATGCCGCGGCGACCCCGCCGCGACGTTGAGACGCCACCGCGCGGCGCTTTACTTGCCTTTGCGGTTGTGCCACGATGCTGATTGATACCCCACTCACCGCGACATCTTGTCGCGCGACGACACGATTCGCCACCCATACCAAAACGCTGAGGAACCACCATGCGGCTTCCTATCGCGACNCCGCTTGTCGTAGTACTGGCCCTGATCGCNACGGCGGTGCTGACCGCCGCCGANAAGAAACAGGCGTTCAAATCAATCACGCCCGAAAACGTGTCTGCCAAGTGGTGGGCCGATCGCCACACACAGAAGTTGAAGGCGTTGAAATCGCAACCGGTCGATCTGCTAATGATCGGTGACTCGATTACGCACGGCTGGGAAGGCCGCGGCAAGAAGGTCTGGCAAGAGTACTACGCGAAACGCAACGCCTTCAACATCGGTTACAGTGGGGATCGTACCGAACACGTGATCTGGCGACTGCAACACGGCGAAATCGACAACATTTCTCCCCGGCTGGCGGTGGTCATGATCGGCACCAACAACACGGGACACCGGCAAGATCCACCACGAGAAACGGCAGCTGGTATCAAGGTGATTCTGGGAGAACTGAAAAAGCGGCAACCACGCATGAAAGTCCTGCTGCTGGCTGTCTTTCCGCGCGGCGCGACCGCCGACGACAAACTGCGAAAAATCAACACCGCCATCAATGGCACCATCAAAGGATACGCCAACGGCAAAGATGTTTTTTTCCTGAATTTGAACGGCGCATTCCTCGAGGACAACGGACGGCTGCCCAAATCTGTCATGCCCGATCTACTACACCCCCACGAAGCGGGCTACCGCATGTGGGCCGAGGCCATGGAACCGACGATTCAACAATTGCTGGCGGAGTAAGAGTTTCGCACCCGCTCGTCGCCCCGCGCGGCTGCGGCTGGTCCCATGGGCGGGGGGGAGATGATCTGTTGGGCAGCGATCGTCTCACCCGCGCTGAGCCGATCTGGCGACGATCGACAGACGGCATACACCCTCCAGCCGAACATCGGAGCTGGTGACCGTTCGGTCCGGGCGACCGCCGCGATCCAAGACGAAGATGAACAGTCTCCAGACTTCGGAACATTCCTCTTACGTCGATCGGGGCTCCGCTCGAACAACTCTCACCGGGGTGGCTTTGACCGCCGGCCCGCTCGGCGTCGCAATGGTCACCACGCTATTCCTGATGGGGCGTAACGCCTGGTGCCGTTGCGGTGGACTGTCTGTTTGGTCCTGGGACATCTGGTCCTCACACCATTCCCAGCACCTGGTGGAAGTTCTCGATTGCCGTGGCACTCGAATGCGAATGGGAAATCCTGGAAAACTCACCGATCATCATCGAGCGCTACCGCGCCGCGACGATTGCCCAGGATTACTGCGGTGACTCGGTCGCCAATTCGATCTGTGACTTGTTGGCATGCGCCATCGGGTACGGGATCGCCACGATCGCCGGAAGGCGAAAATCAGTGGCATTGGTCGCGGTCACCGAACTGCTGATGACACTGGCCATGCGGGACTGCCTGACGCTGAATATCATCATGCTGGTCTATCCCCTAGAGGCCATCAAACCGTGGCAACTGGGGGGATAGGCGCACCACCTGGCAAGCACCCACGCGGGATCGTCGTGTCGGTCGGCGGTCCGATCGACCGGTACCGATTTGGCTGCGACCGACCGGTCGGCGTCCCTACAACGCGGCGCGCAGTACCGACGCGAGATCTTCCCGTGTCACCGATCGCGGGCTGACGCGCAGAATGCGCTTCAAGCCGAAGGCGGCGTCCGCCATCGCGGGTAGCTGCTCGGCGCGAATTCCTACGTCGCCGAGACGTGCTGGAATTCCAATATCGGCATTGAGCTTCTCGACGGCGGTCGCCGCCAGGTCAGCCGCCTGCCGCTCTTCCAAGCCGGGCCCGGCTTCCCCCAAGAGCTGCGCGATCCGCGCCATCTGCCGCGGCCGAGCGGGCGTCGTCCACCGCATGACGTACGGCAGGAACAGCCCGCAGCCAACTCCGTGCGGCGTGTGCACCGTGTCATTCAAGGGGTACTCGAGCGCGTGGACCACCGCCACTCCCGAGTTGGAAAACGCCATTCCGGCAAGCGTCGCGGCGAGCGCCATACCCTCTCGCGCCTCGAGATCCTCCCCGTCAGCCACCGCCCGGCGGAGGTGAGTGCCGATCAAGCCGATGGCCCGCTCGGCTAACAGATCCACCAACGGAAATCGGCCCTGGTAGACGGTGCGCTCGCCCTCGGGGAGCGGAAAGGACTCGTTATCGATAGCCGTGTAGCCCTCGACCGCGTGCGACAACGCATCGATCCCACTGGCGGCCGTAACGGCGGGTGGACAACTGACCGCAAGCAGCGGGTCGACCACGGCAAATCGCGGACGCAAGTGGTTGCTAAGGATCGAAAATTTTGCGCCCTGCTCGGTGTCGTTCAAGACCGCCGCCGCGGTGACTTCCGAACCGGTGCCCGAGGTGGTCGGGACCAGGATCAGCGGAAAAATCGGCCCCGGCACCAGCTGATCCCCAGCGTAGTCCTTGACAGCCCCGCCGTGCGTCAGCACCACGCTAGCGGCTTTGGCAATATCCATATTGCTGCCACCCCCCAAACCCAACAGGACTTCGGCGCCGCAATCGCGGGCAACCGAAATCGCGTCCTCGACCGCGTGTAGCGGGGGCTCGGGGGCCCCGCCGTCAAACACCTCGACCACCACACCCGCCTCGTCCAGTGGGACCCGCACGCGCTCGACTAGCCCCGCGCCAACCAGCGTTTTGTCGGTCACGATTAACAAGCGGCGGGCGCCCATCTGTTGCGTGCGCTCACCGAGCTCGTCGATCGCGTTCTGGCCAAATACCAACTGGTCGGCCGTGTTGAAATTCCATGTTGTACGCATACCGAACCACACCTTAAACCATTAGAAACAACCGATTACACCTCAGCTCGTGGAACATCCACGCGCCGACCTTCACGAGAGGACAACGCCGCTGCGTCGAGAACTTCCATCGTGCGCAGGCCATCGAAAAAATTGGGCTCCATCTCGGTCGCCCCCTGAATACAGCGGACGAAGTCCACCACCTGGTGGATAAAAGTATGTTCGTATCCGATGCTATGACCCGGCGGCCACCAGTTCGCGATATACGGATGACTGGACTCGGTGACCAGGATGGTCTTAAAGCCCTGCGCGGTGGGCGGATCCTCACGTGAAAAAAACTGCAACTCGTTGAGGCGTTCGAGATTGAAACACAAGCTCCCTTTGCTGCCGTAAATCTCAAAGTAGTTGTAGTTCTTTCTGCCCGTGGCAAAGCGGCTGGCCTCAAAAGACCCCAGCGCTCCATTGTCAAATTCGACAACCATGAACGAGGCGTCATCGACCGTCACGTGACCCGTCCCCTGACCGACGGCGGCCGCGAATGCCGCCTCGCGCTCCTCATCGGGCAACGGTCGCTGGTCGATAAACTGGGTCAGCGTACACTGGACACTTTTGATCTCTCCGACCAGGTAGCGCGCCAGATCGACGCTGTGCGAATTTAGATCACCGTGTGGCCCGTAGCCTGCGCGCTCCTGCTGCAGGTGCCAGGTGAGTGGGAAATTGGGGTCGACGATCCAATCTTGCAGGTAGGTTCCGCGCCAGTGGTAGAGTTCACCGAGTTTTCCGTCTTCGATCATCTGCTTTGCCAACCGAATCGCCGGAACACGCCGGTAGTTGTGACCAATTGCGTGGGTGACCCCCGCCCGTTTGACCGCGGCGCACATCGACAGCGCGTCAGCGGCGCTCAGTGACATCGGTTTTTCACAGAGAATATGTTTGCCCGCCTCTGCGGCGGCGATGGCGATCTCGCGATGCGTGTCGGTGGGTGACGAGATATCGACGATATCGATATCGTCGCGGGCGACGACTTCTCGCCACGATGTGGCAGTTTCTCGCCAACCCCACCGATTCGCGAACTCGGCGAGCCCGTCTCGATGTCGGCCGCAAGCGGTTTGCAACACCAACTCGATGGGCAGTTCGAAAAAACGACCCGCCTTATGGTAGGCATTGCTGTGCGCCTTGCCCATAAACTTGTAGCCGACGATGGCGATCTTGAGAGCATCTGTCATGGTGTCTCCATTCGTATCACCGCTACGCGGCCAACAAGCCTTGCGAATAGCGCACCGCGTTCTCCACCGCCTGCGTTTCGTCGGCCTCGGGATCCTTGAGGAAGTCGATCTCCACGCACAACATTCCCTCGTACCCGTGTTCGTCGAGGACTTGGACGACGGCCGGCATATCGATGATGCCGTACCCGGCCGGCGCGCTGGCCCAAAACGTCCAATCGCGGGGCGAGCCGTGGGATGGGTCGATGTCCTTGACGTGGGTCGCGTAGATGCGTCGGGCCAGTTTGCGGGCCGCCTCGACCGGGTCCTCGAACACGCGCAGGCAGTTGCCGGTGTCAAAATTGACGCCCAGGTAATCGGAGCCGACGCGATCGAGGATCTCCAGAATCTCGTCTGAGGTGAAATCGATGTGGTTCTCAATCGCCATCCGGATCCCCATGTCCTCCGCCTTTTTGACGCTCTCTTTGAGAATCTCGGCGAGTTTCTCGATTTGCGGGCCGTGCGGATCGTCGCGAAACATCAGGCTGCTGCCGACGATCCGCATCACCGTCCCGCCGACGGCCTGGGTGGTCAGTAGATGCTGTTCCATTTCCTTTGCCGCCTCGGGTTTCTTGCCCCCTTCAAGCCCGTCCGGATGGCCCCAGGCTACCATCCGCTCGAGGCCGTGGGCGTCCAGTTTTTCCTTGAGTTGCGCCAGGTAGTCGGAATCGAAACGGGGCATGAAACAGGTCTCCAGCGAGATCCCTGCGGCGCCCATCCGAATCGCCTCGTCGATGCACTGGTCGAATTCCCATCGGCGTCCCGGATCGACTTGATTCGGGTAAATCTCACCGTACAGACGGTGATAGCTGTAACTGTCGACACCAACCTTCATTTCCACATCTCCCTTGTTTCTTCGAGCTCGTGGGGTCGCCGGACCCCCACGTCCGCTGCTGCGCCCTCTATCTTATCCGCGCGAGCCGCCAACACGAGAGGCGCTGAGCGCGACACCACCGACAACCGCGGATCCAGCCGGGAGGACCGGCGGCGACCCCCAGTTGTTGGCCGCGCCCAGCCGATGGCGTTCAGCGCGTCCGGCTGCGACGCTCCACCAGCAACGTTCCATTCATAATCAGCCAGTGGCCAGGAAAAGTGCACAGAAAAGGATAACGGCCCGGCTGCTCGGGGGCGTGAAAGTAGATCGTAAATGACTCGCCTGGAAAAACTACATCGGTGTAGGCCAGCACATCCGAAGTGCGCGGGACATAGTGCCGCAAAACGGCCTCCGGATCCGAGACGAGGCGGTTGGCAAGCTGGCCCACGCGACGCAGCGTTCCCGGTTTGGCGAGCGCCCAATTGTGGGGAACGACGTCGGGGTTGGCCAGCGTGAGCGCGAGCGGTTCCCCGGCTTGCGCCCGCACGATCCGCGTCTGGTAAGAGAGGTTGCTGCCGGTGGTGACCGTAACCTGACGGGCCCGTTCCAAAGGCTGGCGATGCGGATTCGGAATGCTACGGGTGGCCATCGCGAGGTCGGCCACAATCGGGTGCGGGGCGATCGTCTTATCGGTCGATTGATATCCGGGGATTGCCGTGTAAGGATCGGCGAGGCGGTGGACGGTAACAAAGAGCTCGTGATCGCGAGCAGCCCCAGACCGCACCCGTAAATGGAGTTGATTGACCGGCTGCAATTCGGGAATTTCTAGAAACAGCGTCCGCGCGTCATCCCCGATGTGCGCCCCAGAAATCGCCAGTCGATCGTGACCTCGTACGCCCGTGTGTTTGGTCGAGAATTCGGGTGATCCGTACGCTGCGCTGTATCGGTAGTTCCAGCATTGGGCAAAATGATTCGTCGCATCGGTCGCGATACCCGCATCGAGGGGTTCCGAAAATCGCACCGCGATCCCGTTCTCATGGACCCGGAATCCAACCGGCAGTTGCACCGCGCCGCCGGTATAACGCACGCGTTGAAAACAGCCGTCGTCTGTCGTATAGGTTCCCCAGCCCTGCATTCCGCCGACGTACAGTTGTCCATCGGTGGGGTGGAATCTGCCGCGGTGCACACCCGAACGAAACTCTCCCGGCAGCGGCACAACGGCGCCCTGCCACTGCCCAGCGAGTTCGTCCCGGAGCACCAGCATGTGCGCACCGGCACCGAAGGAAAAATGGATCAGTTGACCCTCGAGGGGTCCCCAGCGATCGCTGTTGACCACGGTCTGACCGCCGCTGGAATTGTCGACACCACGCGGCAGATAGGCCAGCGGCAGCGCGGGGAGCTGACCCTGCCGGGGGCCGCCCGCGCCGTGGAAGCTGGGTTCCGTCTGCTCTCCCGGGTGGACGCGACAGATCATCGACGCGGGAGTCCAATCGCCCTCCGAGCAGGGGACCGTCAGGGTCCCATCGGGCAACAGGCCGCAACCATCGGGATTGCGAAATCCAGTGGCCAGTATTTCGGCCCGCTTACCATCGGGTGAAATCCGCAACAGCCCCTGCGATCCAGAAGCCGTGTAAAAATAGCCCTGAGGATCGCGCTGCAACCCACAAGTAAAATCGTGACCGGCCGGAGACGTAACATAGGCGTTGCAGAAGCACTCGTAAAAGTCGGCTCGGCCATCGTCATTGAAATCGTGCAAGCGGGTAATTTGATCGCGGCCCAGGACGAAGATACCATCGTCATCGATGACCATCCCCAACAGGTGGTGCAGGCCGGACGCGAACCGGGTCCAGCGCGCAACACGAGAAGGGAACTGATACCCCTCGACCCGCCACACGTCGCCGTGCATCGTACAGATCATCGCCGATCCATCGGATAAGAAATTCAATCCCCCCACAAAGATCTGCGCATTCCAGGGATTTTTCGTGGGCAGCCCGATGGTATCGATCGCGTAGGGCGCAGCGCTGCCCAGCTCGATCGGGGTCTCGAACACCCGCGGCGGCCTGCGCGGCGGTTCACTGATCCGTGCGAAGGAGGGGTGTTCCTTCGCAGGCGCCACCCGTCGGGTGAAGCGGCCGTCTTGCGACGACGGGGAGTCGAGGTACTCCACCGCGCCAACACGGTACGCGAAAACCACCCGGTTGCCGTCTCGATAGAAGCCGCGATACCGAAAGGGCGCTGGTGGTCGGGAACCCTCCGGCCGAGCGGCCGGTGATCCGTCCAGTAGCAGACCGTCGAGGAATCCGTGGCGAAACGACGAGAACTTCAGGAATCCCCCGGTCCAGACCGCGTCGTAGCTGAGTGTGTCGGGGTTAAAGCAGGCCGAATGCAGCCCGTCTTCGTCGAGCTTTACGCACACACCGCGGGGAACCGTCACGCCTGCGCCGCGAAAAATTCCGCACTGTACCGATCCCAGTAAGGTGTCGTTCCAACGTGGGCTCGACCAGTACTCGTCGTCCTGATTGCCCCAATGCCCCAGCTGCCCCCCATCGAGACCCGGGTAGTCCTGCAACAGCGTCGGACCGTTCGGTTGTCGGCGGAAGTAGTCGGCCTGCTTGGCGTAAAAATCATAGACGCGGTCGCGATTTACAGAATGCCGCCAACTCGGCCAATCATCCGGCTGCAGGGGTTTTCTCGGAACGGCAAACGACGCCGATCGGTGGCCGTGGGCGTGCGCCAGCAACCCGTCGAGTTGTTGTGGCGGGATCCCATCGGCGCATCCCAATCCCAACAGGAAACAAAACAAGTCATTACGCTCGGTGTCGGACAGTGATGCGATCAGGTTCTCGGGCATCAGGGTCCCGATCTCGCGTTCGGCCTCGATCTGGTCGACATCGATGGTGACCGGTTCGGCAGCGGGCTGAGTCGGGTCGCGGAGGATCAGCTGGTGCGCGTTTCGGCGCAACACGTACCCTCGGTATGCGCGCCCATCCGCGGTGAAAATCATACGGGCCCGGTATGCGGGTTCCACATGCCGCTGGGGCCAGACCACCGACTCGATGATCTCCGCCGGTTTCCGCTGTCGTCCAAGCTGTGTTAGATCGGGCCCGACGCTACCCCCGTGGCGGGTGATCTTGTGGCAGGACAGACAAGCCGACTCGGCCGAACTGAACACCCTCAGACCGCGCTGCGCCACACCGCGCTGCCGCGAGTTGGTCACGAAGCGAGCCACCGCCGCAGCCGAGTGTCCGGGGATCGAGTGTCCGCTCTGGGACCCGCCCTTGCCGGTCGGCGAGCGTGGTTTCCGGGCCCGCCAAAGCAGCAGCGTGGATCCGTCTTGCTGAACGTCGAGCAGCGGATCGTCAGCCACCGCTCGAATCCCCCGGGAGATCCGTACCCAATCGATCGGGCCGCTGCACCCCAGCCGTTCCCGAACCAACCGTCCGATCGCCAGCCCACCCGGCACAACGGTCCTGCGGCGCGATCGCACGGTTTGATCCGCAACCGTCTTTCCGTCGACGAGCAGCCGCACACGGTCGGGCTCGTACAGCATCGTCACGGTATGCGGCTGACCATCACAGAGCATCGCGCGCGAGCGGACATGATCGGGTTCCATCCCCGGAAGATACGCGGTAAACAACCCGCTACCGGTCACTGTGAAAATCTCCCAGTGCGCAGCGGACGCTTTCGTGTCGCTGGCAACCAGGATGTTGTAACGGCTGCGATCGGACAGCGTGACACGGCATTCGATCGTCAACGGCGGCGCCCGATACGCCGCCTGTCCTTCGAGCATCGCCCCTTCGATGTCGGGCCCGTTGTCCGGAGCATCTTCCTCGGGCGACCAGGTGCGCAGCGGCGGCTTGGGACCTGGCGGTTTCCCGTCGAGCTGCGGCAGGATCCAGTCGAGTCCGTCCAGATTATCGGCCAGCCGTTGTTCCACATCATCCTGCGTGTGCCCGATGATCCCGACCGGTCCACGGTATCCGGAGTCGCGTAGGATCTTCATCAGACTGACGTCCAATTCACCTTCGCCCAGCGGCAAAATTTTCTTCCCGCTGCGCTCGCCGTTGCGCGACATTCCGTTCAAGTTGAGACAGAGCAGATACGGCTTCATCAGCGCCAGGATCTTCGCAAACTCATCGATCCGTGCGTGCGCATGGTGCTGGTTGTATACAATCCCCACATGCTCGGCCCGGTGGTGCTCGCGGAGATACTGGCAAACGGCCACCAAGTTCTCCGGTTCACCACTCCAGCCACCGTGATTGTAAAGCCCCAGCTTGCTCCCCATCTTTCGTGTCTGCCGCACCAACGGGAGTATCTGCTCGGCTGCCGACCGAACGCGAGCCGCCTGCGTTTGGCCCGCGGGTTGACTCAGCATTTTCCAAATTTGCGGATGGAGCTTGTATTTCTCGAACAGCCGGAACGCCTGCGGATGGGTATCCCAAAACGCGAAGTACTCCAATCCGTGCTGTCGATATTGCAGAATTTCCTCTTCGAAGGTGGCGACGTGCTTTTCGCGCCAGTCGTAGGCGACGCGGCGCAGCCCGAGTCGCTTCAGCATCTGGGCGCGTTCGGCGGGCCCGCGTTGCTTGCCGTCGAACGGGACAATACACCAAGCCACCAGCTGATTACGGTCGAACAGTCGGTTGGCCTGTGCCTTCTCGGCGGGCGACTGGGCGCCGACGTCAGACAGTACGCCAACGGTGAGAAGAACAAAACCTACACACGGAGGGATGAGACGATGCATGAGCTCGCGTATCAATCACGGAGGGCAGGGGAGTCGAACGGCAGCCGGGTGGAACCCCGGGCAGCCACCGTTGGCCATCATACTGGCTGGGGACGCAGAGACGAAGCGGCGATCACCGTTTGCTCAAAGTGAGTCCGCGACACCCCAGCAGCGGACCTACGGATCGATGACAAATTCCAAACAGGCGTGCGCGGCGCGGAGGATCGCCTCGACGGCGGTCGAGGACTCGGCCCGCGCAAACAAAAAGCCCAGATATTGCGCACCCTCGGGGAGTGGCACCAGCGTTTGTCCCAGGTGCGCCGAAATCGTCACCCCTTCGATCCCGCTCACACCACGGGCCTCGTCGAGACCGCGGATTTCACCTAATTTGCCGGCGCGCGGAATCGGGATCATCATGACCCCTGCAGGCTGACCCTGCAGCCGAGGCAATTCTTGATGCTCCTGAAGCGCGTGACGAATGATCAATTCCTCAAGCGACAACCCGGTACCGAAACGCAGTACACGTGAACAGAGCCCGCCAATCGATCGGGGATTGACCTCGATCACCGAGGGACCACCCGGCGGCAGGCGCAGCTCCGCGTGGACGGGCCCGTCGGTCAGCCCGATCGCACAGGCCGCCTGTTGTGCGCACCGCGCGATGCGTTGTTGCGTGGCGTCATCCAATCGGGACGGGGTCACGTAGATCGTCTCTTCGAAGAACGGACCGTCCAGCGGATCGGGCTTATCGAACAGCGCGAGGGTTTTGAGCGCGCCCTCCGTGAGCAGACCTTCGAGGGCCACCTCAGGCCCCCCCACGAACTGCTCGACGAGAAATTCCCGCGGCGCGGGTGGCTCGTGCGGCGCGGTCGACGCGCACTTGAGAATGGCAGCCAGGCGATCGACCGCCGGCACAAACTGCGTCGGTCCGTCCGCCCGCATCACACCTTGACTGCCGGCTCCTGAAAGCGGTTTGATGACACACGGGTAAGGAATCCGCGCAGCCAGCGCGGCGCGGTCTTCATCGAACGAACAGAGGCTGAATGCCGGGGCCGGGACTCCGGCCCGTTGAAATCGCTGCCGCGCGTGGTGTTTGTCACCGGCACAACGGGCCGAATCGATGGAATTGTGACGCAGTCCAAGCGCGGCCGCGATGGTAGCTCCCACCTCTACGACCTGGCTATCCACCGGCACCACCGCATCGATCGCATACCGACGCGCAAAGGCGCAGACCCGCTGCGCGGCGGATTGTGGGTCATTGAAGTCGAGCGTCAGCAAGGCAGCCGGATTGAGATGACCTAGAGTGTTGGCCTGTTCCGAAGCGACCGTGACATCCACCCCCACTTGTACCGCCGCGTCCAGAAACGCCTCGGTGCGGTACGAGGTGGTCGGCAACAGCAGCAGCACCCGGGGCATCACTCGCGCTACTTCTTGGACGGCGTATAGTAGGGATTACGCCCCGCGGCGTGGTCGGTGACGTCGAGAATCTCCGCCACTTCGGGAACCGACGCCCGAATCGAGTTTTCGATGCCGAACTTCAAGGTCACATCCGCCTGACCACACCCCTGACAACCGCCACCCATCTGGATATAGACGCGGTTTTCCTGAACGTCGATGAGCCGGATCACGCCACCGTGCTCGGCAACCGAAGGATTGACCTCGCTGTCGAGTACCTGTTGCACGCTCGCCCGAATTTCGTCGCTGGAGGGCATGTCCTCCCAGACCGCATCGCTCACCGCCGGGTCCCCGGTCGCTAGATGCTCTCGGATGACGATACCGATCGACCGGCCGATCCCCGGCCACTCGCCCGCTACCGTTTTGTTGACCGTGACCTGATCGTGCGCGATGATCACCCGCGAGATTCCGTCAATCGCAAACAGCCGCTCTGCCAGCGGTGAGCCCTCGGCTTTCTCTTTGTTGAGAAAGGCAAACGATTTGTCCGGATAGACTGGTCGGTCAACCGTAAATCGGCAAGTGGCTTCTGAGATCGGTTCGCCCGTAATGGAGATCTCCGCTGTCGACATGCGCGTGATTCCCTGATTTCTAGACAAAGGAAACTGGGTACTCGATCCACCGTCGGGCCGACCTTCGTGGGACACATCTCGCCCCACCTCGCCGAACGCCCCTCTACTCAGATTGTACCTCAAAATACGACCACATATCCTAGGATGTTCTGCAAGTTAGGGTAAGAGGGGTCGAACCGGTGTAGCAACCGTCGACCCGCAGGGATTCGCTGCGGGGCCCGACACGCCGGCTCAACGAGCAGCGGTGGATCGCCTCCCGATTGCATCCGCGCCGAAGCGCGGTAGGCTGCGTCGATGTGTCAACTCCTGACAAGGTGCCTAACCATGCCTCGAACGATCGTCTCGTGTTTTCCACTGAGACCATGGATGGCAGTGATGCTGTGGCTGGAGCTGCTCATCGTGAGCGGTCATTCGACGGCCGCCGAGGAGCTGTTTGAGCAACCCGTCCCGCAGCCGATCGGCATCGTCGCTTTTGTCGAGGGACCCGCCTGGCATCCGACCGGCAATGTCTATTTCAGCGACGGTGCGAACAACCGCATCATGCGTCGGGATCGGACCGGCGCCATGCACGTGTTCCGGCATCCGTCGGGCGCGGCCAATGGCCTGCTGTTTGATCTCGAGGGGCGGCTGCTCGCCTGCGAAGGCCCCGGGCCACAGGGACACCGCCGGGTGACCCGCACCGAACCCGACGGCACAATCACCGTTCTGACGGACCGTTTTCAGAAACACCGGTACGCCGGCCCCAACGACCTGACGATCGATTCCAAGGGCCGCATCTATTTTACCGACCCCCGCTACGGTTCCCGCCGGGGGCTGGAAATTCTCGACCGGGACGGGCGGGCCATCGAGGGCATCTATCGAATCGATCCCGACGGAAGCGTCACGCAGGTACTAACCCATGAGGTCAACCGGCCCAACGGAATCTGTATTTCCGCCGACGATCGCTGGTTGTTCGTTGTCGACAACAACAACAATACGCCGGACGTGCCGCGCGCCGTGTGGCGATTCGCCGTTACACCAGCCGGTACCGTGGTTCCCGGGAGTCGAAAAAAGCTGCACGATTTTGGGCGCGGTCGTGGGGGAGACGGGATGGCGCTGGACGTCGCGGGCCGACTCTATATCGCGGCCGGCCGCACTGTTGCCAGCCCCCCACACGAGACCACCGAAGTGCCGGGAGGGGTCTACGTGATCACGCCCGAGGGAAAACAGGTCGGCTTTGTCCCGATTCCTGAAGACGAAGTCACCAACTGTACCTTTGGCGGCCGCGATTTGAAGACACTCTACATCACCGCCGGTCACACGCTGTGGAGCATCGGGGTGAGGACCGCTGGGTTCGTTCCCTGGCTGAGCCGGAAAGCGACCGACACGCGCGTGCGCCCCAAGTAACCGTGGCGGCAACCGCGGGGGCCCACTCCACCAACCGACGAGCCTCTGTATGGATTTGCTGATCGGCCTGTTGTTGTCCACCGGTGTGGCGGTCGCCGACCCCACGCCGTCTACGTTGCACCGCGCAGCGACCGCTGCCAAGCAGTCACCCAACATCCTGCTGATCTTGGCCGACGACGTGGGACAGGAGGTACTCGGATGTTACGGAGGCAAGTCCTACCCCACACCGCACATCGATTCGCTGGCCCGTGACGGGATGAAATTCCACCACGCCTACAGCATGCCGGTCTGCCATCCTACGCGGATCGCGCTGATGACGGGACGCTATCCGTTTCGGTTCGGCCAGCCGGCCTGGGGCAGCTTCCCCAAAAGGATCGAGTCACAGACGTTTTCGCGTCTGCTGCAGGGGGCGGGTTACGCCACCGCGGTGGCTGGCAAATGGCAGTTGGCCCTGCTCAAACGCGACCCGCAGCACCCCCGCCGCCTGGGATTCGACGCGTACTCTCTGTTCGGCTGGCACGAAGGGCCGCGCTATCACGACCCGCTGCTGTGGCAAAACGGCCGTCAGCGACAAGACCTGCAGGGAAAGTACGGCCCGGACGTGTATGTCGACTTCTTGGTCGATTTCATGAAACGCAACCGCGGGGGTCCGTTTCTGGCCTACTTCTCGATGGCCTTGTGCCACGACGTCACCGACGACCTGCCGCAGCCCGTCCCCTTCGGCCCCGGCAAAACCCGTTACGACAGCTACGCCGAAATGGCCCGCCAGATGGATCGCATCGTGGGACGTTTGTTGACCGCCTTGGACCAGCAGCGGCTGCGCGACAACACGGTGGTCATCTTCACGACCGACAACGGCACACCCAAGCGGTCGATCGCCGGGGTGCGCAACGGCCAGTTCTACCGCGAGCCGGTCGTCTCGCTGCGCGGTTCGCAACGGATTGCGGGCGGCAAGGGCAATCTCCGAGACGACGGAACCCGCGTTCCGCTACTGGTTCGCTGGCCCCGTGTTACAGCCGCCGGCAGCGAGGTCGACGGGTTGGTAGACAGCAGTGATTTTCTGCCAACCCTGCTCGACCTGGCAGGCGCGCAACCGCCTGCTGACTTGGCGCTCGACGGTCGCAGTTTCTCCCCACTGCTCCGCGCTCGACCCGGCCCGCAGCGCCGCTGGTGTTACGCTGGTCTGGGTGGGCGGCACTGGGTCCGCACCAAGCGTTTCAAGCTGTACCGCGACGGCCGGTTCTTCGACGTCGCGTCCGATGTCAACGAACGGCGTCCGCTCGATCAAGCTACCGTGACGGGCAACGCGAAGGCGGCGCTGAACCTACTGGCCGAGGCGCTCGTGGGGCTGCAAAGTAAACGTTAGTTCGCCCAAGCGAAGGGCGCACCGGCAAATCTGCGGGAAGTCGGTCACCGCAAACGGCCATCAACGGACGCCAGGGCGTTCGAGAATGGCTGCGGTTTGCGAGGAGATCCGACGCAGATCGGCTAGGATAGTCTGCATGATCAGACACCTTCGGTTCGCTTACGGTCGATTCCCGGCGCTGCCATGTCGTCTCGCCTGCGCCCTGGTGGTAGGGATCCCCGTCGGCTTGCGGGCGGCGGACCCGTTGGTCGACTTCAATCGCGACATCCGGCCGGTTCTGGCGGAAAACTGCTACCGCTGTCACGGACCAGACGCCGAGGCGCGGCAAGCCGAACTCCGCCTCGACCTGCCACTGGTACGCGCGCCCGAGGCCCGGCAAAACTTGCTCCAGGAGTTGAGCGAGCGGATCGCCAGCAACGACCCGGACCGTGTCATGCCTCCCCCAGCTTCCAATCAGACGCTGACACCCGCCGAGCGAGAACAGCTGCGGCGGTGGGCTACCACAGGTGCTGTGTATGCGCCGCACTGGTCACTGATTCCCCCCGCGAGGCCGCCGCTGCCAACCGCCACCGTTGGGCCCCGCGCCCGTAACGCGGTCGATCGCTTTGTGCTGGCGCGGATGGCTGCGCGCGGCCTGCGGCCCGCTTCCGAGGCCTCCCGACAGACGCTCATCCGGCGAGTGACACTCGATTTGACGGGTCTGGCCCCCACGCCCGACGAGCTGGCGCAGCACCTCCAAGACGCTTCACCCGATGCCCACCACCGCCTCGTCGATCGGCTGTTGAGCTCTCCCCGTTTCGGTGAACACATCGCCTGGATGTGGCTTGAGGCAGCGCGTTACGGAGACACCAATGGGTACCAGGGCGATCGCACACGGACCATGCACTTTTGGCGAGACTGGGTCATCCGAGCCTTCAACGACAGTATGCCGTTTGACCAGTTCACCATGGAGCAGCTGGCGGGGGATCTGTTCCCAAACCCGACCAAGGACCAACTGGTGGCCACCGGTTTCAATCGCAACCACCCGCTCAACGGTGAGGGGGGACGGATCGCAGAGGAAAACCGAGTCGAGTACGTGTTCGACCGAACCGAAACCACCGCGACCGTCTGGCTCGGATTTACCGTCGGCTGCGCCCGTTGCCACGACCATAAGTACGATCCGATCTCGCAGCGTGAGTACTACCGGCTGTTCGCGTACTTCAACAACATCGCTGAATCGGGGAGTGTCGACAAAGGAGGCAACGCGAATCCGGTCGAACGGGTGCCCGACAACCTGCAGCGGATCCGACTCGCATCGCTGACTGCCGAGATTGTCCACGCGCGGTCGATCACCCAAGGGCCACTCGCCGACCTGGCTGCGCTGCGCACCCGGTGGGCCGCGGAGATCCAATCCGCTCACAAGAGCGGCTCGCTCCAAGGCTGGCATGCGCTTTCCCCACAGAACCCCGTCTCAACCGGCGACGTAAAATTGCGCGTGCTGGCCGACGGTTCGGTCCTCGCCAGCGGTCCGTTTCCCGAACGGGCCGACTATGCGCTACAAGCCTCGATGCCACTGAAACGGCTGACCGGTCTGCGCCTGGAAGCCCTCACCGACGAGCGTTTGGAATACGACGGTCCCGGACGCCGAGCGAATTTTGTGCTCACCCAGTTCGCGGTCGAACTGCACCGCGACGGAGCGCCCCCCCGCTCGCTGCAGTTCTCGACGGCGACCGCCGACCACAGTGAGCCGGCGTGGCCGGTGGCGGGCGCTATCGACGCCGCTGACGACAAGGGCTGGGGAATCTCGGACGGCGAAATCAACACGGCCCAGGATCGACAGGCGGTATTTACCTTGAAAACACCGGTCGAGCTGGCCAACGGCAGCTCGCTGGTGATCAAGCTCCGCCACCAGTCGGATTTCAAACACCATCTACTGGGGCGTTTTCGAATCTCGGCAACCGATGTCGACCACCCGTCACTGCAAACCCCGGTCGTCCCACCCGCCCAGATACTCCAGCTCCTGGAAACGCCCGAGGGTGAGCTGACCGAGTCCCAACGCGATGCGGTCGCCGTGTATCACCGGTCTACCACGCGTGTGTTCCGCGACGCCCGGCGCGCCGCGTCGCTGGCCCGCGCAGAACGGCGTCGGATCACCGACAAGATGTCTGAGACGATGGTGATGCGCGACCGACCCCAGCCGCGGGTCACGCACGTCCTGCAAATCGGCCGCTACGACAAGCCGGATACCTCCCAGGCCCTTTCCCCGGGTACCCCCGCCTGTCTACCTGCGCAGGTCAAAGATGCTCCCCCCAATCGTCTCGGCCTGGCAACCTGGCTGGTCAATGGCAAACACCCGCTCACGGCGCGGGTCGCCGTGAACCGCTACTGGCAGTTCCTGTTTGGTCGGGGACTGGTCCGTACGCCGGAAGATTTCGGGACCCAGGGCAGGCTCCCCACGCATCCGCGGCTGCTCGACTGGCTGGCCCGCGAATGGGTGGAGGCCGGCTGGGATCTGAAACAGATGGCGCGACTGTTGACGACCAGCGCCACCTATCGGCAGTCGGCGATCGCGCCCGCCGAAACACGCGAGCTGGATCCCGAGAATCAGTGGTTGAGTCACGCGCCACGGCACCGCCTACCCTCCCACGTGATCCGGGACAACGCGTTGTTTGTCGCCGGCCTGCTCGTCGATAAAATCGGCGGACCCTCGGTCAAGCCGTACCAACCGGCTGGCCTGTGGGCCGATTTCAGCTTCGGGAAAATCAAGTACGCCCCCGACACGGGTGCGAAGCTCTACCGCCGTAGCCTGTACACGTTCTGGCGGCGCTCGCTCGGACCGCCCAATCTGTTTGACGAAGCCAACCGCCAAGTCTGCAGTGTCCGTACGCTACGGACGAATACGCCGCTGCACGCGCTGACGGTCTTGAACGACACAACGTACGTCGAGGCGGCGCGGGTGCTCGCCGCGCGGGTCCTGGCAGCAGCGAGCGAACGNCGCGAGCGCATCGAGCTGGCATTCTTATTGGCACTCTCCCGTCCACCCCAAAACAAAGAACGACAGATCCTGAACACCGCGTTGGACCGACTCACCAGACAGCTTCGGGCAGATCCCGGGTCGGCCAACCAGTTCCTCTCGGTCGGGGCAACACCCGTTCCGACTGGCTTCGATCCAATCGAAGTTGCGGCCTACGGAAACCTGATGACCCTACTACTCAACAGCGACGAATTTCTCAGCCGAGAATAGCACGTCCACCGCGCGGCGCAGACCATGAATCCAACGCATACGATCCAACGCGCATTCACCCGCCGGGCGCTCTTCTCGCGGGGAAGCCTCGGACTGGGAACCCTCGGACTGTCCAACCTGCTCCGCCTCAAGGGACAGTCGTTCGAGCGAACGGGCAGCGGGATCGCGGGCATCCCGCACTTTGCGCCGCAAGCCAAGCGGGTGATTTACCTGCTGCAAAACGGTGCTCCCACCCAGGTCGACCTGTACGACCACAAGCCCGAGCTGGAGAAACGCCGCGGCCAAGACCTGCCGCAGTCCGTGCAGGGGGGGCAGCGGCTGACGACGATGACACAGGGTAAGGCGCAAAAGGTCCTCCCCAGCAATTGGAAATTCTACCCCTACGGCGATTGCGGGACGTACATGAGCGAACTGCTCCCGCACATCGGATCGATCGCCGACGATATCTGCCTGATCCGCAGCGTGTACAGCGAGGCCATCAATCACGCGCCGGCGATCACTTTTTTTCTCACCGGCGCCGAACAACCGGGGCGGCCCAGTATGGGTGCCTGGCTGTCGTACGGTCTGGGAAGTGAAAACGATGAATTACCGACGTTTGTGGCGATGACCTCGCGGGACCGGGAGGCTTCGTGTGGACAGATCTTCTACGAATGGTACTGGGGAAGCGGTTTTCTGCCGACGCGCCACCAGGGAGTCAAGTTCCGCGGCACGGGAGACCCGGTCCTCTATCTGTCGAACCCGAAGGGAATTAGCCGGCAGATGCGCCGGGGACTGCTCGACGACCTCGGTGCNCTCAACCGGATCAAGCAAGCCGAAGTGGGAGATCCCGAGATCCTCACCCGGATCGCTCAGTATGAGATGGCGTACAAGATGCAGACTTCGGTACCGGGTCTGGTCGACGTGAACTCCGAACCGCAGCACGTGTTAGATATGTACGGTCCCGATGTGACGCGGCGTGGTTCGTTCGCCCAGAATTGTCTGCTCGCCCGCCGCCTCGCGGAGCGGGGTGTGCGTTACATTCAGCTGATGCATGCCGGCTGGGATCAACACGGGAACCTACCGACGCAGCTCGCGGTCCAGACCCGCGACACCGATCAACCATCCGCCGCCCTGGTCAAGGACCTCAAACAGCGTGGTCTGCTCGAAGAGACGCTGGTCATTTGGGGCGGCGAATTCGGTCGCACGGTATTCGTGCAGGGAGACATGAACAACCAGAAACAGCACGGCCGTGATCATCACCCGCGCAACTTCTGTATCTGGATGGCCGGTGGTGGGATCAAGGGGGGCATTAGCTACGGCATATCGGACGATTTCAGTTACAACGTGGCCCAAGATCCGGTCCATGTGCACGACTTCCAGGCCACCATCCTGGCGCTGTTGGGGATCGACCACGAGCGACTTACGTACCGCTTTCAGGGACGTGATTTTCGATTGACCGACGTACACGGCAAAGTCGTCCAAGACATCCTGGCCTAGGCCGCCCGGGTGGCGGTCGCCGCACAGCCCAGCACGGTCTCAAATTGCGATCCTGCGATCAGCGTGTTAGAAAACAGAGCTGTTCTGTGACATGCGCGCCGCTGGAACCGACGATCCGAGCAGATCTCACCTGTCAGGGAGAAACACATGGCCACCGTGACACTCCAATCCGCACCGACACCCGCGGGAACCTTGCCCGACATGCCCATCGAGCCCTCCTGGATCAAGGAGGGCAATCCGATTGCCCGCGGTACCGTGTTGACGCAAAGCGCCGACAAATGCGTCTCCAGTGGGCTCTGGTCATGTGAGCCGGGACAGTTCGAGTGGACCTTCGGCTGGGACGAATTCGTGCACCTGCTGGAAGGTGAAGTCGACATCACCGAGGACGGGACCGACCATACCCTCACCCTTCGACCGGGTGACATGGCCCATTTTCCGCTGGGGATGAAAACGCACTGGCACGTCAAGCAGGCCGTCCGCAAGTTCTTCGTGATTCGCACACCCGACCCGTTTGAGCTGTAAACACGACGCGGGTTCCAACCGGCTGGCGTCACAGCGTTCCCGTAACCGCTGCACCAGGTCGCACCGAAGTAACAGGGAGTATGTCGATCGNCCGCTGTGCCGAAACACCCCATGCCCAAACCGGCTCCTGCACCGCTGTGGCGCTCTGTTTGCTGAGTTGTTGCACCGCAGCAGCGCAGTCACGGCGGGATACGATTCCAGACGGCTACGTCGGCGGACCCTACAAGCTAATCGCCACCGACTTCACGGGGGATCAGCGGATCGATCTGGCGGTCGGCTACCGCAGCATCGGTGTAGTCACGATCGAAGGAGTCGACCCGCGGGGCCAATTAACGCGGGCGGCGCTGACTCCGTTTACGGTTCCCAATCCACACGGTTCACGGCATGTGCACAACCTCGATTCGCACGACCTCGACGGCGATGAACGCGCCGATTTGGCGTTCGCGATCGGGGGCTCCGGTCCGGCGGATCCCGGGAGCATTGTGCTCGCTAGGAACCTGGGTGACGGTCGATTTCAAAGCGTGCTCGAATACCGTGTACCGAGCGAAGCCAAGGGAATTCGACTGGCCGACCTCGACAACGACGGCCGGCTCGATTTGCTCTATACGGCGCGCGGGTCGGGATACAAGGGGGATATCGCGATCGGCAAGTTGTATCTCCGGCAACGTCTCGACACCTGGAAATTCGGCCCGCCGCTGGAATGCGATGCGGGAAAGTCGGCGTACTACGTCGAGACGGCCGATCTGAACGGCGACGGCCTGTTGGACATCGCGGTCCCCAACGAACACGATTCGACCGTGACCTATTTCATCAACCCGGGGCGGGCGCTGTTCCGGGATCGGCAGCCACCCGCCCGCCATCAAGTGCGCGCGACCCAGATTCCGGGACGCCGCTCGCATGCGATCAACGACGTGCGAGCCGCGGATATCAACGGGGACGGAAACGTCGATCTGGTGACCGCCAATCTGGGAACGTCCACGATTTCGCTCTTCCTGGGAAACGGCGACGGTTCGTTTCAAAAAGACCGACTGCTGGAAGGTGGCAAGAACGGTGCCTTTCTAGGAGTCGGGGACCTCGATCGGGACGGGGATCTCGATTTGGTGGTCACCCACTGGACCGAAGATTTCCTGTCGGTCCTACTGAACCAATCCCAGGGCGAGTTCGCTCCCCGACGGGATTACCCGACCGGCAGCGGCAACTACGGAGTCACGCTTTGCGATCTCAACGCAGACGGCCACCTCGATGCGGCGACCGCCAATTACCGGGCACAGAGTGTCTCGGTACTGATCGGCCACGGTGACGGGACCTTCCGGCCCGCCGTCACCACCCGCAGAGGGCTCCGTTCGGGAAACGGAACCTGGAACCCGCACTGAGGACGGCCCGCCGCGAACGGGCTCTGCGCGACAGCGAGTCGATCGATCGCGAGATTGGGGAACTCCAGCTACTCGTCTTCGATGATCACGGCCGTCCCGTAACAGAGCATCTCGGCGCAGCTCTTGGCGATCACCGAATTCTGAAAATCGACGCTGATCACCGCATTGGCCCCCAGTTTTTCGGCCTTGGCGGTCATCCGATCGACCGCCTGTTCGCGACTCTCGGACATCAGCTTGCCGTACTCGTGGATTTCGCCACCGACAAGCATCCGCAACGCCGCCACAATGTCNTTGCCAATGCCCCGAGCGCGGATCGTATTCCCCGCCACCATGCCTAACGTACGCACGATGCGCTTACCGGGAATCTGCGGGCTGGTCACGACCAGTATCTGCCCCTCTGCCATCGCCTAATCCTCCACGTCGAGATACTTATCCGTCTTCGCCGATTTGATCCGCTGGATGATCACCGTCAGCAGCGTCAGCGTAAACCCGAAAATGATCGCTGGAACACCAAAACGGATCCACCAGGGAAGATCCTCAGCCTCAAAAATGCCCTTGAGTATATAGAACACAATCGTCCCGTAGACCACCACCACACCGATCACCAACAGTGTCGCGGGGGCCAGCGAGATCCAACCGGTCGGCTTGGCAAACACATCGTGGTCGTCGGATTCGGTCATGGTATCGTCTCGCTCACTCTGTCGTTCACGGCCGGCTGTCCCGACGCCGTTTGCGGGGGCGCGAGGCATCGGACACCGACGCCACTATACCGCTATTTATTTGATTCAACAAAAATATGCGCGAGTTTAATTGCGCGAGTTTAATTGCTCAGGAGCACACGATGCGCCATCGACACGGTCGATCGCTTTCCAACCGGGTTCCCGTTTCCGCTGGAGCACGCGCTGCCCACAACGACGAGTATACCAACGGTACGCAGCGGCGATTACGGGGCTGCCCTACTAGCCACACTCCGCCGACGGCCCGATCATGGCGCAGCGCAGTGACCACGGGAGACTTTCGGATGGCCAGTCAACCGACGGAGGAACTAGCGGTGCACGGTACCTTGCAGAAAGTGGTTTACCCGCTGATCGCGGTGTTGCTGTCGAGCGCGCTGGGTGTCACCGCCGGCGGCGCAGAACAGCCCGGGAAGCGACCGATTCCCGACCGCCTAGTGGTGCTGTCGTTCGACGATGGCAACAAGTCGGACATCACCTACGTCGCTCCGGCGCTCAAACGGCTCGGGTTTGGTGCCACGTTCTTTGTCAGCGAGGGACTCGGGTTCGGCGGGCCGGGACGGCTCTCGTGGGACGACGTGCGGCAGCTCGACAAGTGGGGTTTCGAAATCGGCAATCACAGCGNTTCACACCCCAACCTGCTGCTAATCCNGCCCGGTCAGGTGCGCNGACAGATCGATGACTTCACCCAACACTGTCAGCGCGAACAGGTCACCCGGCCGGTCAGCTTCGCCTACCCGGGAGGTCATCACAATCGCCATGCCGTGAACGTGCTCACCGATCTGAACTACCGCTTGGCCCGTCGCGGCACCGACCCGGAGTCGCCCCTGCTCGACTGGGGCGGACGTGGGTCGGCCTACGACCCGCTCCGAGACCACCCACTGCTGGTCCCCGCGACTCTGGTCATAGGCCCCAACACGAACCTCGAGGATCTGGCGTGGGCCGTCGGCCAGGCGACCGACGGCAAGATCGCAGTGCTCACGCTGCATGGTGTTCCCGACATCTACCCCCACTGTTCGACCACTCCGAAAAAATTCGACGAGATCGTCCGCTATCTGGCCGACCAGCGGTGCACCGTGATCGCGCTGCGCGATGTGTCGCGCTACCTCGATCCCGACCGACTGCCGAAAGATCCCTANGCACCGGTCTTCGATCGCATGGGGCTAACCGCCGATGGCCTGCGTTGTGAGTACCTCGTCGATCCGCAGGCGCTCCAGACCCGGCAGCCACGGTTCAGCTGGCAGTTGCAGTCGTCGCGGCGCGGACAGCGGCAAGCGGCCTACCAGATCCTTGTGGCGAGCACGGCGCAGCGCCTCGATCAAGACACGGGCGATCTGTGGAACAGTGGTCAGGTACGCTCCGATCAGAATCTGCACGTGGTCTACGCTGGACAACCTCTTGCCAGTGGGCAACGGTGCTTCTGGAAGGTCCGTGTCTGGAATCAGCCGGGAGATGACGGCCGCTTCGCGGTCGTGGCGTACAACGACCCGGCCACGTTGGCGGCTCTCAAAGTAGAGCGGCCCAGTCCCTACAGCCGCCCNGCCCNGTTCCAGACAGGCATCGCCGACAACCGATCCGAGGGAGCGGACCGACCGGGAGCCGAGGAAGCCGAATGGACTGCCACCTGGGTGGCGGCCGACGACGCTCNCATCTCTGCGCCGCTGCTGCGAAAGGAAATCGTGCTCGATCAGCCGGTGCGGCGGGCGACCGGGTACGTGGCGGGCGTCGGCTACTTTGAGCTGTTCGTCAACGGCAGCAAGGTCGGCGATCACGTACTCGATCCGGGCACCACCTACTACCACCACGATCAGGACTACTCAATCCGCTCGCGCGTGCTGTATGTCGCACACGACCTGACCGCGATGTTGCGGCAGGGACCGAATGCACTGGGAATCCTGCTGGGGCACGGCTGGTACAGCGCCGAGGCAGACGTTCCCGGATCGCCGCACCATCGCCAACCCTACGGAGACCGACCGCGGGTCCGCTTCCAACTGGAAATCGAATTCGTCGACGGCTCCACTGCGCGCGTCGGCAGTGACGCCAGCTGGAAAACGTCGCCCAGTCCGATCACTTACAACGATTACTCGCACGGGGAGACCTACGACGCACGCCTGGAACAGCCCGGCTGGCGGAGCGCGGGCTTCGACGATTCGGCTTGGAACACGGCGGTCGCCATCGCCGGNCCCGACGGTCGTCTCGTCCCGCAAATGCTGGAACCGATCCGCGTGGTCGAGACGATCAAACCGGTCAGAACACTGACCCCGCGCCCCGGCGTGGTGGTCTACGACATGGGCCAGATGATAAGCGGTTGGACCCGGATCCGCCTCCGCGGAAAGCGGGGCACCCGAGTCACCCTGCGGCATGCGGGTCGGGTGTACCCCGATCGGACACTCGACGTACGCTCCAACACCCATCCCACGCACGTCGCCCGACAGACCGACACGTATCTTCTCAAGGGGGACNTTGAAGAGACCTGGGAACCGCGATTTACGTTGCATGGATTTCGTTACGTCGAGCTGACGGCCACGCCCTCCACCCCCCAACTCCTAGGTCTGGAGGGGCGCTGGGTACGCTCGTCCGTCGCGNCGGCGGGATCGTTTCGCTGCTCGCACNAGCTGCTGAACCGAATTCACGATTACGTGCAACGCACGTTCGCCTGCTGCCTGCAGAGCATGCCACAGGACGCCATGGATCGCGCCGAGCGGGTCGCCTGGCTGGGAGACCCAGGGATGGTCGCCGAGGACATCATCTACAACTTCCAAACCGCCTCTTTCTGGCGGAAATGGCTCAATGACCTGCGCGACGCCCAGCAGCCCGATGGGGCGTTACCGTTTGTCTGTCCGATTCACTGGCGCGGCGACTTTTCACCCTACAACCTGCTCCCGGTCTGGCAGAGCACCTATCCGCTGTTTGTCCGCGCCGTCTACCGCTATTACGGCGACCGGCGGGTACTGGCCGAACACTACGACGGGATGAAACAACTCGTGTCCTACCTGCAGGCGCAGGCCGAAGACCACCTGATCCACGGCGGATTGGGCGACCACATGGAACCGCAAGCGGATGGAACCAGCCGCAGCGGGCCCCAACGGACACCGGCCGCGCTGACATCGACCGCCTACTTCTATCACGATGTCCGGATCGTTTCCGAGGCGGCCCGGGTACTGGGCAAAAACGACCAGGCGGACCACTACCGGGCCCTGGCCGACGCCATCAAAGGGGCCTTCAACCGTGCCTTCTTGGATCCCCGTACCCATCAATACGCGACGGGCAGTCAGACCGCCAACGCACTAGCGCTCGAGTTGGACCTGGTTCCAGAACAACACCGCGACGCGGTCCTGTCCAACCTGGTCGAGAGCATCGAGGACCGGCATCGGGGTCATCTGGCGACCGGGATCGTAGGCACCAACGCGCTGGAGCAAGTGCTGCCCGCTTTCGGTCGCGCCGACGTGATGTTCCGCGTGGCCACCCAGACCACCTTCCCCAGTTGGGGACACCAGGTACTCCACGGTGCGACCACGCTGTGGGAATCGTGGGAGGACCCTGGGGCGCAGCAGTACAGCCTGAATATGAAGATGCTCGGTAGCTCCCAGAAGTTCCTGTATCACGACCTGGCCGGCATCCGTCCGCTGGGACCCGGCTTCCGAGAGATCGAAATTCGCCCTCAGATGGTGGCGGGACTCGATTGGGTCCGCGGCTCGCTCGCGACGGGCTACGGGCCGATCGCCGTCCACTGGCGGCGCGTTGAAAACGGTTTCGATCTCCGCCTGGTGATTCCGACCAACACCCGTGCAGCCGTGTTCCTGCCCACTTTGGGGCTCGATCAACTGGAGCTCACCGAGTCCGGCATCGCGCTCTGGAAAAATGGCGCTTACGTGCCGGGAATTGCCGGCGTCACAGACGGCCGTAGCGAGGAGCAGGCGTTGGTGTTCGTCGCCGGTGGCGGGCGCTACCGGTTCCGCCTGCGGGGGCGGCCGCCCGAGTNATCCGGACCCCGCCGGCGAGACGGGCAGGGACGTTTCTGCGCGACGGCTACAAACCAACGGCGACCGCACGGACGTGGCGCGCCACCGTGAACCGCCTCGCCGCAAGCGGGTTGGCGCGGGGACGACCGTACCCCGACTTCACAGCGTAAACCGCCGATCGCTAGAATAACTCGATCACCTCATCTGCCGCCATCGGTTCGGCGGTCGGAGTGTCACACCCGAGGAACCCATCGATGAAATGGTCCACGCTCGTTTTCCTCGCCACGGCGCTGAGCGCTTCGTACGTCGCCGCCGAGATCAAAACCAAACCGATCGAGTACCGTGATGGGGGTATCGCGCTTTCAGGTCATCTCGCCTGGGACGACGCGGTGACCGGTAAACGTCCAGGCGTACTCGTCGTCCACGAATGGTGGGGGCTCAACGACTACGCTCGGGTGCGCGCCGAACAACTCGCCAAACTGGGGTACGTGGCCTTCGCGCTGGACATGTACGGTAAGGGAAAGCTTACCGAGCACCCGCAACAGGCGGGGCAGTGGGCTGGCGAAATCCGTAAGAACACCAAAGCCTGGCAGCAACGGGCCCGCGCCGGTCTGAACATATTGCGCCAGCAACCGCAGGCCGACAACACGCGGCTGGCAGCCATCGGCTACTGTTTCGGAGGTTCCACGGTCCTGCAGTTGGCCTACAGTGGCGAACCGCTGCGCGGCGTGGTCAGTTTTCACGGAGCCCTGCCGGCGGCCGACGCAACCCAGTTGAAAGCGCTGACCGCCGGAATTCTCGTCTGCCACGGAGCCAACGACGCGTTTATTTCGGCCGAGCAAATCGAGACGTTCCGCGCCGCGCTGAACAAAGGAAACGCGGACTGGCAGATGATCTACTACGCCGGCGCCCGGCACAGTTTTACCAATCCGGGCGCGGATCGGCGGGGCATCGAGAACATCAAATACGACCCGCGCGCCGACCGACGCTCGTGGGCGCATATGAAGGCGTACTTCGCGGAGATCTTTCGCTGAACGCAGGGGCGATCGCGCCGTTCGCGTTGTCGACGCACCGCGCCGCCCGCTGTGTGTGACGATCGGTCACTTCCCCCGCGGGTGGAGGTGATCGCGGTTGGCGAGCGGCCCGTCGATGAAATAGGAGAGCCGTTATGTTATCGATCCGCCCACGCGAGACAGTGATCCTCGCGACCGACTTCTCGGCGCTGGTCGCCTGGTACCGAGATGTGCTCGGGTTTACGGTTGTGTCGACCTTCGAGGACGCATTCCATTACTATTATCTCGAGACACCTACGGGGATCAAAATCGGCATCGCCTCTGCACAGGAGATGGAGGTCGTGCCGGGAGACCGCAGCAGCAATACGGTCATCCTGCAGTTTGAAGTCGATGACCTGCACGCCTTTTTTGCAGACCTGAAACGGGCGGGCGGAACAGTCACGTTCGGGCCCAGCCAGGACAAACAGGGCGGTTTCTGGTTCGGCGGTTTTTCGGACCCCGAAGGCAATCCGATCTGGGTGGTCGACAAAAACTGTCCCTAAACGGGTTGGACGCTGTGCGTCTCACGCCCGCGGGTCAAATCGAAGGGCTCCGAGCCGTCCCGTGGATGCGCGATCCCTACCGGCGTGGCGCGGGAGATCGGTGACACGCGCGCCGCCAAGTCAGGGGGCCACGACGCCGCCCAGCGGGGCGCCCGCTTGTGGTAGGCTGTCAACGCCGTGGGCCCGCTTGGTCAACCCGCCTGCCCACTCTCGGAAATGCCGCAAACCCCCCAGGAGACGACGATGGCCCGCAACGCCCTGCGACGGCTGGCGCTGATCTCGCTCGTCACGTGTGGGCTGAGTGGCAACCGCACCGGGGCGTCCGCGCGCGAACCGGCAGCGCCGCAGGCGGGCTACCTGGTGTTTGCGCACAACCGGCTGGAATTGGTGGAGCCGTCCCACGTTCCCGACGCCAGCGACCGGGCAGAAACCCTGCAATGCGACCTGGCGCGAGGTGAATTCGAGCCGTTGCAGATCGGACTGTACGGCCTCGCCGAGACGGTGAACAACCTGCGGATCGAAGTCGCCGCCGACCTCCCGGTGCGGATCTTCCGGGGGCAGGTGTCACCACCCTCCGATCGCAACCCCATCCCGGGATGGATTCACCGGTCCTGTCTGGAAGAATCGAGCGTCATTCCGTCGCTGGCGAGGGGAAACAGCCGCCTGTTCTGGCTCGTTTTTCACGCGCCCGGCGATACGGCCGCCGGCCTTCACCGCGGTCGTATCACCATCACCGGCGACCGCCCCGATGCGACCCGGCGATCGGTCACCACCATCGACCTGCAACTACGGGTTCGACCCTTCATTCTGCAGCGGGCACGCATTCCTTTCTGGGGTTATTTTTACGTGAACTGGGGGCCCGCGCCGCTACCCGCATTCGCCACCTCCGACGAGTGGTTGGGGCGTATTTATCGTGACATGGCCGAGCACGGCCACACCTCGGTCAACTTTTATGGCGCAGGCCATCAGATCGACTTGCGCGGGGCCTTACCCCCTCCGCAAACACGTTACACCAGCCGGCTGTTCCCGCTCGCCAAACAAGTCGGCCTGACCAGTCCCGACATTCCCTGTTTTTCGTGGGTCAACAGTCTCGGCGGACCGGCGGGCGGCGACGACGATCCAACCAGCCTGGCACAAAAGCTACGGGGGGCCACCTGGCTGCGCGAGGAGTGTCGGCGACAGGGGTGGCCGGAGCTGATCCGATACGGCTTTGACGAACCTGGCTACCCGACCGGTCACGGTCCGCGACTCGACCAAGAGCTGCGCCCTTTCCGCGATGTACCGATGCGAGTCGGCACCGCCATGTACCCCGATGCCACGTTCGGACTGAGCGAACTGCACGATGTCTGGATCGTGTACGCCGGCCGAATCACACCCCAAATGCGTGCGGAGGCCAAACGGCTCGGCGCCGAAGTGTGGACCTACACCTGCCACACCTTTCCGACTCAATCGATCCGCTCGCGCTTCTTTGCGGGGCTCTATACGTGGGCGCACCGACTGAAAGGAAACACCTTCTGGCACTATTACGCACAACACGGTTTCAAGTTTGTCTGGATGCGCCCGACCGACCAAGGCCCGATGCCTACGATCGGCTGGGAGACACGACGCGACGGTATCGACGACTACCGCGCGCTGCAGATGCTCGAAGATTCGATCGCCGCGCGCCCCACCGATCGTGTGGCGGTCGCAGCGGCCGCCTGGCTCGGGGCCTTGCGCGCGCGGATGCTGGTTGTCGACCCACACTGGATCGAGCACTCCCTGCCACGCGATGAGCCGTTGGCACTCGANGAATACGACCGCATCAAGTCCCAAGCATATGACTACATCGAACAACTCGGCGTCGTTCCGCCGCAGCCGTCCCGGTCGGCATGGCCCGCCGGCATCAAGGATGAAGCGCGCCCGTTCCGAGAGCAATCGGTGACCGCCTGCATACAGGGATTGAGCAGCACCGATGCAGCGCGCCGCCGCGCGGCGGCCTGGGCGCTCTCGGAGCGGGGACGCGCAGCNGCCCNGGCCACCGCNGCGTTGTCCGNACAACTCGATGACGAACGCGTCCGCATACCCGCATTGCGCGCCCTGGAAGCGATNGGGCCGCAGGCTGTGGGGGCCGTCCCGCNGATTCGCGCGCTGCTGGCTCACGACGATGCCTACGTGCGACTGGGGGCNACGTTCGCNCTGGGGGGAATCGCNGCACCGTGGAAAGCCGGNTGGNTGCGNGACCACAACCGCTTTGCAGCGGCCGACCGAGAAGCGGCCGTGGTGCAAGCGCTCGCCCCGGACGCGCTACAAACCGTCGCCGAATCGCTGGTGGACGCCTTCAGGGACGACGTACACTGGGTTGCCAAAGCGGCCACGGAGGGTTTCAAACGGATGGGACCGGCCGCCCATCCGGCGCTGCCCGCCGCGATCGAGTTGCTCGATCGCGCCGACGACAACTGGCACTGGGAAGCCGATACGGTACGCAAAGTGATCGCCGCCATTGGTCCCGCCGCGGCGCCCGCGGTCCCCAAATTGACCCGCTTCATCGAGGATCCCAACCACCGCACGCCGCTGAACGAGCTCCTAGCTCTCGCCGCCATCGGCCCGGCCGCCAGCGCCGCCATTCCCGCGATCGAANCGTTNCTCACCCGGCAACCGAGCACCCATTACCAGGGTGTCGCGCACTACGCGCTGTTCTGTATCCGTGGGCAGCCGCAAGATCTGGAACAGATGATCGACGTTCTCCAGCAAGGGGACCACAAATACTGGATCGCGCGCTTTTTGGTGGCGCTCGGAGGCACCGCCGCGGCAATGGCTGACGAAGCACAACAGATGCTCACGCGAGACGGATTTGCTCCCTTTCACGCGCGACTGAAGTTCTTTCTCGAGAGAGTGGCCCAAGGAGAAGGACCCGAGCCGATCGTGCATTGGTGACGCAGCGGGGGGCGCCGCCACGCTACGCTGGACACAGCATGCAGCGAAGCAAACAATGGAATCGGCGCAACATCGAGGCTACTCGATAATAACCGATTGCGTGCCCGGGGCCTGAGAACAATCGACATGAACCGTGTTGCAGTCCATCCCGTCCTGATTTTGTTGACCGGCATGAGTGGGTCCCTCTGCGGCGACGATCGCGTGGCTTTCTTTGAGCAACAAATCCGCCCCGCGCTCGTAAAACACTGTTACGCGTGTCATTCGCAGACCGCCATGACGCAGGGAGTGCTCAAAGGCGGGCTGCGTCTCGACTCGCGCGCGACGCTGCTGCGAGGGGGCGAATCGGGACCGGTCGTGGTACCGGGCAAGCCGACCGAGAGTTTGTTGGTTGCCGCGATTCGCCACGAATCCCTCGAGATGCCGCCCACCAAGAAGTTAGATGCAGCGTTGATTCGCGCAGTGGAAACCTGGATCGCGATGGGTGCGGTATTCCCAGACGATACCTCGCTGTCCGCAACCACCGACCACTGGTCACTGCAGCCGGTGGTCGACCCGGAGATACCCCGCCTTCGCGATTCAGACTGGCCGTTGACAGACATCGACCGGTTTGTGCTGGACCACATGCTCCGCCAGCGCCTCCAGCCTACCGCAACCACAACCCGCGAGACGCTGCTGCGGCGCGTCTCGTTCGACTTGATCGGCTTACCCCCCACGCGCGAAGCGATCGAAGCGTTTGTCAACGACGGGGCGCCGACCGCCTGGGAGCGGGTGATCGACCGGCTGTTAGCTTCCAAACACTACGGTGAACGCTGGGGTCGGCACTGGCTCGATGTCGCGCGGTACGCTGACACCACTGCGAACGACGGTAACTTCGTGATGCGCTACGCGTGGCGCTACCGAAATTACGTCATCGATGCGTTCAACCGAGACCTACCCTTCGACCAATTCATCGTCGAGCAAATCGCGGGCGATCGGATCAATCCAGACGCATCGCCGAGTGAGGTGCTGCGTCGTCATCTGGCCACCGGGTTCCTCATGCTGGGCCCCAAGGGACTTGCCGAGACAGACAAAGAACAGCTCAAGATGGANATCGTCGATGAGCAAATCGATGTCACCACGCGNGCCTTTCTCGGCATGTCCTTTTCATGCGCCCGCTGCCACGACCATAAATTTGATCCGATTCCCACCAAGGATTATTACGCATTGGCAGGCATCTTTCGCGGCGTGGCGATGCTCAACGGGCAAAACGGACCGACGTCGATGTGGCACGAAGGAAAGATTGCCGTGCGCGACAATTCGCAAGAATCGGGCCGCGCNACATTGTGGTCGCAACTGCAGTCGCACCGGGACAAGATCACGAAGTTATTGGACGACGTAGACGACCGACAAACGCAGTGGGAAACGCAACTCCGCTCGCAATTGTCACCTCCCAGGGAACGCATCGAGGGGTTACTCGATCCCACCGAACTAAGTGGATTGCTGGCCTGGTACAGCGCCGACTCCCTCGACCTCGCCGAGGATGCGGCGGTGAAAGTCTGGCACAACAAGTTGGACATCGGAGGCGCGAACTTCAACGACCTGGCGCTGTTGGGTCACGGCGACTTTGCTCCTCGATTCCGGAAAGCTGGCATCAACGGTCGACCGGCGGTTCACTTCGACTCCGGAAAGCACTACCTGGCGACCCCTTCGGCAATCGATTTTTCGGGACCNCAGTCGTATTCGGTGTACCTGCTGTTGAATCCTACGAAGACTCGCGGCACTCGACATCAGGCGGTGTTGTTTGGTGANCCGAGCCAGNCCGGCGCAGGAATGATCTTTGAAATCGACTCTGCGGATACACCTTTTCCGAGACTCGATCTCGCCACGGGCCATAGCCTCGACGCGTTCGCTGGAGAAGTTCAGTTCGGTGCACCGCAGATCTGGTCGGCGCGATACCCAGGTCAAAAACTGGTCGATGCATCGGTTCACGTCAGCGGCACCGTTCGCAAACTCACGACCGATCAANNTACGGCAGATCATCGCCACGGCTTCAAACCCGATACCCTGGTGCTCGGCGGCAACGTCACACCCGATTGCCGGCTCGCGGACGGCCCCGAAATGGACGTCTCGGAGCTGTTAATTTTCGACCGCGCGCTGTCCGACGCCGAGGAACGCCAAATCGGTGCCTGGCTGCAAACCGGCTATCGGTTGCCCGGGGAATACCCCGACCTACTGGAGCTGGTGTTGCACAAGCCGATCGCCCAGCGGACCGAGTCCGAGAGCAGGTACTTGCGCAAGCTATTTCTGGAACGCAACGACGCGGCATTTCGAGAGTTGGTTCGTCAACATGATGCCGTGCAAAATGAGATTGGCCAAATCGGTTTGAATGCTGAATTCATCTCCGCCATGTACGCCAAGGAAGACGGCGGGCGAGATCTGAAAATCCACCGCCGCGGTAATCGTCGGACTCTGGGCCGCATGGCGCCGCGGCAAACGCCCTCACTATTCCCCGGTGAACCACCCGTCGCGATCAACAGCAAAGCAAGTGGTCGACTGGCNCTGGCGCGATGGATCGCCAGTCCGACGAACCGACTNACAGCGCGGGTGCTGGTCAACCGGGTCTGGCAGCATCACTTTGGCACCGGTCTGGTGGTCAGCGGTGATAATTTCGGGCGCATCGGCGGTCTTCCGTCAAATCCGCAGTTACTCGACTATCTGGCATGCCGGTTCATCGAAGACGGTTGGTCGATCAAATCACTTCACAAGCGCATTCTCCTCAGCCATGTCTACCAGCAGGCGTCGATCGCCGACCCTGCGGCCACCGCCCGCGCGGTGGAAATCGATCCAGAAAACCGGCTGTTATGGAAGTACCCACGGCGAAGACTCGAAGCCGAAGTCATCCGCGACAGCTTGTTGGCCGCCAGTGGCACACTGGATAGAGATTATCTCGGGGGTGGTGAACTGGTCATGCAACTCTACGATGCGGGGGAAACGGTGGATCGAAAACTAGGACTCGTTTCGGTGGCCAACCTGTACCAAATCGAGTCCTTTAAGAGCCGCCGTCGGACCATCTATTTGCCGGTGATCCGAAATGCGCAGAATGAAATCGTGGCGCTCTTCGATGCCGCCGACGCGAACGCGGTCACCACCAGACGTACCGAGAGCGTCGTGGCCACCCAGACGAGCTTCATGCTGAATAACCCCTTTGTGACGAAAGTCTCACGGCACTTCGCGCAACGTCTACTCTCGCTCGCTGAGGGCGACGACACGCAGCGCGTGCAACACGGTTATTGGATCGCGCTGGGACGCGCGGCCACCGAAACCGAGACCGCGGATTCGGTGGCGTTCGTGCGCACCTACCTGCGCAAAGTCGCTGTAGCCGGTATCCCCGAAGCCGAAGCACAGCTCCACGCGTGGAAGAGTTTTTGCCAGTTTCTGTTCTGTTTGAATGAGTTTATCTATGTG
>PADE01000156.1 GCA_002702965.1 Planctomycetaceae bacterium
TCGGACACGCCGCCTTCCGCCCCTCGGGTCCAGCGCGACAAGACATGGTTCTCCAGGGGATCAAACAAGATCGCCTGCAGGATCGCAAGGCGTTGCGCCGCGCGCTCGACACGCTGCGCCGGGACGTCGATGCGGAGGGGACGATCGGCGGCATCGACACGATTCAGCGACAGGCTCTCGACATCTTGACCTCGACCCGTTTGGCTCGCGCATTCGACCTGTCCCTGGAAGATCCCGCGGTCCGCGCCCGTTACGGCAAAGGGCACCCCGAGAAATACGCCGACGGCGCGCCACGGAACTGCGAACACTTTCTGCTCGCCCGGCGGTTGGTCGAAGCCGGCGCGCGCGTCGTGACCCTCAACTTCGGTCGCTGGGACTTCCATAGCAACAACTTCAGCGAAGCCAAGGACACCCACCTGCCCTTCTTCGATCAAGGCTTGGCGGCGCTGATCGCCGACCTCCACGAGCGGGGCATGGGGGACGATGTCGCGGTGGTCGCCTGGGGCGAGTTCGGACGGACCCCGACAATCAACAAAGACGCGGGCCGCGACCATTGGCCGCAAGTCGGCGGCGGTTTGATCGCCGGGGGTGGTTTCCGCACCGGCCAGGTCATCGGCGCGACCGATCGCCTGGGGGCAGAGGTCGCCCGACGACCGGTCCACTTCGGGGAAGTCCACGCCTCGCTCTACCGCTTTCTGGGGATTCCTCCGCAGGCCACGGTGGCCGACCTGAGCGGCCGCCCGCAGTACCTGGTCGACGGGCGGCTGCCGCTGCCCGAACTGAGCTGACCGCCGGCGGGCCCAGCGAAGACAGCCATCGCCCGTTGGAGCGAACCACTAGGGTCCGACGCTACTAGTGGACGTACGGCAGGGTGTACTGGTGCGCCGCATCGACTCGGTAACCGGGNAGCGGAANGTCGTACTGCTGAAACTGCTGAGACGGGTCCTGCGGTTTCCATGGTGAAAACGACTTCACCTCGATCTGGTCTTTGTCGGGGACAAACCGCAACAGCCGCAACCAGCCGTCGTAGTCCTCCCCACTGAGTAGCTGGTAGACGGTGTTCCCGTGGTCGCCCCGGCTGGCCAACAACCCGCGGTGCCCCTGTTTGTTGCTCAAATGTCCGTTGAGAACCAAGAACACCGACTCGTGCTTGCGGATCAGTTTCTGCCAAATGTCTTCGCCCGTGTTCGCCTCGCCCGGTGGCAGGTACCCGTAACCTCCCGGTCGATCGCGGACGTCGTGGCCGTCCATGTAGCTGTGGGTGATGACGATCGCGCGATGTTCGGGGTGCTTGCCAATCACCCCGTCGGCCCAGGCCAGCATCCGGTCGGTGGGACCGACTTCGAGACTGACAATCAGGAACTTGTGTCCGGCGCCGGTGAAGAAATGATAACTGTTGTCGTAGTTGTCGTTGGGGAGAAAGCCGTCGTCGGCCAGCCGACCTCCGTACCACGGTTGGCGTTCATAACGTCGGTAAGAAAACGTCTTGTTGAAGAGCGTCGAATCGCGCACGTTGGCGCCGACCATCGCCAAGTCGTGATTGCCGACGGTAAAACAATAGGGAACGACTCCGTCGAGTTGGCTCATCGCCCGGTTGGCCACGGCCCATTCGCTGGCGCGGTCGTGCGTGGTAACGATGTCACCCATGTGCAGGGCAAAGCGAATGTTGTGGCTGTGNGCGTTGTCGGAGATCCAGCGCGTCATCTGCACAAAGACTTCAGCGCGACTCGAGCGCCGCCAAGCGGGGTCGTTATAGGCGTAGATTTGCGTGTCAGGGATGATCGCCAGCGTGAACGGTCCCTCCGCAGAAGTCCCGCCCGCTGCGCGCTCCTGGGCGCAACCCGGCGCGGTTTCGATTCTCGGAGGGGACCCCTCAAGCNGGGTCGCTAGGNCTGCCACGGTGAGCAACAGGCAGGCTGCCGCGTTGAGCGAAGCGGACGACACACGCCCCGACTCCCCCGCCCGGGAATTGGCAGAGCGACCGGCACGGATGGCAGTGGGAGCGGGTTTCGGCATCGGTGTAGCTCACTGAGCGCGGATCGGTGACACGCCTCACGATTCTATCATCGCCGCACAGAACGTCGCCACACCGCAGATCGACAAACCGCCGGCCGTTGCTTGCGCCGTATCGGCGATACCCACCCAACAGGAGCGAGCCCCACCCCGTCGCGTTGCCGGAGCGGCGTTTCCAGATCCACTCCCCGCAACATGCCAAAGCTGGTAGAATCGACGCTGCGCGCGGGGCCGGCGGACCGGACCGACAACCGGCCTCCGCAGCGCGGCTCTCAGCTGGAGTGCTCCCATGAACGACGATGCGCCACGAGCTGAGGGGCCGACGCGGTCTCCATGCCAGCAGTTCTACACCGAAGTCGCCCAACAGATCGAAGCGGGCAATTATCGCGACGCCGACGCCGCGCTGATCCAACTCGGCATCCCCGAAGCCGACCGGCGGGAGATGTTGCGGGATTTACGAACCGATTCCCGCTAAACGCAAGCACCGTTCTGCCTCTACGCTCGGCCTTTGCAGGACCACGGTGCCCAGCGGCTCATTCCTTTTCTTCCGCGTCCGGTGTCATCGCATAATCGATCGAGAAGGTCTCCTTGGCGTCCTCGTTGGTCCGGTCCAGCAGCGGTGAATAGGTTTTGACGTGGATCTTATTCTCGCCGGGGGCGAACCGGAGTACCCGCAGCCAACCNTCACCGCCGTTGGCCAGCCCCTGGTAATCGGTCAGCATTTCCAGCACCTTGCCCCCTGCATCGTTCACGCTGGTCTGGAGNCCCACCCCCAGCACGTGGCCGCTGACGACCAAAAAGATGTTCGGCTGTTTGCGAATCAGTTTCTGCCACATCTGCTCACCGCTGTTACCGGGTACCTGGTAGGATTCCGCGCAGTTGGTGTCCCGCGCCTGCGGGCGCATGTAACAGTGGGTGGCGACGATCACGCGGTGTTCGGGGTGGCGGCTGGCAACGTCGGCGGCCCACTTGAGCGTCTCGTCGCGGGGAGCAAATTCCAGGTTCAGGACCATGAACTTCATCCCCCCCCCTTCAAAGAAGCAGTAGTTGTTGTCGTTGTTTGTCCCCAGATGTCCGCCGTACCATTTGCGACCCGCAAAGCGAGCGGGCGCAAAGTACTTGTTGTAGAGCGACGAGTCGCGGCTTTTGACGACCATGTCGTGGTTGCCCGGCGCGACGCTGTAGGGCACGACGCCGTCGAGCAGTCGCATCGCCAGGCNGGCGTTCTCCCATTCGGCCGGCTGGCCGGGGTTCTGTACGATATCGCCCAGGTGGATGGCGAACTTGATGTTGTCCACTTTCAGCTGTTTGCGCATCCAGAGGGTTTGCGTGATGTAGGTTTCGGGATATTTCTCCGAGTAGTTCTGCGTATCGGGGAGCAACACGACGCTGAACGGGTCGGTCGCCGCCGACGCGTCCTGGGCGAACAGTGGCGCGCCCTTCAGGCACGTCAGTGCCAGGCCACACAGCAGCAGTAATCGCATTGAGCAGGTGTACATCACGGACATCTCCTGTGGAGAAGAAGGGGAATCGACGACCGCAGGCCACGCCCGCTCCGACCGTTCAATCCCGCCATTGGGAGCCAGCAGGCCCCGCGGAACTCAGCCCATCAGGATCCACGCGGCGAGCACGAGCCAAGCTACCATGCTGGCCGCGCAGAACAAGACCCACCACCCCGCGCGCCGACCGAGTTCCCGGTGCACGAAGAAGCCGTACACCAACGGGCAGACCGGGAACAGCAAGGCGTTGAGAAGGCCCCACATCGTGCTGTTGCGAAACCCGGCCGCCACTCCCCACAACCACCCCGACCCATTCAGCAGCAGCAGCACTGGAAACGCCAGCAGCACGGCCACCCGCGGGCCGGTGAACCACTCGAACAACTGCGCCAAGTCCAGATCTGAACCGACAACATCACCCGAGTGTTGGCCCGCAAGTTGGTCCCGCACCGACTCGTGGCGCTTGGTGACAAAGAATTTTAACGCATGCGGCTGGAACAGGCTGGGGGCGTCTGCGATCGCCTTTTCAAAGCGGGCCGGGGCGTCTTCGCCGTTGGCCGACATCAGGGGGCGCAGGAACGCGGCCAGCTGATCAATTTGGCCACGCAGCTTCTCTTCGCCGAACACCGTCTTCAGGTACTCGGCCAGGTAGTCGTGGTAGGTCTGCTTGTGGCGTTCAATCGCGAGGACCCGCTCGATCAAAGGATTGTTGCTCGTCTGCGGATGGTCGATGCTCAGATTGCGACGTGAGGAGGGCGTTCCCTGCATGTCAAACGCCCCAAACGAGATATCCATGTCCCAGGGAAGAAACCGAAATTGGTTCGACTGCGGTTCCAGGTAGATGTAGTGATTCTGCGCACCACCCAAAAAACTGTCGAGGTTGCTGAGCAGCACATTGATCGCCAGAAAACGGAGAAACTGATCGACGTCGAGGTACTCCTCCAAGGCCGCCTCGAAGGCCGCATCGTCCCCCTTGTGGAGCAGCCGGGCAAACTCCATCACGCGTTGCTGCTGCGCCTCGGTCGATTCCGTTTTAGGGACGAAGGCGGTCTCGTATTCGGCCCAGTCCTCACCCAGGTAGCGGAACACACCAAACGTACTCGGCTTGAGCAACAGTCCCTTTGCCCCACCAAAGCGGTCCTTCAAGAACCGTTTGTCCACCTGCTCGACAATCGTATACAGCCCCTTTGACTCACGGTCCAGCTGCCCCGGAACGGTCAGGGTGAGCCTGGCGAACCCGACCCGCGAGCAGGCGATCCCCGCCTCGCGAAACAGCTCGTACGACAGGGCTTCCCGCATCATCGACGGGTCGGTGGCGTTGTTGTTGAGGTTGACCTTAGTTAGCCCACGAAAAGAGGACGACTCGCGGTACTCGTTGAAGTCGATCTTGAAGGGGTATTTCCCGGTTTTGTGACCCACGATGAACGTACCATTGCCCTTGTAGCGCAGTCCCACGCCGCGGATCGTCTGGCCGTCGAGGGTCACGTCGGCCCGCCCGTATTGGTGATCCAAACCGAGGTAGCCGGCCAACCCAGGGCGGGTCGACTTTTCGCTGCGGAAGTTTCCGCCGCGCAGGGCGTCGCCAATCAGATCCGCAAACGCCGCTCCCACCGCGCCATCGTCGAGCCGGGTGCCGGCGGGCGGCTGCAATTTCTCCCACTCCTTTGCAGCGAGCTCGAAGTGGACGTCGATCACACGATCCAGCCCAAACAACGAATCGGGCCCGAGGGGCGAAGGCTCCTCCTGTCCGCTGGCGGGAACGGCCAGCAGTACCGCCGCGCTGCAGGCCCAAGCCAGGATCTGCCCTCTTCCCCCAGCGGGCCACAGAAGAGACCGCGCCCGGCTACGCACTTTTGGGCGCGACGTTGTCGCGGCGATCGCAGTCCGGTCAGTTCGGAGCAACGTTCGCCAGTCGCCTCGTCTGGAACACGTCACACGAACACCTATCGGCTCGTCGGGAAAGACCCTAGTTGGTTCGATCCACACCAGAATGGCGCGCCGAGCAGCGCGTTGACAAGACATTTTCGCCCCCGAAGCGTAAATCTTGGCCGGTTTTCCCTCGCGGCGGCAGGAAAACCGACGGGCAGCGCCCCACCGCCGGCCGTTGGGCGGCGCGTGGCCGATTTTCGCACCGACGCCGGGCAGATCGGGGTCCGATCTCTCATCGGGATACACCAGAAACGACTAATGGGCGAGCGACGCCACCAGCGCCAACAGCTCGGCCGGGATCGGTCGATGGGCGCGATAGGTCTCCTCGAACGGGGTCAGGACCTGTCGCTGGCCGACCCGGCCCACCATCACACCCGTCTCACCCGCCAGCACCGCCTCCACCGCCCAGGTCCCGAGTTGGCTGGCCAGCAATCGATCTTCCGGTGTGGGGGAGCCCCCCCGTTGCAGATGCCCGAGCACGACCACGCGCATCGAAAAAGGGCAGCCGGCCGCTTGCAGGCGCTGCTGCAGCACCTCGGCGCCGCCTCCCTCATCCCCCTCAGCGACCAGCATCATGACCGATGTCTTACCGCGCTCGCGGAGCGCTTGCAGGTCGGCGATAATCGCCCCGATGTCGGTGGTCGTCTCAGGAATGCACACCGTCTCGGCGCCCGCCGCGATCGCCGTATAAAGTGCGATATGTCCATTATGTCGGCCCATCACTTCGACCAAGAACATCCGCTGATGGCTCTCCGCAGTATCGCGTATTTTGTCGACCGCCTCGACGGCCGTTTGTACGGCCGTCGAAAACCCGATCGTAAAATCGGTCCCCACCAGATCGTTGTCGATGGTCCCCGGGCAGCCGACGATCTGGCCGTCCCAGTGGCGGGCCAGCGCTACGGCGCCGTGAAACGTTCCATCCCCCCCGATCGGGATCAGCGCATCGATTCCGTGGTGCGCTAAATTCTGCACCGCCCGCTGTTGGCCGGCCTCCGTGCGGAACTCCTCGCTGCGACTGCTCCGCAGAAACGTACCCCCGTGACGGCCCCAATCTGACACCGACCGCAGCGTCATCAGCGGTTGTCGCTCGCGATCGACAAACAGGTCCTGTTCTAACAGGCCCTGGTAACCGCGCCGGATGCCGATCACTTGATGGCCTGCCGCCAGCGCCGCTCGGACCACCGCCCGCGCGCAGGCGTTCATCCCCGGTGCATCACCTCCGCTGCAAAACAGACCCATTCGCATGCCGCACCAACCCGACCAGGAGGACTCCGAGACACCGTGAGCGACGTTCCGGAATCATACGCGGGTCCCCGGGCGAGCGACAAGTCGACAGCCCGTAGCCGTTCCCCATGAGTTGGGACCCCCTCCGCTCGTCACCCGTGCGTTGAGGAACTCCGGCTGTGCCCCGTCCACTGTTGCCGGGCGCTGGAACGAGGGCCTCGCCTATGCTAGGCTCAGCGCGGCCGAGATCGACCGGAAGACGGCCGCTCCAGGTCCCCACCAGTCACCCGATGGACGGCTGCGCCGCCCCGACACGACTCCCGCCGGCGCCGCATGCCGCGGGCGCCGTACCCACCACGGGATCTTTCCAACAGGAGTTGCCTCGTGCGCCGATCACCCAGCCATCCATGGTCATCTGCCTTCTATTCGCTGGCGATTTGTGTGGTACTGGTCGACGGAGCAGGCCCTGCGCTCGCCGCCGATCCCGTCCCCTTCCAGGTCCCGGTCGGCCAGCGGCAGCTGTTCCTCGACGACCATGGGATCGACCGGATTTCCGCCCTGAAAAGAACGATGCACCGACCGGCCAAACGGGGCGCGGTGATCCGTAGTCCCGATCCCAAACAGACGGTCCAGACGCGAACAGCGCCCGTCTGGGATCCCCTGGCAAAACGGTACAAGTTGTGGGTCATCGGGATCGATCAAAACCTCTGGGAGAGCCAGGACGGTCTCCACTGGGGACCGGGCGGTCAGACCAATACGCGAATCATGATGGCTGTCTACGATCCGCGCGACGCGGATCCCACGCGGCGTTTCAAGGCGCCCTTACTCAACCAGGGATTTGCCGTTTCGTCGGATGGCGTGCAGTGGAACCAACTGAAGTTGGCCAAGATCCCCAGCTCCGATGAAGGCAACTTCAGTTTCGACGCCCACGACGGGCTCTTCATTCACACGGTCAAGCGGGGCGGCACCTACGGTCGCTCCCTGGCGCTGGCCACCAGTCGGGATTTTGTGACCTGGGACGATCTGGGAATCGTGTTTCAGTCCGATGCCCGCGATCAGGAATTAGGGCGAACCCGCATCGACGCGCGATTCGACGACGCGACTCTGCACGCCCCCCCCTACCGTGATCCGTCGGTCTACAACGTCGACGTTTACAACATGGGCGTCTTCCGCTACGAGAGCATCTATATCGGAATCCCCGCGCTGTACCACGCAACCGGGCCGGTCCCCAATTATCCCAATACGGTCGGCTTCCACCTGCTCCAGTTAGCCTGCAGTCGCGATTTGAAACAGTGGCGCCGCCTCGGGCAGCGAGAGCCCTGGATCGGACCTTCGCGCCTCGACTCAGGGGCCTACGACCTGACGCAGATCTTGCCTCCGTCGGCGCCGCTCGTGCAGGGTGACGAACTGTGGTTCTATTACACGGGGCTCAAATGGCGGGGGTCGTTCACCTACGTCGGCACGTTTCCCGACGGCCAGTACGTACCGATCCCCGGCCGAGACCGCGACGCGGGGGCAATCTGCCTGGCCGTGCTGCGGCGCGACGGATTTGTGTCCCTCGATGCGGTCGCGCAGGATGGGGTCCTCGACACGCGTCCTTTCCCGCTTCGACGCGGACGACTGCACGTCAACGTCGATGCCCGCCAGGGTGAGCTGCGGGTCGACGTGCTCGACGCGAGCGGCCGCGTGGTGGCGGTGTCGGAGGTCGTCCGCGGCGATCAGCCACGGGTCGAGTTGGCGTGGGAAACGGGCTCGCTCGACGACCTCGTCGGCCAGACCGTACAACTGCGTTTCACCCTGCGCCGCGGCAGCCTGTACTCCTATTGGCTGGCGCCATAACCGTACGGCCACCGAGCATTCCCCACCCCGCGTTGACGTCGCGCGGTTCGGCGCATCTCCGGGTTTTTCAACCGCCCTCGAGCCGGCAGTGGGAGCGCCCTCGGCAGCAAAGCGAGCTGGCAAAACGAACTCCCGTCCCGCTCGGGGCCACGTCACCGACCGCCGGGCGACAAGTCTCCGCGTTTGCGGACGAGCGGTACTGGCAGCGCCCGACGCGGATGATTGGAGTTCACCTCTGTTCCGGATCGACGCGGTGGGCAGGCGTTTGCGAGTTCCCACCGGCGCCCGTTTGCTGGCACTGCCCGCGCTGCGCTCAGAACACACATCGCAGCCGCCCTCCGCCGCGACGGCGCTCCTGGCGCGTCAGGCCAAGAGGCCCCGCACAACCTCACCCCCGATGTCGGTCAGGCGTTGATCGCGCGCTTGGAAACGGAACGTGAGTCGGCGGTGATCGACACCCAGGCAGTGCAGAATGGTGGCCTGCAGATCGTGCACATGGACGCCGCGGTCGACGACGTTGTAGCCAAAGTNGTCGGTCTGCCCCCAGGTCAAACCGCCCCGGATCCCGCCGCCCGCCATCCACATGCTGAAACAGCGCGGATGATGGTCGCGACCGAACGCGGGCTTGAGTTCCCCCTGGCAGTAGGTGGTGCGACCAAACTCACCACCCCACACGATCAGCGTATCATCGAGCATCCCCCGCCGGCGGAGGTCCGCGATCAGCGCCGCCGTCGGCCGATCGATCGTGCGGCACATCTCAGGCATCCGGGTCGCGATATCGCTATGCATGTCCCAACCGCGCTGGTAGAGCTGAACGAACCGTACTCCCCGTTCGAGCAGGCGGCGCGCCAGCAAACAGTTGTTGGCGTACGACACCTTTCCCGGCGAGGTACCGTACTGCTCGTGGATGTACTGCGGCTCACGGCGGATGTCCATCAGTTCGGGGACACTGGTCTGCATCCGCCCGGCGAGTTCAAAGGAGTCGATGCGGGCCTCGATTTCCGGGTCTCCCACGACATCGAATCTGCGGCGGTTGAGCGTGTTGATCCCCGCGATCAGCGCATCCCGATCTCGCTGGCCAATCCCCTGCGGATTGGAGAGGAACAATACCGGGTCACCCTGCGATTGAAATTGCACCCCCTGATGTCGGCTGGGCAGGAACCCGCTGTGGTAATAACGAGAGATCACTGGCTGGCCTTTGCTTCCCGAGAGCAACACCACAAAATCCGGCAGGTTGCGATTCTCGCTACCCAACGCCCACGAGACCCATGAACCCATGCACGGCCGCCCGGCCCTGCCGGCCCCCGTTTGCATCATATTGACCGCCGGGTCATGGTTGATCGGCTCGCTGTGGATCGAGCGCACGATCGCCAACTCATCGGCCAAGCGCCCGAGCTGCGGGAGGTGCTCNTTCATCACCTGACCGGACTCGCCAAACGTCCTAAATTGCATGGGGGACGCAGCGACCAGCAGCTCCTTCTGCCCTCGCGTCATGGTCGTGATCCGCTGGCCCCGGCGNACCGAATCGGGCAGTTCCCGTCCGTTTTGCTGTCGCAGGTGCGGCTTGGGATCCCACAGGTCCAGATGCGAAGGCCCGCCCGCCATAAACAGGTACACCACCCGTTTGGCCCGGGGTGCGAAATGCGTCGTCAGGGGCCCCGTCTGTCCCGACCCGGGTGGGGGCGGCGCCCCCAGGGCCTGATTCAGCAGTCCGGTNACCGCGGCGGACCCCACACCGGCAGTATTTTGCAGAAACCGCCGGCGGGCCTGGAAGTAGTCGAGGTCGGCTCGGTTCATCGCGGATCGTCCTGGGTTGGCCGGGCCGTCAGCCCGGCGGTGGGTGGTCAGTCCCGAGTGATAGTCTCGTCGAGATTCAGAAGTACGTTCGCCACGGCGGTCCAGGTCGCCAACTCGGCGACGTCGAACCCCTTGTCAGCGGAGACACTCTCGTTCCGCGTCAACGCCTTTGCCNCCGGCAGATCGGACTCGAACCGTTTCCTCTGTGTTTCGTACAGCCGTTCCAAGGTCTCCAACTCGTTCGGATCGGGAGCCCGACAAACCGCACTACGGAACGCAAACGCCAGTCGCGTGTCACGCGCGTCCCCCCCCCGCTCGAGGATCCGCTTCGCGAACGTACGCGCNGCTTGTACGAACGTGGGATCGTTGAGGGTCACCAGGGCCTGTAACGGTGTATTCGTCCGCGCCCGGTTGACCACGCACGTCTCCCGACTGGGGGCGTCGAAGATCTGGAACGCCGGGTACATCGTCGTCCGCCGCCAAAACGTGTACAGGCCTCGTCGATACAGCGCCCTGCCCTCGCTCTGGGGCCATTTCCAGCGGCCCTTGTCTGCGTAGTAGCCTTCAGGTTGGAAGGGGTAGACGCTCGGACCGCCGATGTCGTCGTTGAGCAGGCCACCGATCGAGAGCGCCACGTCCCGTATCCCCTCAGCCGATAAACGGAATCGCGATTGGCGCGCCAGGAGTCCGTTGTAGGGGTCGACCCGGGCGGTCTCGGCGCGATACCGCGACGCCTGGCGGTACGTCGCAGACATCATGATCTTCTTCTGGAGCGCCTTGACATCCCATCCGGTGCGAACGAATTCGGTAGCCAACCAATCGAGCAATTGCGGATGCGAAGGCAACTCCCCACGCACGCCAAAATCCCCCATCGTCGTCACCAACCCGCGCCCAAATAGTTGTTTCCAGAGGCGATTAACGGCCACCCGCGCCACCAAGGGATGCCGCGGGTCGACTAGCCAATACGCCAGACCGAGCCGGGTCCGGGGTTGGTCGGATGGCATCCGCGGGAAAATCGCCGGCACATCGGGTGTCACTTTCTGACCGGGCTGTTCGAAATCTCCGCGGATCAGCAGGAACGCGTCACGACGCTCCTTCATCTCCGCCATCACCATCGTAGACGGAATTGCCTTGTCGAGTTTCTGCTCCGTTTCCCGCAACTCGGTTTGGCGTTTGTGAAGCGGCGCGAAACGTGCCTTGCCTCCCAGATACGCGTGCTCCACAAAGTAGTCTCGCAGCTGCTTCTTTTGTTTGTCGTCTCGCTCTGCCGGCGGTTTCTTGACCAGCTCGAGGAGCTCCTTGCTGAGCGTACTCTTCTCGCGGCTGCGCTCAAACTGCTCCCAGACGGACTGCTGATTGAAGTGGGTCGGTTGGGCGGCCTGTTTGGTTTCTTCTCCACCGTCGGGATCGGGCGGGGTCTCGCTGGCCGGCTGCTCGGCCGCGATCTGCGCACCCCCCGCCGGCTCGAGCTCAATCGCGGCAACTTCCTTCGCAATCCGTTTTGCCAGTTCGGCCAGCGCTTGGCGAACGTCGTCTTGCTGGGCCACCTGACGGTTCGTGGGAAGGCTCAACAACGGTGGCAATGGGATATCGTGTCCGGTGGCGCCCCGCTCGCCGTCGACGCTGTTAAAGAACGCATAGAACGCATAGAACTCACTCTGTGAAATCGGGTCGTACTTGTGCTCATGGCACTGGGCACAGCCCAGGGTCATGCCCAAGAATACCGTTCCCGTCGTACTGGCCCGTTCCACGGCGTAGGCCACCAGAAATTCCTCCGCGTCGGCTCCTCCCTCCTCGTTATACGTTGTGTTGCGGTTGAACCCGCTGGCGATCTGTTGCGATTGGCTCGCGTTGGGCAATAGGTCGCCGGCGATCTGCTCGATCGTAAAACGGTCGAACGGCATGTTGGTGTTGAACGCGTTGATGACCCAATCGCGATACAGCCACATACTGCGGTCGCTGTCATTTTCGTATCCGTTGGTATCCCCGTAGCGCGCCAGATCGAGCCAGCCCTGCGCCATTC
>PADE01000157.1 GCA_002702965.1 Planctomycetaceae bacterium
CATCATACAATCCGCCCGCTGCAACTGCACAACCGGTGCTGCAGCGGGCGCGTCCGCAGCACCGTCCGTCCGCCCACAGCACCGCCCGCCCGCAACACCGCCCGCCGCGGTGGCGACGAGACCCGTTGCGTGCACCGCACCATTGTTCGTAGCATGGACCACCGGACGAGATGCCCATCAGCCCCCTGTAGATGCCCGTTCGGATGACGACACCCGCACAACGCGAGTTGGACCTGAGCCAATCGACAACGTCTGACCGCCTGTCCAATGGCGTGCTCCAGTGGCTGGCCAGGTCCTACCAGACACTCCAGCAGTGGCGCTCGACCGCCACCGCAACGTTCATCGCCGCCAACGGCCAGAGCGACCTGGCGCGCAATCGAATGGCCTTCCTCGTCCGTGCCCACTTCCTTGAGGCGCCCCCGCAAGCGGAAAGCGTGGAGCGATGGCAACAGGGATTCGAGGAGATCGAAACAGTCGAACTGACGCCCCCCAAGGTGACCGCGTCGAACGCGGCTTATGTCGATTGGCTGCGCATCGCCGACTATTTATTGCTCGCTTGCGCCTCGCCGATCGAGGAACTCGAGAAGGCCAATCAACAGCGCGAGAGTGAATTTCAGATCGTCCTCAATTCTTACCGGATCCGCTCGATCGTGTACGATGCGGTCGTGATAATCCGTGAGGATGCGAGTCTGTCTGACGACGCACTGTTGAAAACGACGCAGCAATCGCACCCCGACGCTTCGATGGCAAACGTGAAAGAGGCCCGCCGCGTGTCCAAGGAAGATACGGCCGTCACGTCGCCCAAAGAACCGCGTGCGGCGGCTCCCATGGAACCCTATCAGGCGATCTATTTCTGAGCCCCGCCCGGCCTTCTGGCACGCGCTGCCCCTGCGCGGCCGCCTCCCCGTCCGCCGGCGATTTGTCTTGTGTCCCGGTTCACGATATTCTTCCCTCCACGGAGCGCCTGGCTAACCTCCGGACAGAATCGACAGCGGGCCGCCAGCGCCACAACCCTCCACCCTTGCCAGAATGCATCCATGCACAGACGCACCTTCCTGCAAACCGGATCGGTGTCGATGATGGCGGCCTCGATGGCGCGATTGGCGCGCGCTCGAGAAGTCCGCCCGACCGCTTACGCTCCGCGCATCAAATCCTGTCTGGTGCTGTTTCAGGCAGGCGGCGTCAGTCAAATCGACACCTTTGATATGCGGCCCCACGCCCCCGCCCCGATCCGGGGCGAATTCTCAGCGATTCAATCGAACGTTCCCGGGATGCCCGTCTGTGAACATCTCCCACTGATGGCACAACAGATGGACAAAGTCTGCATCGTGCGATCGATGTACCACCGCATGCTCTGTCACAACCCGGCGTGTTACTGCGCGCTCTCCGGTCGCGCGGTCGGCGAATCCAAGGCCGTCTCGAACCAGACTCCGGCGACTCCCGACGATTATCCGAACTTCGGGTCGGTGGTCTCCAAATTTCGTCCCGCCGAATCGGGGTTACCCTCATTCGTGTCGATGCCCTTTCTACTGTTTAATGGTCCGGCGCAGACCCCCGGGCAGACGGCCGGCATGCTGGGCAGCCGCTACGATCCCTTCCTTGTCGAAAAAGACCCGAGCGAAGAGGCCTTTCGTATTGAAGAGCTGCAGCAGCGTGTGGCGATGAACGCTGCGCGGTTGACCAGCCGGCGTTCCCTTCAGACGCGCTTGAACCAACAGGACAGCCGCCTCACAGGATCGGGGATCACCGACCGCTTGGATATCTACTATCAACGCGCGCTGGCGATGCTGACAACGCCCCGCTCCCGGCAGGCATTCGATCTGGCACGCGAACCGCGCGCCCTGCGCGAGCGTTACGGCATGAACGTGGTCGGACAGTCGACGTTACTCGGCCGGCGGTTAATCGAAGCCGGTGTTCCGTTTGTGGTCGTCTACTCACCGGTCAAGCGGATCGAAGGGTTGAGCTGGGACACCCATCAGGACAACTTCCCGAAACTCAAGAATGACCTGCTCCCCCCTTCCGATCAGAGTTTCTCCGCGCTGTTGGAGGATATGCAGCGGCGCGGCCTGCTCGACGAGACGCTGGTGATCTGGATGGGGGAATTCGGCCGCACCCCACGGATCGGCTATACGCAATCGAACAACACCTCCAACCAGACTGGGCGAGACCACCACCCGTACTGCTATTCGATCGCGTTGGCCGGGGCGGGCGTCACGCCGGGCAGCTATTTCGGGGCCAGCGACAAAGACGGTTGGTTCCCGAAAACCGACCCCGTTCACCCGGGGGATCTGGGAGCGACGCTGTACGACGCGTTCGGGATCGACCCACACCAAAAAATCGTCGACCAGTTGGGCCGTCTGCACGTTCTCTGCGAAGGACGCCCCGTCCCGGGCCTGTTTTGACCGCCGATCATTGAAACCAGCGATTCCCGCCAACGCCGGCGCGGGGCGTCAGTCACGTCGGACGCCCAGGTTGCGCCACCAGCGCAACTCGAGAGAACCGGCCACCCGTCGCGACCCGTCGTCAGCTGTCGCCGCCAGATCGGGCCAGCCATCGCCATCGAAATCGGCAGCGATCACCTGATTCGCCGCGCGAAAATGGATGCGTAACACGTGCCGCTGCCACCGCACCGCCGCATCCGGCCGCTGCTCGAACCAGACCACCCGATCCCCTTTGGACCAGGCGCTCGCCGCGACGTCCAGATCGCCGTCCCGGTCGAGATCGACCGCGATCGCCTCGAACGCAAACGGGAGCCGCCCGATCGTATGCTGCTGCCACGACAGGCGCGCGTCGGGACCTTTTTGATTTTCGTACCACAGCACCGCGTGCCGACCGACCTCGGCGTCGGCCTCGACACGCATCCCGTGCGCCATCACCACGTCGAGGTCGCCGTCTCCGTCCAGATCGGCCGGGTGACCGTGCACCGCGGCCGGCACGCCGTTGCCGATCACGTGCCTGGTCCACCCCTGGGTCGAAGGCTCACCCGTATTTTCAAACCACAGCACCTGCGATCCGTGTTCCGCAGCTCCCGCCGGACGGTCACGCAGACCCACACCGGCCGCCAGCAGATCGAGGTGACCGTCGCCGTTGAAATCGGCAGCCGCAATGGTGCGAGCTTCCGGAAGCTTCTCCTGGACGATCCGTCGCCGCCACTCCACCGCCGGTTGGTCCGACCCGGGATTTTCAAACCAGGTCACCCAATCACTGACGTATCCAACGGCGGCGGCATCCAGATCCCCGTCTCCATCGAAATCCCCCAGCGCCACGTCATACGCGTTGCGCTGGTTGGTGGCAATCACATGGCGCTCCCAGAGCCCGGCAGACGGATCGACCCGATTCGCAAACCAGACCAGTTCCCCTTTCCGGTTGTTGACGATCGCGATGTCGGGCCGGCCGTCGCCATTCACGTCGCCGATCGCGTGCCGTTCAAACCAGCCGGGCTGTCGCGAGGCAATCGGATGTCGCTGGAAGATGCCGCGTCCGTCGTTTTCAAGCCAGTAGAAGTTCGAATGACTTTTGTCGCGAATATCCGCGCTGGTCAGATCGAGATCGCCGTCGCCGTCGATGTCGACGGCCCCCAATCCATAGGCGTAACCGTAATCATCTTCCACAAGATGATCCGAGAACGACAGCGACTCGCGATCGAACACGTGTTTCAGCGCCGCCGCCAGATCGAGCCGACGGTAGCGGCGCCCCGACGCCGGATCGTCCACCACGACGCCCGTTTTCTGAAAGAGGGCCAGCATCGCATCGGCGATGTTCGTCCCCTCGTCGCGCCAGTCGTATCCGGTCTGCGTGATCGCTTCGCGAAGCACGATCGCCGCACCGCAAAGAATGGCATTGGACGAAGAGGTGGCCGCCGCCGGGACCACCAGATCGACTTTCGCGCTGCGATCGAGGTAAACTTCGTCCCGGCCAGGCCGCACCGCGCCAATCGCAAAACAATTCGGTTGGCAGGCGGGCCACGAAATTCCGGTGGTGTAGGCGTGATTGCCGGACGGAGCGCTCACCCAGATGCCGAGTTGTCGCAACTTTGCCAGGGCGGTGTCGATGGCCGTCGCGACCGGCTTGGCATGTTCCTGATCGTCAACCGGCGCCAGGTTCACGGTCGTGATGTGGTACTCTCGGTGGTGCTCGATGATCCACTCCAACGCCGCGGCGACGGTCTTTCCGTCGGCGACGCGACAGTGGCAACACTCCAGCGCCCGAATGACCGCCAGTTGGTCGTTGTAAGCGACTCCCCACAGGCCGTCGTGATTCACCGATGACGGGATTCCAACGGTCGAGCCGTGGTACCCCTTGCCTTCGTGTTTCGGATCGTTGTCCCCGTCCACGCTGTCATAGCTGACAAGCACCTTGGGACGACCACCGGCCGCTGTCGACCACTCGGGCATCTCCAGCTTGCAGCCGTCGTCGACCAGCGCCAGGGTCTGTCCGTCGCCAAACGTCAACCGATGGCGGTAGCGGGCCCAGGCGATGGTCACGCCGGCTCGACGAAAAGCCTCCGGTTGCGCAGGGCGACCGATCACAAGCCCATCCTCCCCCGCCCGAGAGCCCGACAACGCATACCACGACCCGCCGCCGAACGTCACCGCAACCAAGGCCAAGATGGTCCGTTTCATGCGCAGCTCCCGTTCCTCAATGCGAAGACGCGTCAGACCCTCGACCCTACCCGAGGGTCTCACACGAACAGTTTGTCGGCCACCTGCCCGTGGACGTCGGTCAGTCGAAACTCGCGGCCCGCATAATGGTAAGTCAGCCGCTGGTGATCGATCCCCATCGCGTGCAGTAATGTCGCGTGGAGGTCGTGGATGGTCATTCGATCCTCGACGGCATAGTAACCGAATTCGTCGGTTTTACCGTATCGGTACCCCCCTTTGGTGCCGGCGCCGGCCATCCACATCGTAAAACCGTCGGGGTGATGGTCGCGGCCGATCGTGGCCAGCTTACCCTGCTGCGCCGTCGGGGTCCGACCGAACTCGCCCCCCCAAAGAACGAGTGTGTCTTCGAGCAGACCCGTTTGCTTGAGGTCTTTGATCAGCCCGGTAATCGGTTTGTCGATCTGACCGACGTTGATCTCGTGACCTCTCTTGATATGGGAGTGCTGATCCCACTGCTCATTGTTGAAGGGCAGACTGTGCGCATGGCTGACTTGAATGAAACGCACGTCGCGTTGAGCGAACCGCCTCGCCAGCAGACACATTTGGCCGAAATTCCGCGTCTGGGGATCGTCGATGCCGTACAGCGATTGCGTCGCCTCGCTCTCCCGACTGAGGTCGAGCGCCTCCGGCGCTGCCTGTTGCATGCGAAACGCCATCTCAAAACTGGCGATGCGGGCCTCCAGGTCCGAGTTGGGACCGGTGGTCTGCAAAAACCGTCTGTTGAGCTGTTTGAGATAAGTCAATTGCGCCCGCTGGGCTGTGGGCGACCGAAAACGGTTCTCCAGGAACTCGAAGCTGGCATCCTTGATCAGCGAATTGGGGTAACCCGGAGTCCCCAACGGTACCCCCTGGTGGATCGAGGGCAGGAACGCCGTCCCAAAATTGTCGACCCCCCCGTGCAAACTGGTGGGGCAGATCGTAATGAAACTGGGAAGATTTTGATTTTCCGTCCCCAGTCCGTAACTCATCCAACTCCCCATGCTCGGCCGCAGCAGCGAATCGCTCCCCGTGGACAGTTTCATACAGGCGCCCCCATGGGCCACATTCTGGTCGCACAGGCTGTGGATCATACAGAGTTCGTCCGCCACCTCCGGGAGGTGCTTCCAGAGTTCGCTCATCGGGATCCCGTTTTTTCCGACCGGGCGAAATTTCCATGGCGATGCAAGCAGGTTTCCCCGTTTGGCAAACGTCACTCGAGTACGCGGAAACGAGGGCTGCTGGCCGTCGCTGCGCTGCAACTGCGGCTTGGGGTCGAAGAGATCGATGTGCGACGGCCCACCGTGCATGAACAAGAAAATGATCCGTTTGGCGCGGGGGCGAAAGTGTGGCTTGCGGGGTGCCAGTGGGTGGGTCGCGGTCTCTTGCGCCCGCACCAAACCCTGGCGGTGAAGCAGCCCGGCCAATGCCACGCCACCAAACCCGACACACCAGGATTCGAGCAGTTGTCGACGCGACGGATGCCACCGCGGGCTGCGAGATCGATCGAGGCTGGTCATCACTGGCTTCCGCTCATCACAGGGGGAACATTACCGGACGTAGACAAACTCATTCGATAACAACAGCGTATGTGCGAGTATTCTCCAGCCGGTCGTCGCGTCCCCTGGTGGCCCGCTATCGGCGACAATCGCCGCCATCAACGCTTCGCCGTCGCGTATTTCCTGAACGTCGGGAAGACGCCCCAACAACCGTTCGAACAGATCTTCGAAGCGGTCCGCCACCGTGGCGTGCCGCCGCAGGACGTCGTCGGCGATCGCATCACCTAGACCTTGCATCCAGGGGTTGTTCATTAGGAACAGCGCCTGCGTGGGGATCGTCGTCGTCGACCGATTCCCCGCCGGCGCCGCCGGGTTAGGGAAATCGAACAGGGTAAACAGCTTGTAGACATTCGTCCGAACGACCGGAAGGTAGACCGAGCGCCGCCGATTGGTCTCGTAGTAAGCGCGATTCTTGCGCAGGTCGGCTGGCGAGGGATCTTGCGATTTCACGCCGCCGTAGGGTGCCCCCCCGACCGTCAGATCGAGCCGCTGGGCGGCAAACAGCAGCGCATCCCGAATCGCCTCGGCGGGCAACCGCCGAGGCTCGAACCGCCAGTACCAACGGTTTTCNGGGTCAGACGCGGCATTCGCAACATGGTGNGCCGAGGACATGCGGTAGGTGTGTGAATTGCAGATGTAGCGGTGGAGTTCTTTCAGCGACCAGTCNAATCCGATCAACTTGCTCGCCAGGTGATCGAGCAACTGCGGGTGCGTCGGCGTTGCCCCCGAGCGGCCGAAATTTTCGGTCGATTTGACGATCGCGCGACCAAAATGCCCCCGCCAGAGACGATTGGCGATGACCCGCGCAGTCAGCGGGTTGCGACGCGACGCGATCGAATCGGCCATCTCCAATCGGCCGCTCTGCTGGACCGGGTAGGCGGCTTGTGTGAGCCCGCCAACAATCGTCAGGAAACGCCGCGGGACGCGTGGTCCGGGCTGCAGGTGATTCCCTCGAATAAAGACCCGTTGATCAGAGGGCGCCCCNTCCCCGACCGCCATCACCTCGGTCTTTTGCATCGCGGCAGACCGCTGCCTCAACGCGTCCACCNGCCGTTGATACCGAGTCGCCGGTTCGCGCTCGCTCGCCGCGTAATGCGCCAGCGGGTGACGGCGAACCGCGAACGGACCGTCGGCACCGACCAACCGGTCCCCAATCGGTTTCCGCCAGCCCTCCGCGCCGGCGGCGGTTTCTACCTCGCGGAGCACCGTCGCCAGCCGCCGAGCGAGGTCCGNGTCGTCGACGACCGGCGGTTCCAGGAAACGCTCGGCCAGGACGTCTGGCGGCCCGCTCTGCTCCACCCAGCGGACAATCCGTGGCGGCCAAAGACCCTCTTCCGAGCCGATCCGGTTCCACAATTCAAACAGCGGGTGCGACCGGGTGGCGGAGCGAAGAAAATCGGCCCACTGCTCGAGCGCCCCCCGATCGAGCCCCCGTTTGTCGGCCAGCTGTTGCGGGTCGCGTGCATCCTCCGCGGCGGGCGCGGGCGGAACCAGGTGCCACTGGTCGATATGCGAGACGGCGCCGCGCCGTTCCAATCGCAGGGTGTGTTTGCCAGCGGCCAGTTCCAGCGATGTCTCCCGGTGCCACCGCTGATGTTCCGCCTCCCATCCGCCGGTGACCGTGGAGATCGCTTTCTCGGTGACCTTCTGGCCATCTACCGAGAGGGTCATCGGACGCGCCTCGGAGGCGGCGTAACGAACTACCAGCGCATGGCGACCGCTCACCGCCGTCTCGAAGTCGTATTCGACAAAATAGGTCCCCCGGTTGGTGGGCGGGTCCGAGATAAAGCGAACCGGGCCCGATTCAAAAGCCTTGACGTTTCCGCGATCGAATCGTTCCGCCTGCCGCGACGCCAGCGGACTCGGGTCGACCTCCGCGAGCAGCCACTGGTCGAGGTGCGACATCACGCCGTCGACTTCGAATCGCAGCACGTTGTTCCCCGCCCGAAAGTCAAATCGCCCCTCGACAAACCACTGCTGGGTGTCGGGAAACCAGCTTCCGGTGGTCTGCGACATGCTCTTGTCGCTCACCGATTCACCGTTGACGAACAGCCGCCCGGGGCGCGGTGATGCGGCGGCGTAGCGGAATTCAACCTGGTAGACCCCGCCCTGCGGCAGTTCGACGTCGTATTCGACCCACACCGTGCCCCCCGGGCCGGGATCGGAAATAATCCCGATCCCTTTGCCGTACTGCCCCCGATCGACGCTCACATTGCCCCGCTGGAACGNCTCGGCTTGACNNACCTGATGCGATGCCGAAAGCCCCTCGAGCGGCCCCAGCCGGCCGATCGACTGATAGGGCGGCCCGAACACGGCCGACAGCGNTACGCGAATCTCCGCCGACTGGGCCTGCTGCCGCCAGCGGACGACGTCGCGGCTGTACAGGACATACTCCGCCACGTGATCANGCGCGGCGGCGGCAATCCGCGTCTCGGCGGCCGAGCGCATCCGTTCCAAGGCATTCTCGACGCTCTTGATCTCGGTCTCNAAGCGGGCCTTTTCAGGCGACACCAGGGTCCGCGTCTGGANNTTCGTNCTCCGCAAGACNCCCGCCATGGCGTAGTAGTCGGTGGTCGGAATGGGATCAAATTTATGNTCGTGGCAGCGCGCGCAGGCAATGGTCATTCCCAGCATCGAACGCCCGATGACGTCGAGCTGTTCGTCGATTATGTCGGCGCGCTTCTTCTCCTGATCCTGTTCGGCGGCGATCTTGATCCCCAGCGACAAGAATGACGTGGCGGTCACCCGTCGATTCATCAGTTCGCTGTCGGCCGATACGGGAAGCAAGTCGCCGGCTAACTGTTCGCGCAAAAACGCGTCNAAAGGGAGATCCCGATTGAAGGCGTCGATCACGTAGTTGCGGTAGTGATAGGCCAACGGATANGGACCATTTTCGTCGGCGCCGTTGGAATCCGCGTACCGCACCACATCGAGCCAATGGCGCCCCCAGTGTTCGCCGTACTGCGGCGAGGCGAGTAGCCGATTGACCAGTTGTTGATACGCCTGCGGGCGNTCGTCGCGGAGAAATTCGCGGATCTGNGCGCGCGTCGGCGGCANGCCGGTCAAGTCGAACGTCAGACGCCGGATCAAGGCTCTCCGCGAAGCGGCGGGGGCGGCCGACAACTGCCGACGATCCAGCCCCCGCATGACATAATGGTCGATCCCATTTTGCTGCGGGAACTGCGCGGCCAGCGGTGGCAGGGGAGGATCTGCCAGCGGCTGAAAGGACCAGTATTGCCGGGCCGCCGGCCANTCGATCGACGACTGTTTGGCATCGGTGGAGACGCGGGCACCGTACGAGGCCGGGACCGGAGCGCCCGCTTCAATCCAGGTCTGGAAACCTCGCACGATCGCGGGCGGTAGCTTGCCGTCGGGTGGCATCTTGTAGTCTTCGTACCGCAGGGCCGACAAGATGAGGCTCTCCGCGGGTTTACCAGGGACCACGGCCGGCCCCGAATCGCCACCTCGCAGCCACCCCGCCGGAGTGTCGAGTCGCAAGTTCGCTTTGGGCGGCTTGGCGCGCTGACTGTGACAACCGAAACAGCGTTCGACCAGCACCGGTCGAATGTGTTTCTCGAAAAACTCGATTCCCGCGTCGTTCTCGGCGGCCGCCACAGAGCGGGCTGCCCAGGGCAGGGTCATCCAGACCATCAGCACCGCGCAGCCGGCGTGTGTACCAATGAGGGGCTTTGCCATCCCAATTGCGTCCTTCCGCGGGGTGCGGGGGTCTTCCCNCAGNATCACATTCTACTCGAAACGGGAGCCGGCGAACCGACCTACCGGCGCGCTCCATCCCGGTGGCGCAAGGGCCGACGATGGCCTCCGACTGTCAGGCCGCCGCAGCTTGCGTTATGGTGANTNCGATCCNGGCCACTGGCTGCCTGGCGCTCCCTCCGGACGATTGCGCCGAGAGGCAGTCACCCACCCCCGGATGTGCTGAGCCAGCCCCCCACAAAAGACTTCGCCCGATGTCCCATTGGCTGACCGATCGCCAGCTCCAACGCCTTCAACGCGGGTTCCGCAAGCCGGTGGAGACCCCGATCCCGACTCAGGTCGTCTCCAGTGGGGAGTGTTTTCCGCCCCGACAAACGGCCCGACAATCCCATGTCGAAACGCTCATCTACGAACAGTCCCAGTCGCTGGCCACCCGCCAAGGGCTCCCGCTGCACCGCTACCTCCGGTCGCGATCCGGCATGGCGGCCGCATTTTTGGCGATGAACCAGGTCCACGGCAACGTCTTTCGCGTCGATCGCGACGAGGCCGAGGATCAGGCGGCAGCGACCGAGCGCCACGACCAGGCCCGGGACCAGTTCATCTTTGATGTCCACACCCACCACGTCCACGAAGACTATCGTTGGGAGGGACAACTCTGGCTCCGCGACGCCGCCCGGGGCAACAACCAATCGGGGACGCCCTGGAATCCGGTGTTGGTCGAACAAGAACTCGATCTGAAGTACTACAAGTTCGACTACTACCTCAAGGACATGTTTTTCGACAGCGACACCACCCTGGCGCTGCTCAGTACGTCACCGTCGGTCGATCCGGAGAAGACCCTGCTCGACGATCGTCAGATCGTGGCGACGCGCGACCGCGTCAACGAGATCGCCGGGACCAGACGCATGTTCGCGCACGGCGTAATTTGGCCCAGCGTGCCCGGGTACTTGGAAGCAATGACCCCCGCCGCGAAGGACCTGAAAGTCGATGCCTGGAAGGGATATACGATCGGCGACGTGCTCGGCGCGCAGCCGACCTTCGATTCTCCCTGGCGGCTCGACGACCCCGACGTGACCTGGCCGACGCTGGCCCGCGCCCGCGAGTTGGGCGTCCCCAACATCTGTATCCACAAAGGCGTGCTCCCGGTCGACTACGAACAGATCCCCGGCTGGGAGCACGCCCGGGTCGACGATGTGGGGGGCGCGGCCGCGGCCTGGCCCGATCTGAATTTCCACATCTACCACGCCGGCCTGAAAATGTGGCGCGACGCCGAATCGGTAAGCCGTTCGTTTGAGCAGACCGGCCGCTTGCCCTGGATCGACGAACTGGCGGAAATCCCGGCCAAGTACGGTGTCACGAATGTCTACGCCGACATCGGCCTCTCGTTTGGGGCTTTGGCCATCACGCATCCGCAGCTGGCGGCGGTGATGGTCGCAAAGCTGATCAAGGGGCTGGGCGCCGACCATGTGCTGTGGGGCACCGACTCGATTTGGTTCGGATCACCCCAGTGGCAAATCGAGGCCTTTCGGCGGATCGAAGTCCCTGCGGAGCTTCAGGACCGCCTGGAGTTGGAGCCGCTCGGGCCCCCCACCGGCGACGTCAAGAGTGCCATTTTCGGGATCAACGCCGCCCGCCAATACGGTGTCGAACTCGACCCCCAGGGTCGCCCGTTGGAGCATTACGCGGGGGACCAGATCGCCCGCCTCAAAGCGGAGTACCACGCCGCCGGCAATCAGCGCGACAACCTGTTGTGGGGATGGATCCAGAATCCCCCCGGCTCGGGGTAGCGCGACACCCTTGGCCGCCTCCCTTCGACCTGATCGCCAGAGCGTGACAACCGCACCCGCCTGCACTATGCTCACCCCCAGCACGGCGTCACGCAGCGCGCCTACCGCCCGTCCACTGCAACTCGTGTGGAGGCCCCTCGGCGATGCAGAACGTTCCCCCCCAAATAGACCGCGGCAGCCGCCGACGGTTCCTACGGCAGACCGCCGGCGCTGCTGCCGCCGGCAGCATGGCAGGCTCCCTGAGCGCTGCCCGATCGCCGACCACGCTCCGTTTTGGCCTCAACGCCGATCCCCATCTGATGGCCCGACGGACCCCCGCCAACGAGGCGAATTTTCTCCGTTTCGTGGAACAGATGGAGCAGTGGAAGCCCCAGTTTGCGATCGATCTGGGCGATTTCGGATGCCAGGCTGGCGAGGGACAGACAACCCGTCAACTACACGACGCCCAGCACGCCGCGCTGGCGCACCACGTGCGCGTATTCGCCAAGCTCTCCTGCCCGCGCTACCACGTGATCGGCAATCACGACGTCGGTTGGCTGCGCGGTGGTGAGGAGCACATTGCACCGGATGATCTGATCGGCCGAGGACACGCCGGAGAAGATATTACCAAGCAGGAGTTTCTCACGGCCACCCGCACGCCACACCGCCACTACGCGTTCGACGCCGGCCGGTTTCACTGCATCGTCCTGGACGGAAACAACGCGCCCGAAGAGGGAGCCGACCGCGGCCGTGACGGCGTGGTGGGCGCCTACTGGATCGACGCCGTGCAGCGGGCGTGGTTGGCCGACGACCTGGCCGCAAATCGTCCCAAGCCGAAATTGGTGTTTTGCCACGAAGAGCTACACCACACTCCCGTCGCCGGGTCCGAACAGGGCGGTGACCGCCCCTTTCCGCCCGTCGGAAAGCAGGGCTCGTACATCGACAACGGTTGGCAGATCCGCAAGCAGCTGGCCGATGACGGGCGCGTGATCGCCTGTTTTTTCGGTCACAAGCACCGTAACCGCTGGACGGTCTACGACCGCACCCATTACATCACGATGGCGGCCACCCACTGGCGTGCCAGTTACGCCACGGTGGAGATCTCGGACCACCTGCGGATCACCGGTTTTGGCGGCCAGCGGTCCTACCAGCTGCCGCTGCTGACCCAGCAAACGTAGGTTGGACGGTCGCTCCCCAACGGCAGCGAGACGGCGTATGCCGCGCCGCGCGCCGGTCCCGGATCGGCGGCGCCGTGCCTGATCACAAGGGACGAATTGCCTCAGATGACCGCAGACGTTATGTTCCACAGCGACCGTTTCCCGAGAGGAACCCCACGCCTAGCCGCCATGTCGCCCAAACGACTTAGCTGGAGCCGGTTGTACCGCGAGGTCGAGCTGTACAAGTCGGCGGTCCGGCTGTACACCAAACCCCTGTTTAACGGCCGCAAGGCGCACTCCAGTTCGTCCGACGCAAAATCGCTCTTTGATTTTGCACGTCACGGGCTGCGCAATCTGGACGCCATCCACCACCGATTGATGCAGCGCGCCTTTCACTTTCGGGAGGCGCTGGCCCTGCACCGTAACTTCAACGGAAAACGCCGCACGCTCTACGTCTACCCGTGGGAGGAGCGGCTGGTCAGTTTGCTCCTCTACCGATTGCTCAATCGGGCCCTCGATCGCCATTTCTCAGGCTCGTCGTACGCCTACCGCTGGCGCGGGTTTGGCGTCGATTCCTGCCAGACGTCCATCGCCTTGACGTTGCGCCAACGCGGCCTTCCGGTGCACGTCATCAAGCGAGATATCTCCAATTTTTTTCCCTCGATCGATCACGACATACTCCTCGAACAACTTCGACACTTCGTCGAGCCCGACGACTACCTGTTCGAACTATTGCGGCAGTCGATCCATTTTTCGTTTCGAGACGAAGGGGAGTCGTCGACCGCGGTGCGGGGCGTTCCCTTCGGAACTGCCACCGCCTGTCTGCTCGCAAACATCTATCTGATGAACCTGGATCGGCGTCTGGAATCGATCACCGGAACACGCTTTTTCCGGTATGCCGACGACTTGTTGGTGCTGTCGCCGGACGCGGATGGCCAGCGCCGCGCCGCGGAGATTTTCCAGAGCGAGATGCGGGCTTTGCGCTTAACGAGCAATACACGTCACGAGAGCGACTTGGTGCTAACCGGCGCAAACGGCGCCTCTGGCGGTTTTCGCCATCTCGGTTTGCAGTTCCGCGAAGATGGCTCCGTCGGCCTCTCACGCGACAAATTCCGCAAGATTCGAAATCTATTTCGGTTCGCGTTCCGGCGCCACGGGCGAAGGTTCCAGCAGCGACAGAGCCCGCACTCACGCGCCCGCCTGGCGGTCGACATCGCTCAGCGGGTGCTCACCCAAGGGGTCCGGAACGTGGCCATCATCGACTACTACCTGCGTCATGTGACCGACGAGGGCCAACTGCGACAGCTCGATCAGTGGCTGGCCGAAGAGGTCCTCTCCCGGGCGTTCGAAGGGGGCCACAAAAAGAGCTATTTTCGGCAACTCCCCTTTCGCGAACTGCGAAAGATGGGACTGCCGTCGCTGGTCCACCGCCGCCGGCTGATCCGGCACGGACACATCGAATCGAGTTTCTTTGTCTGGAAGTCACGTCAGACCAACCCGCGATATGGGGGGAGAGCTGCCAGACCGCTGCCCAGCGAGGCGCCGGTTTTCTCTCAGAGCCCCGAAGCAGTCGCCAAGTCCACCTGGTGAGAGAGAGGGGCGATCTGTATAGGGGTGTCATGGAAGTCACCATCGATGCAAGCATGATGGTGTCGTTTGCCTAGCTTCACCCCCCATATCCGGTTGTTACAGGAGGCACAATCAACAATGGGCCTATTCGACTTGTTGCGGATGCTATTTAACCCCTCCCCACCGGGGGACGCCGGATCCGGTGCGGACAGCGGTCGGACCAGCCAGGCGCCCCGCAAACCGGGCCACATAAATCCATTTACGGGTGAGTGGATTGAGCGACAACCGGTCTCCCCGGCGGAGCCGTTCGACCCGGCCGACTACGCGATCTCGGTCGAGTACCAGAACTTCCGTGGCGAGCAGAAGACGTTCCTCGGTGATTGGCGCACCCTCCGCCCGCGAGGGCACCACATCTCGCTGCAGGTCGGGCCGACCGGCCAGCGGATCACCTTGTCGCAGGACCGCATTCAGAACCTCCCCGAGGTCGCCGCGGCGGTCGGCCGGTTGCCGACCGGCCAGCAGCGACGGGTGATGGCCTTCCACAAGAATCGGGGAAGTACCTCACCGGTATACGAAAAGTTGCTGGAGTCCTTTCCCGAGTGGCGGTAGCACTCGATGGCAGCGCATCCAAGGTGTCGGTACCGGACCGAGGAATGGATGCCGCTTGACGACCACGCCACCGCGATTGAGGCACCGCGAACCGTCGAGCAGCGAAAACGTCCTCTGTCGATCCTCCCGCCGCGGCNATGGCGGACGACTATCGAGTCGGCTCCCTTTGCGGACCTTTGNAGTGTGACGAACAACCGTCATTGTTAGTCTGATCTTGCACGGGAACCTCCGTTCGAGTTCTATTGAGGCAGAATCGTTTCGCGTCAAACCGGGATATGGGGGGCCAGCTGCCAGACGGTGTCCAGCGCGATTGCCGTCTTCTCTCAGAGCCCAGAAGCAGTCGCTAATTCCACCTCGTGAGAGAGAGGGCGGCCTGTCTATGGGTGTAATGGAAGAAAAGCTGGCAATTGCATTGCCTGCTTCTCGTTAGCATAGCTGCCCCCCGTATCCACGTTTTCAAGAGGAGTTCCTCGTATGGGTTTGTTTGATATCGCNCGTGATCTATTGAAGATGTTCTTGGACCAAAGTGGCGACGACCACCACACCTCACACCAGGGCCCAAACCGCCGCCAATCGCCACCCGCGCCCCCTCCGCCAGCACGGATGATCGAGATCCAGTACGAGAATTTTCGCGGTGAAAACAAGGTCTTTGAGGGCAACGCGAACACACTCCGCACGCGCGGCAATCACCTCAGCCTGGAGGTCGCTCCCACGGGCCGGCGAATCGCCCTCAACCGCGACCGAATCGGAAATCTCAGTGAAGTCGAGGGGCACCTCTCCTAACACCGGGCCGTTGTCAGTCCGTGCATCGCGCAGCCGGGCCCGCAACCCGCGATGAACCACGGGCTGTTGTGGTCGCTGTTCACGCCGCTGTCCACCGGTGTCGGCCCACCACACCAAACGGCTCGCGTTGCGCGCCAGCCACAGTGATCCGGCCAGCGAAGGTCGGGAAATGGAGCTCGAACGCGATCGCCACCGGCGCAGGGCGGCAGACCACGGGTCGAACTACCTCGACATGCTGGCCCATCGCCGACCGTGGCGGGACAACGCAGACGTGGCACCAGTGGCCCGCTCACCGGTTCGCGAAACGGTCGCTAGGCTGTACGCTTTACCNCTCCAGGGGACCGCTCGGCGAGTGGATTCCCAGTATCCGAGATGACCGCGTTGCACCGCCAGNCGCGGAGAGAATCGGCGCGGCAGNCCGTGAGCCCCNCCGCTCGGGCGGCGCGCGATCGGGCCAGTTCGAACAGGGAGAATCTTACGTGGACACCACCAACAGACAACANCCGCGGTCTGCAGTGCGGATCGCGAAGCCGCTTCTCGGCTTGATCCTCCTCGTCACCGGCCGCAGCGCGACCGACGGGTGCTGTCAGGCAGCCGATCCAGCGCCCACCGAGAGGTTGCTCGATGTGCGCTCCTTCGGGGCGCTCGGCGATGGGGTCAATGACGACACCCAAGCGCTCCTCGCAGGAATCGATCAAGCGGTCCACACCGGCCGCCCGTTGTGGCTGCCGCGGGGNACCTACCTCGTCTCCAAACCACTGCGGATCACCGCGCACGGAGTGCACATCATCGGTGACGGCGCCAACCATACGGTACTNCGGGCATCGCGACCGATGAACCGGCTGCTCTACCTGCGAGGGACCGGGATGCTGATCTCCCGGTTGACGCTCGACGCTAACGAGAAGGCCCTTTACGGCCTGCACGCGTTCCATCTCAACGAACAGGATTCACGAATCGAATTTCTGCGAGTGGTCCGCGCGCGATCGCACGGAATCTTCCTCGATCATAGCCAGGTTTGCGAGATCTCCAATTGCGTTTCCCAGGGAAACGGAGGAGATGGATTTTATGTCTCGGACTGTAACGGGACTCGGATCTCTGTGTGTCGCGCCATCGACAACCGCGGACGGGGCTTTTGCGTGACCCGAACCGATCTTTCCGGGGGGTGCTGGCTGCTCGACTGTGACGCCGAACTCAATGCCCGCGAGGGCCTGATGGTCTCCGACATGGCAGGGACTCCCGTGGTGATTGAACGGCTCTGGGCCGAGACGAACAACAAGCCCCGCGCGCGGGGCCCGCACCAGTTCGACGCCGTGCGCATCGCCAGCCGCAACGTGTTGATCACCAAGTCGCGCATCTCGACGCGTGGTGATGCGCCCGTCCGTCCCAAGTACGCAATCCACCTCGCTTCTGAGACGCGGCTGCTGCTCGATTCGCTTTCCGGCCGGTTCCGAGTGGGCGAGACCGTCAACGGGGGCGAGTCGGCTGCGCGGGGCGTCGTCTCGCTGGTCCANGCTGACCCCCAGTTCGGTGGCGACTTCCCTATCCCCGCCCCCTACCGTGATTGGCTCGCTCGACCGCGGAAACTGATGTTGCGGGATACTTCAGGATCGTTCGCGCCCGGCGAGCCGCTGACCGGTGAGAAATCCGGGGCCACCGCCGTGATCCGTGCGACGGACCGCGTGGGGGCACAAAACTGCGTCGTATCGGACAACTGGATCGCTCGGGAAGAGGGACGGGCCGCAGTCGACCAGGTCCACCTCGATCCCGGTTGCACCCCCAATCACATCGGTCGCAATTTCCGCATGTCGAGTGCTGGACTGGCGGGGGTCAGCTACACCGACGACCCGGGGTCGGTCACCGGCGACCGCTCGGTCACGGCGGGAAGCGGCCCGCCGACCCGCGGACGCTGGCCGCGTGGCGCGTTCCGCTTCCATCGCGCACCAGGCGTCTCCCAAATCGAGGTGCTCGGGGAACAACTGATCGAAAACGGCGACCTGGAAGAGGAGACGAACTGGCGGCCTTACGGGACTCCCCGCGTCAACACACCCAGCCGAGAACGGGCCCACACCGGCGCCCAGTCGTGGAAGGTGATCGGCAGCGGCGGCGCCGGCGTCCGCCAGTCGCTGTCGAAGGCCCAGGTCGGCCGCACGTACCGGCTGAGCGGCTGGCTGTCGGTCTCCCGCGGCGACGCCCGGCTGATCGTCCACGACGGTCAACGGTTGCGATACGGCGAGACGCATTCCGACGCCGCCTGGGCCCAAGTCTCGATCGAATTCTCGGTGGCTGCGGGCTCGACTCCCTATGTGGGCGCGCAGTCGGTGGGGGACGCAGCCCTGTTCTTCCTGGACGATGTCCGCTGCCAACAGGTGCAGCGGCGGGAGCAGCCGGCGCGGCTGCTCCTGGGTTGGGTCTGCACCGCCGCCGGCGAACCGGGAACCTGGGAACCGGTGTACGTGCTACGCGAGTGAGCGCTGTGTCGGGCCGTCCGCCTCAGCGGTCCGCGGCGGGCGGGGCTGCCGCCGGAGCGCCCCACAGCTCGGCTTCGATCAGGCTTAGAATCTGCGCCGGCTGTCGCCGCGCGCAGACGACCCGTACATACCGGACCGGGCGCTCCCCTGTCAGGCGGATGTGCACGTCGTGCACGTCATGCGGACCGGCGAGGAGGCCCGCGGTCTCTCCCAACGGCTCCCATTGACGCCCCGCGCGGCTCCCCAGTACACGCACCCGGGGCAGCGTGTCGCGAAACCAGAGCCGTACTTCGCCCAACGCGNGGGGGGCCTGCAAATCGAACTCGATGGTCACCCGATCGAGTTTGGACCAACTGATCATCCAGTGGCTGTCGNGAAGCTCGTAATCAGCGTAGGCGCGCGCGNATCGCTTGGCGGCTTGAATCCCATCGCGGCGATCGGTAAGCCGCCCGCGGGTGAACGGGATCGGNCCCGCCGGCTCAACGTCGGGCATCCGCGCGGGCGGCGTCTCCACGAACCGGTAGGTTCCCCGCACCGCCCGATTGTGGTCGAAGCCGGGCACTTCCTCGCGCCACACCACGCTGTTGTTGGTCCAACAGACCCCGGGCGCTGGCGGCGCCCGCCACAGCAGCCGTCCCGGCAGCTTGAATCTCCAGATGTCAAATCCGACGGGCGTTCCCATTTGATCCACGAACTCCTCGAAGAAGCCCCGCCAACGCGGGTCCCCAACCGCCTCGGGTGTGAACGGATTGGCGGCAAACAAGACAGCCCTGCCAGCCCCCTTGGGATTCACCGTAATGGCCGGGGAACCGTCGTCGAACCGAGCGAGGGTGCGCACACCTCGCTGGGGAGTCAAGGAGAACGCGGGCCCTCGGACGGCCAATCGGTCCGCGTCCGCGTCAACTCGACTGAGCGTTCGGTGACCCGCTTGCGCGGCACCCACTGTCACGCCAAAAATCTCCTTGCGCAACCCCGAGGTGTCATTCCCCAACAGGTCGGTTTGGAATGCCTCGGGGTCGCCGCAGATCAACGTCCCGCCCGCTGCGACAAAACTCCGCAGGCGTTCGGTGATCGCCCGGCGTTGATATTTCGCAGCCGGCACATAGAGGATGTCGAAACGCTCCTTGAGGGAAGTCCACTCGAGTAGTTGCCGGCTGTCGACGAACCGAAACCACGACTTGGCGACCGGGCCCAGGAGCGTATAGCAGGCCTGGGTCGCGGCTCCGTAGTGGTCGGGTCCGTCGTGCGGCCGGCTGGCGATCGTGTCGTCGTTGTAGAGGATCGCCGTACGGTCGTAGCTGGGGAGTTTCGGGGGTGGCATCGAGCGAATGAAGCGAGCGATGTTGACGAGCGTCTGGTAACGCCGCGGCGAACCGAAGTAAGTCGTCCGGCGATCGAGGCGAAGCGTTCGCGCATTTCGAATATCGGCCAGAAACAGGTGTATCCCGGTCCCGCCGTTGCGAAAAATCTGACTGATCTCCTCGAGGACTTCCGACGGCGTCGAATCGGGGTAGTCGTGATGTTCTAGGTGAATACAGGGCCAAAACTCCTTGCCCGTCAGATCACTGACGACTTTGCTGAGAAAGCCGGCCGTCGCCCGCCAGCGGTGGGATCCACCGGGGTATCCCATTTGCTGCGTGAAGATATCGGCGTACGGCGCCAGGGCACTCCATTCGGTGGGGTAGATTCCACCGGGTGAGTCGAAGGAAAAGACCACCCAGTGGGGACGTTTGCGTTTGACGAGTCGATACAGTTCCGCCTGACACGCGCGCATCTCGTGGGCCACATACCGATACAGCGCAATCCACTTATAGGGGTTGGGATCGAGCGCTTTGGTCCCCCTCGGAAGACCCCAGCGGTTTCCGCCAAACCGTTCGCGAACCTGACGATCGATGTCGTGGATGTAGCGATGCGTGCCCGGATCACGGATCAGATCAGCCGCGCGGTAGACCGCCACATCGTCCCGCTCATCGCCTCCGAGAACCCCCCACACCAGGTCCGCATCCGGGTGTTCGAACAGCGCTTCGATACCCGCATAGTAGCGCCGCAGGGATGCGGGGTGCAGAATATACAGGGGATTCCCATCCGGACCGATAGCCGGAGCCGCGCCCTCCGGAACACTGAGCACGCGATACTTGCGAGCCAGCTGGGGCGCGTCGGTCCGATTGGGTGTGCTGCAGACCAGTTTGAAGCCGCTCTCGGCGTGCGTGCGGTACATCTCTTCGGCGACGTACCGGGTGGCCCAGCGCACCGCCGTAGCNCGCCCGACCGGAAGATCCAGCAGATGTTGCCAGATTAGGCTCCCCTCCGCCCGGTGACCCGGCGTCTGGTCCGATAGCAACTCTTCAAACAGCGGACGTTCGACGACCCACGAGCGTGATTCCACGCCGGCGTCTGCCGGGGCCTTAACGGGATCGGCCCCCCGTGCGNTCAGACTGCTGCCCCACACGCCCAGAACCGCCATCAACAGCCCGCGCTGCAGAGTGCGTATATCCATCGTTCCCACCCCCGCGTGTCTGCGATGGTGACCACCGCCTGTGGCATCGTTCGTGGCCCGCCAAAGCCCGTTTCAAGGCTGGACNGGGCGTCGCGCAAAATAGAAGACCGGTCCAAAATCGGCCCCCGTCAGCATCTCCACCCGGCCGTCGCCATCGAAATCGCACGGCTCGGCCATCCGGTAGTGTCCGCCCGGATGGTTCGTCAAATAGTCGGGCTTTCCGGTGTAGCGAAACAGCGCTTTGNCGACGCTCCCGACATTNTCGAAGAGCCGCAACCCGTCTCCGCGATTCCCCACCATCAGATCGATGTCCCCATCGGCGTCCCAGTCAAACGCCGTCAGTTTAATACGGGCGTTGAGCCGCTGCGCGTAACTCCCATCGTCCTGATCACCCGTGTGCCCAGACGCGAACAGATGATTTCCGTTCTCCAGCGGCAATCGCGCCGGTTTTTGCAACCGGAGGCGACCCTGATGGCGCTCGCGACGATGCCAGACCAGATAACCATCGATGTCCGGCGCGATCAGATCGACCAGACCGTCGCGGTCCAGGTCGACCGCCGCCGGGCGGCTTCGAGCCCCAGCGAAAATCGGTTTTCCGTCACGCCTCACCGCCACCGCCGGTGCCAGCTTTGGCCGCCTGCGCGTACCCGTGTTGTCGTGTAGCAACAGGCTCCCTCCCTGCCAACCGAGCAGTAGGTCGAGATCGCCGTCATGGTCCCAATCGACGACCTCGGGATTGGTATAGCTGAAGTGNGCACCAAACGTCACGTCGGTCATCCCGGCCAGCGTGCGGGGCTGGATAAGCCGCCCGGCGGCCCGCAACAAAACGGGCGTGGCGAATTGGGGCACGGCCGTTGATCCCCCCAGGTTCCGGCAGAAATGCACGTAGCCGGCCTGCGAGCCGAGCAGCAGATCGGGCAACCCATCTCCATCCCAGTCCGCCACCTTGGGAATCGTAAAAATCCCGGTGCTGAGCGCTCCCCCGCGCGCGACCCACGGACTCAGCTGCTGGTAGCGTGGATTTTTCGGGGTACCCCGATTGGGTGCAAAATAGAGCAGCCCGTACCCCTGTTCTCGAAAGACGATGCATTTGCGGTGCGCCGGCGACCAGTCGACCACCTTGAGCATGCCGGGGTCGGTGAGTGGCTCGTCGTGACCGTCGAAGCGGATGCGCCGGGGTTCACCCAGCTGAAACCGTTGGTTGTCGTACACCCGTTGATCGACCGGTCGCCCCTGGTTGGGGTAGACGAACAGCCCCATCGTGTTGTGCACCCACAGATCGAGATCGCCGTCTTCGTCAAAGTCCGATACGGTCGAACTGACACCGCCCCAGTGCATCAGGAGGCGATCATCGACGCCCGCCGTGAGGATCCGCCCAGGGTGAAACACGGGCTGCTGTGCTGTGCCCAGATTGCGATGCCACCAGACGGTGCCGAAGATCTGACTGGCCAGCAGCATCCCGCGCGGGTCCTTGCGGGGCCAAAACGAACGTTTAAATCCCCATCCCAGCGCAGGTTTCCAACCGACCTCGAAACCGCCCGGCGCAGGGTGCCCCGAGCAGATCAAATCCGGCAACCCATCGCCGTCCCAATCGGCCACATCGAGCGTCTCGTAAGGCCATGTCTTGGTCATCGGTTGCAGTGGCTGAAGGGCTGCGTCGGCCAAACCGACGACCGCCAGCGGGCCGAGATCTCGGGCGGTCCAGTGCGGGCGATCCGCAGACGGTGGAATCAGTTCCCGGCGGATCATCGACAGGGGTGGCTTGTCCTGGGCCGAGATCACCTCCAGCCGCCCGTCGCCGTCCAAATCCGCCACCGTCCTCCCCACCGCGGGGGCCGCTCGCTCGATGAACGGCGCAAAGATCGGCAGGCCGTCTCGGTACACCGCCGTGTTCCGATAGAAGCGCGTCTCGGTCCAGATGTCGAGGTGACCGTCGCCATCGACGTCGTGGATCANCACCTCGGGGAACAGTTCCTTGTACGGCGCCGGATCGATCGCTCCCCGTTCGTCGTCCGGCGCAAAGAGCTGGACATGCGACTCAAANTCGCGCGGAAAGTTCCCCAAATNCCCCGTGGGCGTCATGTTGAAACNGACCNGCGGCGCCGCNGGTTGCGGCTTCCGCGCGAGTNAACGGATGCGAGCCTGAATCGCCGCAGCCTGGTTNCTCGCCAAAACCTGCTCGGTACTTGCACCTCCTGGAAGGAGCATCCCCGCCACGGGGAGTGCCTCGTCATCCACTCGCACCACCGCTATCTGGCCGATCCAGGGCCGATCGATATCGGGTCTCTGCAGTCCACCGGCGCGCCGTAATCCGCCGATCGAGGTGAGCGAAGAAAAGGCCAGTGGCCCACTGCTGGCGGGCCCCGTTTTGTGCGCCACAATCCGGCCGTCGATCAACAGTTCCAAACGCCCGGGTTGATCCGGGTCGGAGACCCGTCGCACCAGCGCCACATGATGAAAGCGTCCGTCGGCGATCGCCCGTGGCCCCGACACCAGCAGGTCGACCCCCTGTTCGGATTTGACCAACGCGGCAACCGCCGCATCGTGTCCCCCTTTACAATGCTGCCGAATCCAGACCTCGCCCTGCATGCTGGAACGGACGAACAGGTACTGGCTCCCGGAATCCTCCGTCCGGGCGACCACCTCGATCGTAAAATCGTCGCGAAAATCGAACACGTGCGCATCGGGGATTTCGAGCAACCCCTGGCCCGCTAGGTGCAGCACTTTGGATTGGCGACCGGCAACGGCAGCGAACCGGATTACACCAACCCGCTGCGCGTGGTTCCCAAATCCACTCGCGTCGGGCACCGATTCGGCTCCCGATGGTGCCGTGAAGTCCCACAGCGCAATCGTATCGGCGCGTCCCGAGGCCGCGCTCGCTAACAGAATTACCAACCACCAGGCGCGCTGCATCGGTGGGACCCTCCGTTGATCGGCAGCCGACGGTCGCCACGCCGCGCTGCCGGCGGTTATCCTACCCACCGCGCGCGGCGGCGTCGATTCATGTCGAGCGCCGCGAGCCGATCGATCGGGGTGCTCCGATTCCCGAACCGCCTCGCCCGAACGGGCCCGGCCGTCACCCAAGCGGCTATCGCCGCCCAGTCTTCGACAGGTCCNACTCAGCCACCCGCATCTCGAAAAACGGTTTGCCATCGGGACCCATAAACGCCACCCGGCAAGTCGCCGGCCGCGCGCGCGAATCGACTTCCAGCAACAGGAAACTGTGGGGCTGACCAAAATCGTGGAGCAACGCCGGGTGGGGGGCCTTGGCGGTGGCGATCACGCCGTCGTGTACCGGAGAGGTGACCAGTTCCAGGATCCGATAACCGGCGGTCGCCTCGGAGTGATGCCGCAGCACACGTGTTCGGTGGACATCCCCACCGACGAGCATCAGGCCCGTGATCGCCTCCCNNCCGACGAACTCAAANAGCGCCTCCCGCTCGTGCGGATAGGTCCCCCAGTGGTCGCGCTTACCCGGTCGCACCGCGCCATTCCAGATCATCCCGCAGGCCAGGACTTTAAAGGGAGCGGTCGACTCCTTCAGCGANCGCAAGAGCCAGCGCCACTGGCTGGCGCCGAGCAGAGAGGGGCGATCGGGGGCGATCGGTGACGGCTCAGTGGCCGCAAAAAAGCGGGTGTCGAGCAGGAATACCTCGACACCTGCGCGGCGAAATCGGGTGTAGACCCCGTTTTGCCCTTCACCGTAGGACGGATTCGCATGGTACTCAACAAACGCGCGGCGNGAGTTTTGTTTTCCGGGGAGGTTGCCGTCGGTGTCATTGCGGCCGAAGTCGTGATCGTCCCAGGTCGCGTAGAACGAACGATTACGAAGCAGCCTGCGGAGTGAATCGACTCCCAAAAAGGCGCCGTACCGCCTCCGCTGCTCGGCCAGGTCGGTCGAGTCGATGTAGGGGGTGTCGCCCAGCAGNACCACCCCTTGCGGATCGGTACCCTGCATCCGTCGCCACACAGCGGCCGAGCCGGCGTCTTCGCGGGCACACGAAGCGAACGCCAGTCGGACTTGCTTCTGCGCCACCGCGGGGGTGTCGAAAAAGAACTCGGCACCTCCCAACATCGGTCTCCCCTCGAACGCAACCTGGTAGGTGTACCGGGTGTGGGGACGCAAGCCCTCCAGATGCCAACGGAGGCAACCGTCGTGAGCGCGCTCGGCCTGGGCATCGACGCGGACCGCTGCGCCCGGGCCCGAAGAACGCGCCGAGAGCTGGTACCGGCCGGGTACGGTGCAGCGCGCCCACACGAGCGCGGTGGTCGGCGTCAGGTGTCCCAGTAGGGGTCCGTGGCTGATGCCGCTCGCGACGCGCGATTGCTGTTCCACGATAAACGAAACCAGCGGGGTGGGATCGGGCAGACTGTGGGGATGATGCTTTCCCCCCCGCTTGACGATCACCTCGATCTCTCCCCCCAATTGCCGGTAGCGACGGGCGAATTCCGCCGTGTGCGCTGCAAACGGAACGCTCTCGTCCGCATCCCCGCAGACGTGGATGATCGGGATCCCAGCCGCTGCTAACACCGCGCCCCGATCGAGTGCGTCGAGACGGTATGCCTGGGCCTGCGGTAATGTCAGCCGGTGCGCTTGCATCCAGCCGCGGAGTTGCGCGAGTTGTGGGTCACCCTCCTCAAGCCCCGTTACATAAGGGCGGATGCCAAGCGCCGGTGCGTCGCCGTAGATGCAGGAGACCCGATCGGGATGCGCCAGCGCCCAGGCGTAGATCATCAATCCACCGCGACTCATGCCCAACAGGGCGGGGCGCCGGGAGAGGCNGTGCTGGGACGTCAGAAATTCGTACAGACGCGACCAGCGGCGCAGCGCCTCGGTGTTGCCCCATAGGTCGGCCACGTCACAATAAGCCACGTGAAAACCGCGCTCCAACAGCGCCACCTCGGTTTGCGGCTGGTGCCCCCAGAAACGGGCCCGCCAGATCCAGGGGCGACCCCGGGCGGGCCGCTGCGGTACCACCACGCGGCATGCCACCTGGTCCAATTCAAAATCAAACCGTCGGAATCCGTTCCAGTCCGACTGCGTACCGGGGAACCCAGACGCCCCCACGCTCGGCCCCGTGACAACGGCAACAACCGCCGCGATCCACCACAACACCAACCCGCTTCGTCTGCGCATCGCGCCCACCGCTCTGTTCCGCATGGCATACTCCCTCATCGATCGTCCCCGCCGGCTCGGGTTCGCCCTCGTTCATCCTCGGTCCGGTTCCACTCGAGCGCGCACCTGCTGGCGTGCCGGAATGTCGATGCGTACCGTCACCACGGAATACCGCCCGTCGTCACTGTCGATGGTCTGTTCGATTTCGCCGTGGGTTGTGCGGTACCGTCCGGCCGGCATGACGAACGTCAAGCGTCCCCGTGGAAAAGACTCCACGTAGTCATTGGTAATCGTCGCCACCAGCGACCGCCGGGCGCCGTCGTTGGGGGCGGAAAAGGTTACCCGCAGCGGTGACGCCGCCTCCCGCGGCAGCGGGTAGGGAGCCGTAGGGTGTCCGTCGTAGGTACACGATTTGACCCGGCCCTGCTGAAAGCGGACGACTCGAAAACTCGCGGCGTTGCTCTTGCCGATGCGTCGTGTGGGGGTGCTGCCCAGATCGGCGACTTTGACGCCCGTGCCGTGCGCGTCGTGGATCATGCTAACGGCGTGTCGATCGAGCAGCGCCAGCGGCGCGTTGGCCTCGAACGCATGGATGATCTTGGTCCCCCGGTCGGCCCGACTCGCGAGCAGCGCAGCGGCGCGCGTGCGATCGGCGTGCCACGGGTGGCCAAAGTTGAGAACACACAGGTCGGGCCCCAGGTCGAGCAGGTTCACCGGGTCGCCATACCAGGCTTCGTGCCCCGGAAACTGGTGATTGCCAAAGTTGATCAGATAGGGGGCCTCGAGTCCGGACATGGCACCCGAGATATAGGCCGGGTTCACTGCGTTGGAATTCAGCACGAGGTCGGGCGCGATCACGTTGCTGATCGAGACCAGCCGCCGGAGGTACTCGGCCTGATACTGCCCGGAAGTGTCTAGATGACCGAACGTCACCAACACGGGATCGACTGGATAGCGTTCGATGACATGCACGCTTCGCGGTGAACGGCAGACACCGGTCCGCCTCCCACCGGTAACCGCCACGCTCAGGTCGTAAACGCCCGGCGGCAGGTCGGCCGGCAACTCGGCAACCACTTCCCGATCGTAGTAGTACGCCGCCGCTCGATCCTCCTGAAAGGGGAGCCGTCGCGAGATCACGGCCGGACCGACGCGGCGTGTCAATTCCACCCGGTCAATCACCGCGTCAAAACCCAGAAAACGGGCGCGAAACGACTCGCCCGGGCGGCGGATTGCCGCTCGATTGAGGGCCGGGAAACGAAACCGGTGAAGGACCGTCGACTCGTCCCGCAGCAGGAACAGAGGCCCTAAAGCGGTCGCCCGACCGGGGAGGATGGTGATCGCATCGATCCGGCTGGGCTTCCATCCGGCGGCTTGGACCTCCAGCGAATAGTCCTCCCCTGGCGGCAACCCCGCCAGACCGCATCGACCCGTCAGCCAGTTGCGCGACAGCGTTGAACGGATCGGTTCTCCCCGCTGCCTCACCACCGTTCGGAGGTCGACCAGATATCCGTTCTTTTCCCCAGACACCGTGAACGTCAACTCCCCGCGCGGCTCCGACCAGATCCAAAACCCCTCGACGCGGCACCCGGCCATCTGCCCGTGGGTCGCATGTTCGATGCGCAGGCGATGCGCACCGGGAGCCAGCCCGCGGGCCAACACCACCTCGCGCGGCGCATCGAGGCAGTCGAGACGTCCGCGAGTGCCCCCGTCGACCGAAAAGTTCAACCGTCCGGTGCTGGCGCGCCCGTAGGCCGGAATCTGCTGCCCGCCAAGCCGCACCGCGATGGCACAACCCGAAAATTTTACCTCCAGCGCGGCCCCGCCGGCCACGCTGTGTAGATGGTCTACCGCGCCGTAGCGAAAACGGTCCTCGGTCCAATCCCCACGGCGCGTCACCAGCTGTCGGTCGAGCGCAGAGATCCAGTGCTGCGTTTCGGTTTCGGCTGCAGCCACAGCGGACGCGGTGAACAGGAACAAGGCAAGCGCCACCCATCGGTGACACGCCGGTCTGCTGTCCGACACGCTCCCTGCGAACCTCGGGCGGTCGATCCCGGTGCCCCCACGACCCCGTGGGACGGCGGCCGCAGCGCGGATTCGGCGCCGGCCGCAGTGAGCCGGTCTCCATGGCGGTGATTGCCAATACGGTGATTGAGAGTCCATGAGGGGCTATCATAACGGGCGACTGAGGCTGCTTCCACATCCGCAACTGGGCCGACCCGCCCTGCTGCGCATCACTCGGGAACATCTGATGCACCGCCGCCACCTACTGCACCTGGCGGCCGGACTGGCCGCCCCATCGCTCAGGCGCCCGGTTACCGGGGCCCAGGAGCAACCACCGGCCATCCCAGCGCTGCTGCCGCGCGACCCAACCGGTCGCCACTTCCTACTCTACAGCGACTGTTGCAGCGGCGTCCCGGGGACCGCCGTCTCGGCGAATCTGGCGGCCGTCAATCGGATGGTCGCGCGCATCGATCCGTCGCCCGAATTCATCGCCTTTCCAGGCGACGCGGTCCGCGGATACACCGAGGACTACGGCGAATTGCGGCGACAATGGGACTACTGGTTGGGAACGGAGATGGCGTGGGTTGCCCAACGCAAACTGCGGCTGTTTCAATCGACGAGTAATCACAATACCTATGACGCCGGCAGCGAGACGGTGTTTCGTGCAGTGCATGCCAAGCTGCCGCGGAACGGCCCGCCCGGCCAGGAAGGACTCGCCTATTGGGTCCGCAGCGGCAATCTGCTGTACGTCTCCACCCACCAACCCGATCAGCAAATGCTGATCGACCACGCCTGGTTGGAGCGCGTCCTGGAGAACAACGCCGACGCGACGTACAAATTCGTGGCCGGCCATTACCCGGTCTTTCCCGTCAACGGCTATCAAACCTGGCCACTGTGGTGTTTTCCCCCGCGACAACGCCGCCCCTTCTGGGACCTGCTCGTCAAACACCGTGTCGATGCCTATCTGGCCAGTCACATCATCGCGTTTGACGTGCAACTGCACGGCGGCCTCCCCCAGATTGTGTCCGGCGGGGCGGGCACTGCGTTCGGTCCCGGAGGCTTTATGCCGGGCCGCAGCGAGTTCTTCCACGCCGTGCAGATCGCCGTGGACCAACAGGGTCTGCGCTACCAGGTACACGACCCCAGCGGCCGTATTCGAGAACGATGGCAGTGGCCGATGACGCTCCCCGATCAGGCCTCGTGGCAACAGGTGACACCCCAGAATGCCACACGGCTACTCGCCGGCGCCCACTTGCAGGGGCGACCGATCGCGGTGCGGATCCGCGGTCGAGACAGCGGAATGCGACCCGCATCCCCCGATCAGACACTGCTGGCCGGTGTCGACACGCGCGAAGGATTGGAACCCGTGTGGATTGGCATCGAACGGGACAGCGGCCGGCTGCTGGTGCGCCTAATCCCGGTCTCCGGAGAGGGGTGGCAGGTCTGGAGAGGTCCCCCCTTGCCGGTCACCGGTGGCTGGGACCACCAGCTCTGCCTAGACCCGTTCATGGGCCCCGGCGGAGTGTTACACCGGGCGATCCCGAGCGGGCCCTGGTCGACCCTCGAATCGACATCGTCCAAAGGCTGTGAGCATCTCGCGCAACCCCAGCGGTGGGTCGTCGGACATGGCCAGAGCGGTCCGTCCGACCGCCCCTTCCGCGGCGGCGCGCTGCAGCTGACGATGGCGACACCAGCCCGGCTACCAAGCTAGAACGGGGCTTGACACGGGACCGGCTGTGGCCGCTTGGATACGGCTCTAACTATTTCCGGTCGGTCGGTAGGGGTAGACCCAACTGGCCATCGCGCGCGGGCTACGGGACTGCAGCCAGACCCGCCCCTGGCCCGAAAAGCGCAGCAGCAATTGATCGCTGAACAGAAACGACCGGATCTTCCGACCCCGTGTCAGACGGTACTGAAGTGTCGGCTCCCAGGCCACCGCGAAACCGTTGTCGACCGTGTATTCACCATCCACATCGACCGCATGGATGTCGCCGTAAGCGTTGAAAAACAACGTTCCGGTGCCCGTCACCCGCAGCACAAACATCCCCTCATTGAAAAAACCCTTCAGCCCATCGAATTTCGCGTCGCAGGTGACACCCTCTGTGGAGGCCAGATAGGCCCCCTTTTCCAGCAGGAGTTCTCCATTTGCCAACTCATGGGCCTCGATGTGCCCAGCCGAACCGGGAGCGAAGGTGACGCTGCCCGGTCCACCCTGCGGCGTATAGATATTCTGAAAAAAACTCTCCCCGGTGAGCAGCTTCCGTTTCAGACCCGATAGCATCCCGCCCCGTGTGCCCGTTTCGGTCTGGATATTGGCAGTCATCCAGCTCATCGCTCCCGCTTCGGCGACGATCCGTTCGCCCGGATCGAGCTGAACCTCCACCGCGGAGTAGGTCGGCTGACAGAGGATCTCGTACTGCATTGCGGTTGACCTTTAGCTACGCGAAGGAAGTTTCGGTCCGAGTGTTTTGCCGAACTCACCGGGATTGTGCGACTGGGTCAGCAGTCGCCCCTGACCGGTAAACGTCATCACCAACCCCTCCCCAGCCAGCCAGGATTGAAACCACGATTTACCGGCCTTGGTGACCCGGTACTGGAGGGTGCTCTCGTAAGCCACCACGTGTCCGGAATCCACCGTTACGGAACCCTCGACTTCGTTTTCGACGACGCGACCGAAAGCACTGACCAACAGTGGTCCGGTTCCAGATGCTTCTAAGAAGAACAGGCTCTCGCCGCCCAAAAAGCCTTTGAAGCCTTGAAACTGGGTATCGATGTCGATCCCGGGCGCCGAGCCGAGATAGCTCCCGCCGGCGCAGATCCAGGAAGTGGAACCGTCGACCTCGACGACACACAGCTCACCCTGTTGAGTGGGGGCCAAACCGACTTCACCCGACCGTCCCCCCTCTGCGCGATAGGTGGACATGAAAAAGCTGTCCCCCGACAGCATCCGTTTGACACCCCCCAACAGTCCTCCGCTGCGGCGACTGCCGCGGGTGGTCACGTCGATCTCAATATTCGCCGAGGCGCGGTACATGGCACCTGCCTCGGAAACAAAACGCTCGTCCGCCTCAAGCTGTACCAGTGCGGATTCAAACGCCCCCGCGCTGAGAATCTCAATGTTCAACGTCTCTCTCCCGTGTAATCGCACGCCCAACCACGAGGGGTGGCGTCTAACGACAGTAGGGCCCCAGCCAACCCGCCAGCGCCGACAAGTGGCGGGTCTGTAAAAAGAGTTTGCCCGTCCCTGAAAACCGCATCACCAGGCCCTCACCCGAAAAAAGAGTCTGTTTAAGGCCCCCCATCCCACCGATCCGATAGCTGAGTGACGGTTCGAAAGCGACCACGTGACCGGTGTCGACAATAAACTCTCCGTCGATCTGTTTCTCGATCACACCGCCGTACCCGTTGAAGAACAGATCGCCGGTCCCGGTCGCTTCGATCAGAAACGCGCCCTCGCCTGAAAAAAACGACCGCAGGCCGCCGAACCGGGTGTTCAACTGCAACCCCGGTGTACAGGCGAGGAACGACCCAGCGGTCAACATCAGGGCGTCCCCCCGCATCGGCCGGTGCAAGACCGAGCCGGCCATCGCCGGCGTCAACGAGACGAACGCCATCTCCGTCGCCGTATATTCAGAGACGAAGAGCGACTCCCCTCCCACCAGGCGACGGATCGCCGACTTGACCAGGCCCGCCGGAAGCAGCGTCTTGAGGTCCATGTGGCTGCTCATCCGCGACATGGCGCCCCCTTCGGACCAGAACGACTCGCCCGCTTCCAGCGCNACCGTNANATCNCCGTAAGCTGGGTTCCCGCTGATNTCGAATTNCATNCGNCGTCCTCGATTNTACCGGCATCTANCCCGATCGCNCCACGCTGCGGTGCGGTCGGGCATTCTAAATGATCCNGGGCGATTGTTTCAAACGCNCCCTGTAACCTCACGCGCCCGAGTTGGGGAGACCATGCCCCANNGCCCGCCACCTCCGCTCCATGCGGCAACTTCCTGGAGTGCGGCGCTTCGACTAGAATCGCGTTGCCCGCCGTTCCACCACCCGCACCCACTGGAGGCGATGGAACCGATGTCTCTCAACCCAGGCGATCAACTCGGCCGTTTCCGTATCCAATCCGAAATCGGATCAGGGGGCATGGGAACCGTCTACCGCGCCTTTGACGAACGCCTTCAACGCGACGTGGCGATCAAGCTGCTCAATGCCGACGCGCTCGCCAACCAGACCNNCATCGCCCGCTTCAAACGTGAGGCCAAGGCGGTCGCCGGACTCTCCCATAGCAATATTGTGGCGCTCTATGACTTTGAGGACTCCGACGGGGTCGCCTACGCCGTGATGGAGCTTTTGGACGGCGAAACGCTGGATGCCAGGTTGGCTCGTGGTCCCCTCGACAACACGCAGCTTCACACGGTGGCGCAGGCCGTCGTCAGTGGCCTGGCTGCCGCCCACCGCAGCGGTGTGATCCACCGCGACATCAAGCCGAGCAATATCTTCCTGACTTCCGACGGGCAGATCAAACTTCTCGACTTCGGGCTGGCGACCGCCCGCGGACCCGCAATGGAAGCCAATGACGGAGAGACTGTCTCGTCGGAAGATCTGCGAACCAGCGCCGGCACGATCATGGGCACTGTGGGTTACATGTCACCCGAACAGGTACGCGGGGCCGCCACCAACCAGACCACCGATATTTTCTCGTTCGGCGCCGTGCTGTTCGAGATGGTGACCGGGACNCGCGCATTCAAGCGCGACACCTCGGTCGAGACGATGACCGCGATCCTCAACGACGTGGTGCCGGACGTGGCCCAGTCGGCGCTGCCCACCGCGCATCCCCTCTACCCGATCATCGATCGCTGCCTGGCCAAACAACCGACCGATCGCTTCGCCGACAGCGACCGGCTGCTCTCCGAACTGCAGCACGCCAGCACTGCGTCCCAGGCGGCAGAACCGCAGGCGAAGGCGGGCTTTCCCCGCGCGTCCCTGGTGGGGATCGGTACGCTGGTCGCCGCGGCCTGCGTCGCAGCCGCCCTCTCCTGGAACCGGTCGAGTGAGCAGCCGGCCTCTGAAGTTGAACCGAGCGCCCAGGCCAGCAGCGACGCCACAACCGACGCGCCGCTCCCCGATTCCCCGGCGGACGCTCGCGACCAGGCCCGTAACGAGACGCTCCCACGGCTCCTCGAACTGGCCCGTCAAGGGCGCGAAACCGAGGCCTTCGCGCTCGCTGAGACCGCGCGGGAACAACTGGCCGACGACCCGGTCTTCCAATCGGTCTGGGAGCAGATCACCCGACCTTTGACGATCACCACGGAACCCCCTGGTGCATCTGTTACCATCCGAGATTATGAGGCGCCCGACAGCGACGTACGTGACTTGGGAGAAAGTCCCATCGATGGGGTCCGGGTCTCCCGGGCCGCCAAAGTACTGCGCATTTCCAAACCCGGCTTCCGTGAACGTGTGATCGCTGGAGCCATCGGGCTGGTTCGGTTTCTTACCCGTCAGCCGGTCGTCTTGGAAGCGGAGGACACGCTCCCACCGGAGATGGTGCGCATTTCCGCGGGCAACGGTTCTCCGTTGACCGGCATGAGTTTCGGGATCCAGCACGAGCCGGGTCAATCCCCCTCCAATGTGGCGGCATTCTTGATGGACCGCCATGAGGTCTCCAACCGTCAATTCGCCGAGTTTGTTAAAGCGGGCGGCTATACGACTCCCGAATACTGGACGGATCCGATCGAGGTCGATGGCAAACCACTGGACGTCCCTGCGATCAGCAAACACTTCATCGACACCACGGGCCGTCCCGGCCCGTCCAACTGGGAGGTCGGGACGTACGCCGAAGGGACCGATAACGAACCGGTGCGCGGTGTCAGCTGGTTCGAGGCCCGCGCCTACACTCGGTTCGTCGGCAAGGATTTGCCGACCGTCTACCACTGGTCGCGGGCCACCCCGACACTTTTTACCGGGCCCTGGCTAGGGAACCTAACTTCGCAAAGTAACGTCGATACCGGAAAGTTTGCCCCGGTCGGCAGCTATCGCGGAATCTCACGGGACGGCGTCTTCGATCTCTGTGGGAACGTTTCCGAATGGGTGGTCAACCGTGTCGGCCAAGAGCGTTTGTCGCTCGGTGGCTCGGCGCTGGAGAAACCCTATTTCTTTAACTACGCCAACGCGGTCGATCCGCTC
>PADE01000158.1 GCA_002702965.1 Planctomycetaceae bacterium
CCGGAGCAGCCCCACCAAGAAGAATGGGCGATTATCTACATCGAACAGCAGCCGGTCGGCACGATTCACACGCGGATCCAGAAGATCGCGGAGTCGGGGCGCGCGCTCGTTCAGACGAGTAGCGAGACCGTAATGAAATTGCAGCGAATGGGTCAGTTGACCGAAGTGCGCCAGTTTCAGGAGTCCATAGAAACGCCGGATGGACAACTCGTTCGCTTTCGCAGCGAGATGAAGAACGGGCCTTCATCACTCGTCGTTCACGGGCGCCTCGCCGGGAACCAACTGGTTTCAGTTGTCGAATCATCGGCTGGAGCGACGTCGCAGTCGATTGCTTGGACCCCATCCTATCGCGGGTTTTTTGGCCCGGACCAATCGCTCCGCGCACGTCCCCTTCAACCTGGCGAATCAAGAGTGTTGCAAGTGTTGTTTCCCGGCTTGACGAGTGTCCAGGTGGTAAACACAACGCTGCAGGCCTTCGATTTTGAAGAGACCGATGTGGCTGCGGGAAAGAAACGGCTACTCAAAGTGATCAGCAGTCTCGAGTTGGGCGGACAATCGGTCGGGTCCACCTTGTGGGTTGATGATGCGGGGCGCCAGTGGAAGGCAGAAATTCCGGGCGTGGGGTTGGTCTTGCGTGTCGAACGCCAGCCCGAATTGGCCGCGGGGGCGGCTTTGGCGGTTGATTTGAGCAAGAGCTCGTTTGTGCCTCTGAAGGGCCCCATCGAACGGGCGCACCAGACGCGCCGGGTCGCGTACCAGATTCAGCTCCAGACAAATGACCCGGCCAAAGCGTTCCAACACGACACACGACAACAGGTGGCAGTGGTTGACGATCACACGGCGCGCGTGATCGTGGATGCTTCGGGCGCCCAGCACGCGCTCGCCGATGCGGAAACCGAACCCCGATCGGCGGATCGTGGGGCGAACGCGCTGATTCAATGCGAAGATCCACGGATCGTGGAAATGGCCACCGGCGTTGTTCCGGATGAACAGGAGCCGTGGCAGGTTGCCAAAGCGTTGGAATTACATGTCAAACAAAGCATGCGCCGGGCTGATTTTTCCACCGCGTTTGCGTCTGCGGCAGAAGTTGCCAAGACGCTGCGTGGCGATTGCTCGGAACACGCGGTGCTGTTGACGGCGCTTTGCCGTGCGCGCGGTATTCCTGCGCGGGTGGCGACTGGGCTGGTCTATATCTTGTTGGAGAATCGCCCCGGCTTCGGGTTTCACATGTGGACAGAAGTCTGGGTTGGTGATCGTTGGATTCCCCTCGACGCGACGCTAGGTCGTGGCGGAATCGGCGCGGGGCACTTGAAGTTGACGCATTCGAACTTGAGCAACGGAGAAGAAGTGTCGGCGATTTTGTCGGTGTTACCGGTGTTACGCCAGATTGAGATCGAAGTTCTCGAGGTCGCCTACTAGACTGCGCGCGAAACAGTGTCGGTGTGCGCGTTTGCATTGCGGCAGGCACCACGACTCCGGGGATCGCGGTTGGGTGTACCGGGTGCGTTCGCCCGCTGCGCGGTCGCAGTGTTAGAATACCGATCCAAAGTACTTTCCGATGGCTGGCCCGGATGGCGGAGGCTGATGCGATGGTCGAACGGTCGCCCGGAAACGACAAACGACAAACGCGAGTCACGTTCCTTGACCAGACCGGAGCGAAATCGGTCGACGCGGTGATCGCCAACACCGTCAGCATTCGGCGGATTCTCCCGAGTATTATCACGAAAATGAGCCTGCCGGTGACCGGGCCAGACGGACAGCCGATGAGTTATAGCCTCGACCACAAGGAGGGGGGGCGGCGACTGCAGGAAGAGCAGACGTTGCCCGAGGCAAATGTCCAAGACGGTGATCACTTGATCGTCTATCCTGAAATGGTGGCTGGCTGCTGACGTCGCCCGAGGGGGGGGGGTGCTCGACGGCCTCGGGCGAGGTGCTCAGGTCGATCGATCGCTGAGGCCGGGCCGCGGACCGACGGCGGTTGCAATTCGTCGAGCCGGTGGTGTCGTGGGGTGCCTGAGTATCGGGTCGGAGGGTCGCTTATGAACGTATCACCGCGGATCCGCCGTCTTCTCGCCGATCATCGAGCACTGCAGCGACTACAGGCCGAGAGTTCGATTTTGCGTTTCCGCAGGCAGGGAAATCCACCGGAGCGATACAGGATCCGGTTTTACGGACGGGGTCTGTCCGTGGTCCCGGGTACCCGTCGAGTACGGATCCTCAAACGGCATGAAGTACGGGTCGACTTGGGGGCGTCGTATCCCCGTACGATGCCAGAACTGGCATGGAGGACGCCTGTGTTTCATCCCAACATCTCGCGCAGTGGGCTGGTTTGTCTCGGCGGCTACAGCGTGCAATGGGTCCCCAGTTTCAAACTGGACGAACTCTGTGAAATGCTCTGGGACATGATCCGCTTGCAGAACTTCGATGTGGTACACCCCTATAATCGTGAAGCGGCCGAGTGGATGCGCAGACAACCGCCCGAACGGTTTCCCGTCGACCTCAGGTCCTTACGGGATCAGGCAACGGCTCCGCAGCAAACGGGTGCTAACAGCATACGAGCCCTTTTGACGGACCAGGCCGAGGCCGCAAACGCACCAAGCGGCAGTGCCGCGGGCTCGGCGGGACGGCCCGGCGAGCCAGGATGCGAAGGGTCGCTGAAGAACATACGCGATGCGGAGATCCGTTTTCTCGATTCGAATGGCGTCTGACTTTTTCCGTCTCGTCCCAGACAGGGGTTGTTGAGGGTAAGCGCCTGTTCTCGTTTCGCTCCTTGTTTTGAGATCTCGGTACCCATGCCGACTGCGAGCTTAGGGATCGACGACGAAGACCGCTACGCCGGGTTCCGGTTGATCTCCTGGTGGGATCAGCAATCGCTGGCGGACGCCAAGGTTGTCGTGGCAGGTGCGGGAGCTCTGGGCAACGAGGTGCTGAAGAACTTGGCATTGTTGGGGGTCGGTCACGTATTCGTCGTCGACTCAGGTTTGATCGAGGCCTCTAACCTGGGGCGCTCACCGCTGTTCCGACGGCGCCATTGCGGCCGTTCCAAGGCCGAAGTCGCAGCGATCCAGATGCGCGATATGAACCCCGATGTGGAGGTGATCGCCTGCGCTGGTGACGTGATTGGCGATGTTGGCCTAGGAGTCTTTCATGCTGCCGACCTGGTGATCGCTTGTCTTGACAACCGCGAAGCACGGCTCTGGGTGAACCGACAATGCTGGAAGACAAAGACTCCCTGGATCGACGGAGGAATTCAGGAAATCAGTGGTGTGGTGAAGGTCTTTGTGCCGCCGGAGAGCGCCTGTTATGAGTGTGCGATGACCGAAGTCGACTACCGGTTGATTAACCTACGTTACAGCTGTCCATTGTTGCGCGAACGCGATTTGCAGCTGGGAAAGGTCCCCACGACACCGACCATCGCTGCGATTGTGGGTGGCTGGCAAACCCAGGAAGCCCTGAAGCTGATTCACAATATGCCGGTGATTACCGGTCAGGCAATGGTCTACAACGGAGAGGCGAATCGTTTCTACAAGACCCGTTTTGAGCGCCGCGAAGGTTGTCTCAGCCACGAGGTTTGGAGCGATCCAATTGCGGTCCCAGTGTCCGCGGAACACGACGATGCGGACGCATTGTTTCAGTCCGTCGACCGCTGCGTGTCCGGTGGTCCGGTTGACCGTTTGGTGCTGGACCGCGATCTGGTCTTGTCAGTGGGTTGCGCACGGTGTGGAGTGCAGATCCCAGTATTGCGGTCGCGCCAGCGGGTCGACTTGCGGTCCGCTCGGTGCTCCCGATGCGGTGAACCGATGGTTCCCGAAATGACCCATTGCATAAAACGTGGTACTCCCAGATCGTCTGAGCGGCTGTCGGCGCTCGGTATTCCGGCATACGACATCGTCCGGATGGCCATCGCGGACCGGGAAATTCCGGTGCTGCTGGCCGGCGACGAACAGACGGTATGGCCCTCATCTTCAGGAAACGACTGATCCGACCGAGGCCGCCCGGCATGACACGTGACGAAATCCAACTCGGCGAGGTTCGGCGATTGGCCCCTAGACTCCGACCGCGGCCGGACCAGGGGGAACCATGTACGGTCGTTTGTTGCGGACACCGCTCGGAGCACGAGTTATCGATTTTCATTTCCTGGACCGCGCTGCAGAGCCTTCGGAACCACCTGGGTTCGGACTCCGAAGTCGAGTTGGCCGGTGTGTTGGTGGGAGACCAATGTCACGATGATCAAGCCAGACCATTTGTCGTGGTGACCCACAGCCTGGCGGCGCAAGACTACGAGAATTCATCGGGGCGCTTCACGTTTACCCACAGCACGTGGGACCTGATTGCGCGGCAGGTCGATCAATTATCATCGGGCGGTCGAATCATCGGTTGGTACCATTCCCATCCAGGTTGGGGTGTTTTCCTGTCTGACCGGGATCATTTTATTTGCGAACACTTTTTTTCAGGAGCGTTCGATATTGCGATCGTCGTGGACTCTCAACGAAATCAGTTGGGTCTCTTTCATCGCTCATCGCTCTCTTCGGGTGGGATGCGGCCGGCTACCGCTTGTACTGTGTTCGCCCCCTCGGAGGAGGGTCGGGAGTTGCCGGCGGAGGGCTTTCCGGATCCGTTGCGATTTTTTGCGGGATCGTCTGGCGAGGCCGTTGGAGGTGAGCAGTAAATGTACCGGATCGACCTCCATTGCCTGTTTCACCGGTTGATTGGAAGCAGATTTCGCTGCGGTTGTTCCCGCGGAATGGGATCGATCGAATGGCGGCGGCCGGCCACGAACGCGATATAGAGATCCGCACGTTCGAGCAGACTACACAGAGGTGATTGGGTTGGAGACGCTCTTGCTTATGGGATGGTCCGCGGCGCTGGCCACGGTCGGCTGGGTCGCTGTTCGTTACCTGTCTCGCGCGAAGATGAATCGTCAGATGTTGAGGACCGTCGCCCGCGAACGTGGTGGCGAAGTCGTCCGCGCGCAGTGGTGTGGCGGTTTTACCGCTCACTTCCAGGGCCTAAGTGAGGAGGTGCACATTTGGCTTTCGCCGGTGCCTCACGGGCGGCACGCAGCTCTGCAACTGCATGTTCCGTGGTCGACGGACGGTCGCTGGCTCTCGCTCGCACCGCGCGGTGCGCTTTCCCGCCTTGCTCTGTGGAATCGGCGTTCGGGTCGCATCGTCCGCGAATTGGATTATCGGCTTGGTACGAGTCACTCCAGTTGGGCCCGGCGACTGATCGGCGGAGGAGTCACAACTCGTTTGCAGCAGATCAATGCGCTGCAAAAGGGGGGCGGTAGCGAACTATGGTTAGCAAACGGACGGCTGAGCCTCACGTTTTGTGTCCCGGCCGGAGCTACGGAACGACTGCGTCAACTGGTCGACAACGGTTTAGAACTCGCCGATCAGTTGGGTCTTCAAGATCGAGGGGACATCCAGATGATGGGGCCGGTCCCAGACGCGGAGGATGACCCCAAGGATTGTCCGGTGTGCCGCGAAGCGTTGGCGGGACGGGTCGTATTTTGCCGTGCGTGCGGTACCCCCCACCACCGTGATTGTTGGCGTTATGTTGGCAAATGCTCCATGTTCGGTTGCACGGGAACTCGTACCCGGGGGCGCTGGAACTGGTTGCGAAGGCGGCCGGTATAGCGGCCGCTTTCTTTTTTCGCTCGGGAGATCGCGCCGGCGCCCGGCGGATCCGCGGCGGGTACGGTGTCCATCGCCGGCCCACTCTGGCCGAAGTCACCTTGTGATCCGCAGGCCACGAGATGCGGGCCCCAGCGGGTTGATATGCCCCGCAATCGCGGTTCGTCCGCAACCATCTTGGACGTTGTGCGCTTAGTGTTTGAAGTGCCGACGACCGGTGAGGACCATCGGCACGCCGCACTCATTCGAGGCGGCGATTACCTCTTCGTCTTTGCGTGATCCCCCCGGTTGAATGATCGCGACGACTCCGGCCTCGGCCGCCTTAACGATCGAATCCGGGAAAGGAAAAAAGGCGTCGGACGCTAACACCGACCCGCTGGCCCGCTCCGCGGCTTTGCTGATGGCGATGTCCACTGCGTCGATGCGACTCATCTGGCCGGCGCCGACCCCGCACAGCGCGCCCTCGCGACAGAGAAGAATCGCATTGGATTTGACGTGACGAACAATCGACCAGCTGAATGCCAACTCGGTCCAAACCGACTCGCTGGGTTCAACTTGGGTGGCTACTTGCCAATCGTCTTGCGGATCGCTGTCGACGTCGGCGTCTTGTACCAGCATGCCGCCTTCGAGTGAGCGGAAGTGACGCTTCGACGGTGATTCGTGCAGTTGGCCGACCTGCATCAGGCGGACGTTGTTCCTCCATTTGGGTTTGGTGGTGAGTATTTCCAGAGCGTCTGTGGAGAAGTCGGGCGCCACGATGGCCTCGATGAACTGTCCCGGTGTGACGAGGACTTCGGCGGTTTCGGCATCGACAGGGCGGTTGAGGCCCAGCACCGAACCAAACGCGCTGACGGGATCGCCATCGAGGGCGCGCCGCGCGGCGACCGACAGTTCCTCTGCGGTGGCGGCTCCGCAGGGGTTATTATGCTTGATCACGGCTACGGCGGGAGACTCGACAAGTCGTACAATCCCCAGGGCGCTATCGAGGTCGAGCAAGTTGTTGTAGGAGAGCTCTTTACCGTTGAGTTGGCGGGCTGCCACGAGGCTCGGGCCACGTATTTCTAACTGCCGGTACAGCGCCGCAGGCTGGTGAGGATTCTCCCCGTAACGCAGCACGGCCTGGCGTTTGAGCCGGACGTCGAGCGTCGCGGGAAAATCGGTCACGTTACCCTCGTCGGTGAAATAGTCGGCGATGGCACGATCGTAGGCCGCGGTAGACTGAAAAGCCGCGGTCGCCAACTGACGCCGTAACTCCAGGGATGTGCAGCCGTTGTCGGTGATTTCTTGGAGCACCGAGGAGTACTGGTTTGGATGGGTCGCGATGGTCACAAAGAGGTGGTTCTTGGCGGCCGCTCGAACGAGACTGGGACCACCGATGTCGATCTGTTCGATCGCCTCGGCGGGCGTCGTTTCGGAGCGGCCGATGGTCTCCTCAAACGGGTAGAGATTGACAACCACAAGCTCAAATGACTGGATGGCGTGGGTCGCGAGCGCCTCCCGATCGTCTGCTCGATCGTGCCGGCAGAGGATTCCGGCAAAGACCTTTGGATGCAATGTTTTGACGCGGCCGTCCATCATCTCAGGAAAGCCAGTGTAGTCCGCCACATCGAGGACGGTCAGCCCTTCGCTTTCCAGGTGCCGCCGCGTACCGCCCGTGCTGTAGATGGCGATTCCCGCAGCGGCTAGTCCTTGAGCAAATGCGGCCAGTCCGAACTTGTCGCTGGTACTGATCAAAGCGCGTTGAATGGGGGGTGATTGCATGCCGACTCACATTGTCTCAGGGACCGGTTCGTTACAGCGACCGGCTGGTGCCAAACAGCGGTCGCATGCGGGCGACGGCGTCGCAGGTGGCGATTGCCGTGGGCGCATACGATGGTTTACGGCCTGTGCGATCGAGGGTCAACCGGTCCAGACGGGAGTCTGTGAAACCGATTACAGCGGCAGACAAGGCCTGGCGTGCACACTCCGTTTCCGGAGGGCTTGTCGCACCGCACGAGAACGCCCGTGGCGGGGCGTGGGCGAACGTGCATCAGAGGGGCGTAGTCGCCCGCAGGGCGACCGCTCGTTATTTGAACGGATCGTCGTCCGCGGGCGGCTTTTTGGCGGCCGGTTTGTCGCTATCAGCAAAGGGATCATCACCCGCAGCCGGCTTTTCTTCACCGCCCCCAAAGGGGTTGGGGTCGACCGGTTTGGGGGCCGGCTCGCGATCCGACGGAGAACTGTCTTTCGGAGCCTTACCGGCACCCGCCGCATCTTCCGTTTCTTCCTCGGTTCCCTCGTGGATCAGCGGCCAGTCGTGTTCCGGTTCATGAAGGCATTGCAGCAACCCCGTGCGGGTTCCCATGTACAGCCGGTCGGTCAACGTATTGACGAGCTTGACGTTCAGTTGGTTGGCAGAAATCACCGCCCGATGACTTCCGGTCACCGCGTCGAGCACGATGACTCGCCCGACCGCATCGGTGCAGTAGAGTCGGTCACGGCTGGCCGCGACGAATCCGTAGATACCCGAACTTCGCCAAACTTCCTTTCCGGAAGTGGCGTCTACCCGGAAAATCCCGCCGTGCTCTGACATCGTGTAGACCCCGTTACCAAACACCACCGGCTGGTGGGCGAGCGGTTCACCAGTCGAAAACCGCCAAATCAGACGCCCCGAGCGTTCGCTGATGCAGGTCAGAAACCCGTCTCGCGCCGCGACAAAGAAACGTGTCTGGCCACCGAACGTCTGAAACGCGGGGGCTCCCATGATCAACTCGGTGGACTCCAGTCGGTAACGGGTGCCAGCCTCATTCGCATTGGCGACATACAGGTAGCTCTTCACCGCACTGCCCCGCCTGCGCGCTCGAGCAGTTGTCGGCCAGGCGACCGATTGGGTTGCCACGATGGGTTGAATCAACGCGCGTCCCAGCGCACCGTAACGTGTCGGGAATAGCTTCGGTTCCCGGAGGTCGTACCCCAGCAAGTCACCGCGCACCGTAGGCACTAGAATCTGGGTGTCGGAGATTGCCGGCGCAGCGCTCGGAACTTCGCTAATGCGTCGCCCGCTCGCAAAACTGGAGACCTGTTTCTTCCACAGCAGTTGGCCGTCGGCTGCGTCCAGGACAAAGAGTGTGCCACCGTTGAAGACCGCAACGACCGTGTCGTTCGCGGCGGGACCTTGCGTGACCAACGTGGATCGACCGATCTTGTTTGACCAGAGCGTGGCACCGGTCTCCCCGTCAATCGCGTGTACAATGCCCGTCGCCGAGGCGGCGTAGAGCCTGACTTCCGGAATGACGCGACGTCGAAGCTGCGGGAACACCTCGGGTTTCGCCTGTGCGCGTTGCAGCAGAGAGGTCGCCAGGTCGGGGGCCGTTTCGTCCACGTTTTCGTCGTCGTCATCGGTGGTCGCGGGGCGCGGCTTCGGGAGTTGGTCGCCGTCGCGAATCAGTTTTTCTACCAGTTCGGCCGTTTGGGCGACTTCCGGGTCGGCCAGAGAGTCTGGATCGGCCCTCAGGATGGCCCGCATCCGCTTGGCCGCAGCGACGGCCGCCCCATTTTTGCCCAGCGGTTGACCGGTGCGGTCCAGGTCGCTGGTGCGAATCACCTCCTTGCCGGTGCCGTGGAAAACCTCGTAGGCAGTGATTGCCCGGCTTGAACTGACATGTGGCTGGATGTGAACAACTCGCCCGCGGTTCGGATTGAGGTCCAATTGGGTGGTCCAGGCAGATTTCAGACCATTTCGCCGTGCGTGATCGTGTGGAATGCTCCCGCGCCGGTCTTGGGAGAATCCGATGCCCATGGGGAACGCAAGGCACACGGACAACACCAGAAGAGCCGAATTTCGGCGCATGATCAACACCCGATAGAAGAGTGACGGAAAGGAGGCCCCGATGCGGGAGAACCCAACCTTTATGGTAGTTCAAACCGTCTGATGACGCACCCGAAAATCAGCCTTTTCTTGGCATTTGGAGCGGCGCCGCGATCCGGTTTTTCCGGGTCTGGCAGGACCCGACCTCCGCCGCCGGCAGGTTCCGATGTTGACGGTCCCGCCGCAGACGGGTTCCCTACGGCTGCCGCGAAATCCGTCCAACGCGGTCAAGCCACGACCTGCTCAAGACGCCGATCCGGCGCGCGTGCTCAGCGCCGTCGTAGCAGTTCTGTGATTTGACGGGACTTTTCCACGGGCACCGCCATTCCGGCGGGGACGTGTTGCAACAGGTATTGCGTCAGTGCGGAGTGTTCGACCACCGGAATATCGGATTTGTGGGCAGCTCGTCGAATTTGGTGTCCCCGCCGTCCGGTTTCTTTTTGTAGAACCTGAGGCGCCGCCCTCGGTTGTTCTGGAAAACCGAGGGCTACCACCATTCCGGCTTGGTGGGTGAGAACGACTTGGACTTGAGCTGGGTCAGGCTGCCGTTTCAGATCCCAAGCGCGCTGCAAAGAGAGCAGCTGCCTGCGATGTTTCAGTTGTGGGTTGGCTCCGTCCCGGCTGGCTTCCTCGCGCACTTCGTGTGGCGTCATACGCAGCTCACGTTCAAATCGCCAGCGTTGGATCAAGTAGTCGACGCCTGCCATCCCCAGCAGGGCTAGGCCGATCTTGAGCGTTGCCCGGAGCAGTTGTCCACCGATCCAGGCGGCGATCGCGTCCGGTTCTCGACCGGCGAGTGGCACGGTGAAGTCGCGTACCATCCAGACGCATGCCCAGGCGGCGACCAGTGTAACGAGTGCTTGTGATAGACCGGACCCGAACCGCAACAGGTTTCCCAGCGAGAGCAACCGTTCTATTCCCTGGCCCGGGTCGATTCGGGAAAAATCGGGATTCACTCGGTGTGGTCGGGGCGTGAGACCGACCTGACCGGCGTGCACCAGCAGGGAAACGAGAAAGACGACGCCCAATAGTGGCAGCAAGACCGGAAGTAAGTAAAACGCGGTGATGCGAAGCAGTTCCGCGGACAGGTCGGACTCGATCGGCAAATCTTGGCCGGAACTGAGTTGCCGCCGAGTGAATTCACGGAACCGCCGCAGCAGAGGCTCACCGAGTGTCAGCAACAGCGTTGTTGCAGCGACCAGTATCGCCGCCGCGGCCAGGTGCTGGCTGTGGGGACGATGGCCCTGTTCTCGCGCCTGTTGGCGGCGCGCGGGGGTCGCCGCATATTGCTTGTGTTCGGTTGAGGATTCCATGGGTTCTTTAGTTTCCACGGTTGCCGACGATGGCAAGGCGTGAGGAGTGTTTCGCCGGTCCGAAAACGTTGCGAGCGGCTGAGGCGTTGTTGTGATCGGTCGCCTCTGACGGGCCGGTACTCGCGTCGCGCGAGGGTAGGATCGACGACCATGTCGCGGCCGTTCGATTTAATACGCCGGTCGCTTCATGGTGGAAGGTCCAACCCAACGAACCCATGGCGAACAGGATGGTTGCCGACAGTGCCAGCGAATTGGCTCCCAAGCCGATCGTCAGAGTGTTCCATTGAGGTAAGGCGCGACTGACCAGCCCCAGCGTGATCATCGAGAACAGTAACGCTGTCACCAGGGGTGCGGACAGCCGGACCGCGATGATCATACTGTGCGCGATCGCGTTGGTGAGAATCTCCTGAAGATCACCGGCGACGAGCGTTACCTGACCGGGAGGGTAGGCTGCGAATGTATCCAACATCGCGGCCATTACCTGGCGATGTCCACCGGCGATGACAAACGCCGCGGTAGCGACGAGGTAGAGTAAGCGGCCGAAAACGGGGATCTGCATGTCGATATTCGAATCGTAAACGTCCGCCATGCGCAGCCCCGACAACTGGGTCACGATCTGGCCTGCGAGTTGCAGCGATGAGAATAACAGCAGCACCACGAAACCGAGGATCAAGCCGATGGCCGCTTCGCACGCCACGGCGAGGCCGAGCGCCGCGACGCTGTTCGGAATCGGTGCGGCCTGCTGTACCTGCGCCGTTGTCAATAGCATCGCCAGGCCGGTAATGAGTATCCAGCGTCCACGCCAGGGAAGCGCGCGGATGGGAAAACAGGGTGCCAAACAGAACAGCCCGCTGACCCGAGTCAGGATCAACAAGAACAGGATCGGCCAGGCGTCGAAATCGTGAAGTAATTGAGACATCGGTGGGAACGAATGGCGGTTGAGGAAAATCCACAGCGGTTGCTTACCGCGGGAAATGGGTGACGAATCGATCTCGGAGATCAACGTCTAAAGGGATGACGGTTTTGGCTCCCTCAACCGCGACCGCGTCAGCCGCCCAACACGACATGGGGAATATTGGAAATAAGGGCGCCGGAGTATTCGACCATCCGTTGGACGATCCAGGGGAGCCCGATTGCAAAGGCAACCAGCATCGCCAGGATCTTGGGGACGAAGGAGAGCGTCTGGTCCTGAATCTGCGTTAAAGCCTGCAATAGGCCAATGATAAGTCCCGCCGCAATTCCGACCAGAAGCAACGGCGCGCTGACCAACAGGGCGGTTGACATCGCTTCTCTTCCCAGGTCGATCGCTTGTTGTGGGTCCATGTGAATTTGGATTCGCTCGGGAGTTTGGGTGGCTCTGAGGCAGTGAGACGGCGTTATGCACCGACCCTGTCCCATTGGCTGGGCGCTTGCACGGATCGGTCAGAGCGGAACAAAACTGGTCAACAGCATCTCGACGACGAGATGCCATCCGTCAACGAGCACAAATAGGAGGATCTTGAAAGGGAGTGAAATCACGACTGGCGGTAACATCAACATTCCCATCGAAACGGTCACACTGGCGACCACGATGTCCAGCACCAGAAACGGTAGGTAGACCTGAAACCCGATCAGAAATGCGGTCTTGAGCTCACTCAACATAAAAGCGGGCAACAGGGCCTGCAGAGGCACGTCGGCAAACGTCTGCGGCCGAGCTGTCTCTGATGGCAGGTACCGGCAAAACAGGTGTACATCTTCGTGGTTGCCGGCCGCGTCGATCTGCCGGCTCATAAACTGGCGCACCGGCTGCGCGCCGGCCTGCCAGGCCTCTTCCCACGTCATCGGGGTCTGGGGATCGGTGTANGGGACGATCGACTCGTCGTAGACCGCCTTCCAGACCGGCGACATGATCGCCAGCGTCATGAACAGGGCCAGCGAGGTGACGACCTGGTTGGATGGGAATTGTTGGGTTCCCAGCGCCTGCCGCAGCAGGCCCAGCACGATAGCGATCCGAACAAAACTGGTACCCATAAGCAGGATGCCCGGGGCCAGACTGAGTACAGTTACCGAGAGTAAGATTCGCAATGACGACTGNAGTTTTTCCGGGCTCGTCCAGTTCTCCAGGTCGATTCCGGGCNCCGCAGCTGCGGCGCCATCGGCTGGCGGCGGGGCGAGGGTTTGTTGACCGTTGGCGGGAGCCGAATCGGACAACAGCGCGAATCCGCAGAGTGTGGCGATCATCAGGACGCGGATGCCGCGCCGCGCCGCGCGGTCTTTTGTCTCGCCCGTGGTGATAGGCAGATGGAGCGGGCGCTTGGCTGCCGCGCTGCGAGCCGGCGGAATTGGACCGCGACGGATGCTAGGCACGCAGATCCCTCCTGGCGTTGTCACGTGTTGTCAGGCGAGTCTCGGAGGCCCGAGTTTCGGTCCTGGACGTGCTGGCTTCGCGAAAGGTACGGCCCCCCATGGCAGAGTCACGGTTCAGGCAGATTCCGGCGATCCGCTCGACTTCCTCCGGATCGGTAATTTCGGTGAGCGTCTCGGCGCTGGTCGGGGTGACAGCCAGTAACAATAACTTGCGCCCCAGGCGGAGTAACTGCATCTCCTGTCGGCCNGCGAGCGGTGCTNTTCCCAGGAATTCAAACGCTTCACGCGGCAGGCGGACCGATTGTCGGGGNGCGGCGCGCCGGAAAACCCAGGCGACAGACAGGAAGAGTCCCAGCACAATCGCCAGACTGGTTGCCACGGTGACCATCGAACCCCCGAATCGTGGCGGGGTGTCGGTTGCCTCCAATTGNCCGGTGGGTGGCAGGAGCCGAATCGCGCCGGGGTCGTTGCTGCCGGTATGAAGCGCGGTAGCGTCAGGATCTCGGGATAAGTGGGGGCCTACAGTGAGTGCGGTGTCGGTATTCGCGGCGGGTGTTCGTGGGGCGCTGCGAGTCGTCGGGAGAGCGGTTGCCTGCGGCTGGCGTCCGGTGGAGATCCAGTGGACCGGATCGGACGGGGACCGATCGACTTTGACCGGACTCTGAGCTGGGGTCGACAGCGGCGGCAGTAGCAGCCCAAGCGCCACGATCGTTAGTGTGCACCCGTTCTGTTGTCGGTTGTGAAGGGAAGTCATCAACAGAGAAGTCCCTGTGATCCAGGCGGAGTTGCCGCCGAGACGCGTTCATCGGCGGGGCGCATCGATGCGAGCACAACTTGCAGACAGCGAAGTCTGATCGCCGTTGCGACCGCCTGCGGTGTGAGTAATACGGCGAAGTCGGTGCCAACCATCATCGGTCCTGATTGGGGAGAGTAGTCGCGAGATGACGCTGGAAAATCCGTTCCGTGATGCGGACACAGAAGCGTCGATCCAACACGCACACCTCACCACGGGCAACGAGTTGACGGTTGACGAGGACCTCCACCGGTTCCGAAGTCAGACAGTCCAGCGCGATCACCGATCCGGTTTCCAGCCGCATTACATCCGCCACTGGCATTTGGGTTCGTCCGAGCACGATCTGTAACTCGACCAGCGTTTTCTGTTGCTGTCCGCGCGGCACATGTTCCGCGGACGTCGATTGGTCCGGTAGTGCGGGCGGTTCCCGGAGGTCGGGGATGACGTGCGGCGGTCGGTTGCGAAGGGGTTGATTCGAGTTTGCCTGTCGGTATGCGTTGACAGTTCCCGTGGTCGCCGAGTCGCCGTCAGCGGGTTCCCGGCGATGGTTGCTGTCCGGTTCGTGTGTGGGGGCGCAGTCCGCGTTCGTCAGCACCTGTTCACCGGATTCGTTGGCTCGGCCGCTCGGGCGGAGTTTCCCGCCATTCACGTGGGTATGCAGGCTGTCCGCCATGGAATCCTTGCCGCCGCGCTGGGAGGTTCGAAAAAAGGTGGCTACTTGTCTCCAAAATCGATCGCTGAAGCAACCCCAAGTCGTGGTCGGAGGCGTGGCAGACACGATAACGGACCCGAAAACGGAGCGTGTTTGGTGTCTGTTCGGGGGCCGAATCTGCACTGCCAGCACTGCAGTCGGCTGGGCGGGCGGCGAATCCCGAAGTCTTGGTAGAGTTTGTGCGATCCTGGCCAGTGGTCGCTCGAGCCGCGTTCCGATGCGGTTGCCTGTCAGCCCAGTTCCTTGTCGAAAGCGGTTTGCAGCGCGGCTTCTTCTTCCGGTGCTTGGGCCACCAGATGATGGCGACTGTACCCCAGGAACCAGATCAACCCGACAAGCAGAAAAAGAGCGACACCCCACACCCCGGGCCGGAACGCAGGAACCGAGAATGTCGCCGCCAGCGCCGCGATGGATAGGATCGCACCGACCACCGCGCCGGGGATTCCCAATGGACTTCGGTACGGTCGTGGCATTTGTGGGCGTTTGATTCTTAGCACCACGTAGCTGACCATCACCAGTGCGTAGGAGATCACCGCGCCAAATACCGCCATGTTCAGCAGCACAGCGCCCACGGTCACTGGGTTGTCAGTCTGGTTACCGGTGGTGGAAGCGTCGGCCTGGTTGCTGAGGTGAATGGCAGCGGCGCAACCCAGGCCAACGACGGCGCCCGCAATCAACGCAACCCAAGGACTACGTTGCCGCCCGGTGATCGACAGCCAACGGGGAAAGTAGCCGGCGCGCGAAAGCGCAAATAAAACGCGGCCGTAGGCGTAGATGATCGTATGAAAACTGGCGATCAGTCCGGTCAACGCTACCAGACTCAACAATCGGCTGGTGACGCCTCGGCCAAACACGGCTCGAAACCCGGTTGCCAAAGGCGCGCCCGACGCCCCGATACCGGCGGCTCCAGGGCCGATTCCACTGTTGAGAACGAGCGTTAGAAAAGAAAGCACTAGCAAGGTGCCCATGCCGAGCAGTAATGCGCGTGGCATGTCACGGACGACGTCGTGGGATTCTTCGGCTGCCAAGGGGAGTTGTTCGATCGCTAGGTAAAACCAGATTGCAAAGGGGAGCGCAGCAAAAATCCCAAACGGTCCATGCGGCAGGCCTTTCGAGGACTGCCCGCTGTCGGCGGCGATGTTGAACAAGAGCTCTACCTCAAATGCGCCGGAAACGATGGCAGACACGTAGAACACGACCAGGATTGAGAGCGCCATCGCCGTAATGATCAGTCCGATGCGCAGCGTCAGTTCGACGC
>PADE01000159.1 GCA_002702965.1 Planctomycetaceae bacterium
CCGTATCACTGGCCTGATCGATCACCGGATTGTCGGGGTGCTCGGTCCATTCTTTTCCGTCGGCGGAAAACGCGACCGACATGCCGTTGATCGGCTTCACCGGAGAACCCTGATAAGAAACGGCGTGCTCCCAGTAAAAGGCCTTGTAGCGCCGCGCCGGATCTTTGTCTCGCACGTCGTAGACGACCGCCACTCCCTCGGCGCATTCGGTCGCCAGTTTGCAGATATTGTTTTTCCGGGAACCGTTGTAGTCGACCAATCCCAATTCTGGCAGCTCCCAGTGAAAGCCGTCGGTACTCTCCGCGTACCCGGTGAACTGAAAATTGGGGCAGACCAGACGGCCATCCTTGGTGACCGGTTGTTCCCAGGGAAACCGTGCGCCCGCCAGATACCACATCTTGAACTTGCGTTCCTCGGGAATGTACAGCACCGTCCCGTACAGCTGGGCCCGAAACGTCTGCCAGGGCGTCTGGTTGGCGCGGACCACCGGGTTCGCCGCGTATTTCACGGGGCGATTCAGCACCCGCTTCAATCCACGCCGCGAGGCAATCATCGCATCGTCGAGAAAGAGCTGGCGGCGCCCTTTGGCAAGCTGCGTTAGCGCGTGACGAACCGGGCCATCGACGAGAGCTGTACCCGCTTCCAGAATCGCCCACCGCACATCGTCAACCAGATGATCTCCAGCGCGGACTTCCAGCCCCAGCGAGACCCGCCAGCCGGGCAATGCTTCTCCCGGAAGTACGCCGATCCGGGTCCGGTTGATCCACAGCTCAAAACCGTAGTCATTCGCGAGATTGGTCACCCAGCGGACCCGGTAGTGATTGAGCTTGTCGGCCGCAAAGTCGAAACCCTCTGGCAGCTCAACATGGCAGTCGGGTTCGCTCAACAGGCACCCCCGCTGGGTGCCTGTCAACAACAGGCTGCGGCCACTGGCCAGACGCACTGGAAACAGGCGAAACCGCCGGCCGGAAAAGTTAATCGAGATTCCATCTGCGGCAAAACTGTCCGGCGCAGTCGAGGACCAGCGAAAAGACAATTCGTGAACCTGCCGGTCGTATCGGTGTTCGGCGTCGGCAAACTGCACCACGCGCGAAAAATTCTCGACGTTCCGGATCGCCCAGCGCCCATCGACAATCGACTCGACGGCGCGGCCCCCAGTGGGGCGCCAGGCCGGCTTTGCGTCGGCGGGTAACACGGTGCCGTGATAGTCGACCAGCTGCTGCTGGGCGTGTGTTGTGGATACCAGCAACAGCAGTAGCAGCGTCAACAAGGGGCAAAGGCTTCGCATGCTAGAAAACTATCCTTGCTCCAGCGAAAACAAATCGGTGCTCGTCCAATCGGTTACATCCTTGTTCGCCAGGTCCGCCTGGCACATCGGGAACTCGAGTCTACCCAGAGCATCGGTGCACGACAATCAGCACCGCCAGCAACCGCCGAAGCGGCGATCTTTTCGCGAAACGTGGCGCTACACAGAGGTCGGAGGCGAGCGGGGCCCTAGGGGAAAAACCGCAGCGAATAGAGATCCGCATCCTGCATCACGAACCTCAGCCGGATCGGATGTCCCGCGAGTTTCTCCAATCGTGCGGCCGACTTCCATTTGACCGTACGGCTGATTTCGTCCCCGAACATTTCAACGCAATCCTCGAGCGCCAAGCCGGGTAGAGCGGCGCCTTGGGCGTCCTGTACTTCGACGCGTATCGATCCCACCGCGGAGGTGGCGTAGTTGATCTGGAGACCCTGGCCAGAAAAGATCAATGCGGGCGTCACAAAACTACCACCTGTGAAGGGCGCGTGGATCGATACCAGGCCATCGGTGCGGAACACGTAGCGGCGGACGTGGCTGGACGGTTGGCCATTGTGGCGATTGACGTAGATCGACATCTCGGTCGGACCGGTCGGATGCAGGCCACGGAGCGTGTAGTTGGATCGCGACACCCAGTTTTCGGCGCCGGGACCGGGACGGACCAGCGCTTCCTGGAACAGACGGTCGTAATGAGTTCCACCTCGAGTGGTCATCATCACCGTGTCGGCGCAGTCCGCAATCAGCCACGCCAACGGATCGGCAATGTCTGTCCTGGCGGGCTTCAAGTCCGCCGCTTCCGCTTGCTCGCGGGTCAGCGCCCCGCGCTGCTGCGCCAGACGGCTGGAGAGCGCGATGTAAATGTGAGGAGCGCGAAAGTAAGGGGTCGTCTGGTTATTGTAGTGGTGATCGGGAGGGAGCTTGCCCGCTTCGCCGAACGTCATCGGTTGAGGCTCCTCCCAGGTCAGCAGGTCCTTAGACGCCATCCGGGCGACCGAACGGCGGTTGGGATCCTTGGGGTTGGGAGGCTCCACGCGGATCGCATAGCGAAGGTAGAGTACATACTGCTGTTCAGACTCGGACCAGAACAGCGATTCAAAACCATCGAAGGCTCCGTACAGTGACGTCTGGATGATGGGCTCTTTGCGGAGTTTGTGAAAAGCAAATCCGTCGCCCGAAACCCAGCCGATAACCTCGGTCATCCCCGGCGTCTCGATCAGCGTGAACGCCTTGAAACGCTCGTCACGCGGGACGCCCGGACGCCGGTCCAGGAAGATCTCGGGCAGCGGCTTATCCTCCTCGATCATCAGTTTTCCATCGCTGGTACCGACCAGGCTGTTGTCTCGGTTTCCATCCAGTTCGATGAGACCCAAGCGCGGTTTTTCCCAACGGATTCCGTCCCGACTCACCGCCACCGCTAGGCGGTTCAGCGCGCTGTAGTAGAGCAGGAAACGATCGCCGTCCTTGATTACGCTGATTCCGTTGTAGACCTGTTTTTCCCAGGGTCGATCGAGCTGGACCGCCAATTCCGCCGGACGAGGGTGGTGCAACCGAAACCGAGCTCCGTCGAGCGACTCGACCAGCCGCCGATCGACAAACAATTCGCGACGAGCGCCGATCGAAACGACCCCGTCCGCCCCGCGTACCGGTGCAGCGGGTTGCGTGGCCCCCACAGACCACACCATGGCGACTCCCAGGATGCGCACTGTGGACGCGGCCGACGACCGTGTTGGCAACATGCGATCTCTCCCCCGTCGAGTGGCTTCGAACCGCGTCGAGCGGTTCAGTTAATGCTCGCCGCTTTACACGGCCACGTCGCAATTGCTGCGGCAAGTCCGCAACCCGCGACGATCACACGTCAAAACGAATTCCCAGCCCGGGGCCCGACGGTACCTCGACCATGCCGTCTGCGACACCCAGCGGCTCGATGAACATCTCTTCATAAATCGCCGTTCCGGTCGGATCGAATTCCAACAGTTCCGTATCAATCTGGGCGGCCATCAAGTGCAACGTCGCCGCCAACCCCACCCCACTGGAAAAGTTGTGGGGGCTGGGAATCACCCCGTGCGCAACCGCATCGCGGCAAATTTGCTGCGCTTGTCGCAACCCTCCGCAACGCAGGATGTCAGGCATCACGTAGTCACAGGCGTTGACAGCCCACAACGGCTGAAAGCCTTCGGTGAGATAGAGATTTTCTCCCGTGGAAACTTTCATCGATAGCTCTTGACGGAGCTGCGCATGCCCCTGGTAGTCCAGTGGCGAAAGCGGTTCCTCGTACCAAAACGGATCAAACGCCTCCAATTCGCGCCCCCGGGCTAGCGCCGTCTGACGGTCGAAGGCGGTGTTGATATCGATCAAGAACCCGACGTCCGGGCCGATCGCCTCGCGGATCGCTTCGCAGCGCCGCAAGTCATTGTCATGCTGGCCAGCTGCGCCGATGTGCGTTTTCACGAACCGGAATCCCCGCTCGAGGTAGTCACGCGCCAACTCGGCCATCTGTTGCGGTTCCTCCCAGTGTAGATCGCTGGCGTAGGCCTCTACCCGATCGCGTTTGCGGCCTCCCAACAACTCACAGACGGGGAGGCCGTCGTGTTTGCCGCGAATATCCCAACACGCGACCTCGATCGCGCTGATGCCGCACACAACCGAGCCGGCGGTCTCCCAAAAGGACCCCGACGCGAACAGTCTCCGCCACAGTGTTTCGATGTCGAGCGGATCCAATCCAATCGCGGCGGGAGCCAACCGCCGTTCGATGATCGTCGGCATCAACAGAGGATCACCGAAAGCGTCGCCGATGCCAGTCACTCCGGCATCGGTCTCGACGATGACAAAGGTGAACCGCCTGCGATCGCTCTCGCCTTGTGCATTGCGCATCGGTCGCGTCAAATGCCGCACCCGCTGCACCGCGTGGATCGCGGTAATCTTCATCGCTCGCTTCCCGAGCCGCCGAATCAACCACACATCAATTCCGTACACCGCTGCCACATGTGACGACAATAACAGCAGCGTGTACCGGTCGCCAGCCGATCGACACGCGCGGCCAGCCCACACGGCGGTGGCGGGGCCAGCGTCTGTCCAGGAGCAATCGAGGCGTCCAGAACGGCATCGCTCAACGCCGCGGTCGACGCCGACGGCCGCGGGGACCACCCCGTCGCGGGCCACCTCGATCGGTATTGGGCGTCCTGCTCTGCCAGCGGGCACCCGCCCGCACACCGGCCTGCCGGTGCTGGTTGTAGGTCAACTGGCTGGGCACGTGTCGCCCCAGCGCCCCTGCCAACATATCCCGCAGCTCGGGGGCCTTGGAATCCGCGTCAATGGCGTGAATCACCTGACCGGACAACCCAAATATGCCGGGTTGGATCACGATGAACCCAGAACGGGTCTCGAACCCTCGTACCGCTTTGAACTCGCCTGCTGTGTGCGCGGCCACATATTGAGCCTGACCAACCAGCGGTTCCGACCAGACAACCTTTGAGAGCTCCCGTTCCATCCGCCGGCGCTGCGCTCTGTCCGGAGCGTAAACGACGACCAGCGGCTGACGATCCGCAGCGGCCACATTGAGCGCAAGCCGAAGGTCCGCGAGGTAGGGCAACGCTCCCGTGGCTCCCGGTCCCTTGCCAGGGTACCGTAGGGCAATCGACTGCATGGTCTCTGCCATCCTTTTTATCGACTCCGCCGGCTGCGCGTTGATACCAGGACCCCGCACGCCGCCAAATGCCCATACCGGACTGCGACCCGCCCGCACCAGCGGCGTTGTGCCATTGGGTGCTAACAGAGCAAACACGGTGTTTTGAAGGTTACCGCCGGGGGCAAAAATACCGCTGAGCACCCTGTTTTCCTCCGCATTCTCGTACGTCGCCAAACGAATGCAGACGAAATTGCGGGAGGCGGCGATCACGTCCTTGTCGGACAGGAAACTCCTGTCCATCCCCGTCTTGCCCGGTCACCAGACCCCGGGAACGGAATGGCACTGTGGAGCGGCGGAGACCAGCATGATCGGTTTCCCCATGCGCTGCGCCGCCGCCAAGCCACCCGTCCACGTTCCATGCCAGGCAATCTTCGCGTTCGGCGTCTGTCGTGGCGGGCCTGCAGCCTGCCCCGTGGACCACCATCCTAGGGCCAACAAGCCACCGACAACCCGCAACACTCGGTGTGCGCGGTGCGCGGCTGCGTCGTGTCGTCTCATGCCAAGTTTAGCCATCTAGGGAACCCATTCTGGACATCGAACGGTGTACAGGCTTCTGGAAAGCAGGAACACACTCAAACATCTCAGGTTTCGATCTGGCGTCAATTTTTTTCTGGCTTTCCGACCAGACCGTCGTGACGAGGATGCCAACGGACGCGGCGGCGGAACGCTCCGACGCCGCCGAGATCGGCTTGTAAACAGGTCGGTGAGCGAAGTTTCACCCACAACTAATACGATTCGACCAAATAGCCAGGCGGAGGACGCTCCCGCTCGTAAGGCAAACGGGTAACGGTGCCCACCCCATCGGCGCGCCACAATCCCGGCTCAGCGGATCAAGATACAGGAGGGGCCGGTCTGCTCCAGCGGTTCGCCAACGGGTGTCAAGCCACCCGTCTTCGAATCGATACGGAACAGGGACAAGTTAGCACCGGACATGTTGGCGCACAGCAGCAGTTCTCCACCCGGCGTAATCGCCAGATTCTGTGGTCCCTTGCCCCGACTCGGTTCGATCGCTAACCGCGTCAGCCGACCGCCTTCGCCAATCCGGTACGCGGCGATACTGTCGTGGCCTCGATTGGTTCCGTACAAATAGCGGCCGTCGGGCGTAATTTTCAAGTCCGCACAATGGCTCACACCATCAAAATCTTCTGGCAGCGTTGAAATCGTCTGCTGCTCGATCAACACTCCCGATTTCTCATCGTAGTCGAACAGCGTCACCGAGTTGTGGATTTCATTGATAGCGTAGAGGTGTTTTCCGCTCGGATCAAAGGTCAGGTGTCGGGGGCCGGCGCCGGGAGGGGTTCGCACAAATGGCTGTCGATTCGCAACCAGCGTCGCCGCGGAATCATCCAAGCGATAACCGAGCACCTGATCGAGACCCAAATCGGCTGCAAACACAAACCGGTTGTCGGGACTGACGATGATGCTGTGGGCGTGCGGCGCCTGTTGCCTGGCAGGATTGACACTCGATCCCCGGTGTTGGATGAACGAGGCGGCCTCGCCCAGCGAGCCGTCCGGGCGCACAGGCAGAGATGCCACGCTGCCACTGGAATAGTTGGCGACCACGACGGTCTTGCCCGTATGGTCGACATCGAGGTAACAAGCAGCCGTTCCCCGCGCCGACTGCCGGTTCAACAACTTCAGCTGGCCGCGACTGTTGGCAATCTGAAAAGCGGCCACCTGCTCGTGGTCTTTGCCGCCAAACTGTCCGGGCGCGTGGATCGAATACAGGAACTTGCGATCCGGGGAGAGCGCGATGAAAAACGGATGTTCGACATCACTCGACCGCTCAACCAGCTCCAACTGCCCCGTATCCGGATCCAGTTGGTAAGCGCAAATCGCTCCCTCGTCGCCGGCGGCAAAGGCCGTGACAAAAACGAGCAAATCACCGGCTCCCGCTGACCGCATCAAGAAACTCCCCATCGATCCAACGATCACCAGAAACAGCGAGCGAATCAGCCAACCTGTCATGTCTCAGTCCCCTTCGGTAGACGACGACCCGGGCGCCCCCAGACGATCACCGCTGACGCTCGTAAATTTGTCACACCCAGCACGCCTGTGGCGTGCTGGCACAGCTACCCACGGGAGCGAACGGGGTGTGACTCAATCGGCAATCAGCGCTCGGCACACTCTATGTTCCCTCCCGCGAGCTGACCATCTTAGAGCGCGCAGGAGCGGCGGCACAAGACGGCGGCGGGAACCGCGCATCGGGATGCAACTCGACATTCCGTGGGCGGCTCAGTAGGTTGTGTGAGGAGCGATCTACAGACCATGCGAGGACCAAGTGATGACGATGATCCGATATCCTCTGGANCTTACTGGAACCCTGCGCACCGCGCGCCGACCAGCGATTTGTTCTTTAACCTCGTATCTGCTGTCGGTCCTGCTCGGCGTCGGTCCGTCGATCGTCGCGGGGGCACAGCCCCCCGNCGGAGTGATCGATCTGGGGTCACGGCGCGAGCTGATGATCGATGACCACCTGGTGGACAACCTGGGTGGCGGCGCGGTTTTCCGGATGCACCACCCCGTCCGCCGTGAGATCGCGTTGGTTCACGACGCCGTCTGGGAAGGAAACGGAGGAAACTATCACACCATTTTCTACGATGACGATTTCCAAGGCCAGGGACTGTACCGGATGTACTATCANGCCTGGCACATCCCGGCCGATGGCAACCAGTCCCACCCCCTGTATATCGCTTACGCCGAGAGCCGAGACGGCATTCAGTGGCGCAAACCCGCATTGGGNTTGATCGAACACAACGGGTCCAAAGCCAACAACATCGTGCTGGCAACCATCGGTGGAAGCGAATGCCACGACCTCTCGGTCTTCAAGGATCCGAATCCCCGAGCACCCCGCGAGGAAACGTACAAAGCAGTGGGTTACGGGCACAAACCACCAGGTCTGTACGGTTTTAAGTCCCCCGACGGAATACACTGGTCGCTCTACAACCAGGGAGAGCCGATCCTGACCGGACACGCGTTCGACACCCAGAACATCGCTTTCTGGGACGCCCAGATCGGCAAGTATCGCGCTTACATCCGTGACTTCGACAACGGTCGGCGCGACATCATGACCGCGACGTCTGAGGACTTCGTTCACTGGACCAAGCGTGAGTGGCTGCGTTATCCGGATGCGCCGCCGGAACAGCTGTACACCAACCAGATCAAACCGTACTACCGGGCCGATCATCTGCTGATCGGCTTTCCGACCCGCTATGTCGACCGCGGCTGGACCGATGCCACCCGGGCGCTGCCCTCCCTCAAGCAGCGCCGCCAGCGCGCTCAGGCAAGTCAACGTTACGGTACCGCGGTGACCGACGCGCTGTTGATGACCAGCCGTGACGGCCTCACTTTTCACCGCTGGGATGAGACGTTTCTGCGACCCGGCCTACGGACCCGACACAACTGGGCCTACGGGGACAATTACCTGGCTTGGCATGTTGTCGAAACCGACGCGACCCAAGACGATGCGCCACGCGAGCTATCGCTGTACGCCACGGAGAGCTACTTCACCGGCGCCACTTCGCGCTTGCGCCGTTACACATTGCGAATCGACGGATTCGCGTCGGTTTTCGCGCCACGGCAAGCTGGGACGTTGACCACCAANCCGGTTCGCTTTGACGGCCAGACACTCAACCTCAATTTTTCCACCTCGACGGCAGGCTCGCTTCGTGTCGAGATCCAAGACCGCGCGGGAAACCCGCTGCCCGGGTACGCGCTGGCGGATTGCGACGAAATGTACGGCGACACCCTAGACTATCCCGTCCGGTGGCGCGGCAACGCCGACGTAGGCTCGCTGGCAGGGAAAACGATCCGGCTGCGATTCGCACTCCGCGAGACAGACCTGTACGCCTTTCGATTTACACCCTGCCTGCCACAAGCGAGCGCCCGTCTCTCGGCCGCAAAGCCGGTCAAGGTGGTCTGCTTTGGCGACAGCGTCACCGGAGTCTACTACCACACGGGTGGACGCCGCGCGTATCCGCAAATCCTCGAGATGGCCCTACGTCAGGTCTACCCCGGCACCCCGGTAACGGTCGTCAATGCCGGTATCAGCGGTCACACTACGGGTGACGCACTGAGCCGCATCCAGCGCGATGTGCTCGATCACGAACCGCAGGTGGTCACGGTAATGTTTGGGCTCAACGATCTGGTGCGGGTGCCGATCGATACCTTTCGATCCAACCTGGAGGCAATCGTCCGGAAATGCCGTGAAGCAGGCGCCGAAGTGCTGCTTTGCACACCCAATAGCGTGATCCGCGACACCCCCGGACGCCCCCGCGCCAAGCTCCTGCAATACTGCCAGGTGATACACCAGGTGGGGATCTCGGAGCAGGTACCGGTCTGTGANTGCCAGCGATCGTTCGCATTGCTTCGCGCCCGCAATCCGCTCGCCTGGCGTCTTTTGATGAGCGATCCCTTCCATCCCAACATGGGCGGGCACAAACGGATCGCGACGGAGCTGACACGTTCGATGACCGGCCACCGNGTCGACCTATCCCGTATCAGCGCTCCGCAGCCGGCGATTCCCAAGACCCTTGCGCGGCTGCGCGCTGGCCAACCGGTCCGAGTATTGGCAATGTCTCCGTTCGATCGATCGATCGAACCTGCCCTCAAGCGGATTGACCCGTCGGCCCGTGTGCAAGTTACCCCTTGGCCGGTCACGGATGATGATAACCTATCCCAGATCGAAGCCGCGGCTAAACAGGTGAGGCAGCGAGAGCTCGACCTGGTCCTGCTGGCCGTGCCCGCATCGGCCACCTCGGAAACCGAAGAGGCGTTCATTCACGCGCAGAGCTGGATCATGAACTGGTCACTGAGCTTCGGCCGGCAGGAATGGGATGTGGTCTGTGTCGATCCCGAGGTGGCGTCACCNGCCGACCGATCGAGTCCACCGTCACACCGCCGGCAATTAGCCCGCCGGCTGGTCCGTGCCCAGGACCTGACGCAGATCCGCCGTTCAACGGATGACGATGCGTCCGCCTCGACGGTTCTGGAGCGCTGGTTTCAGCAGCAGGCGGGGGAAACCCCACGCTGACCCGGGTGCACGACACCCGACCTGGCTGACGGGCGCATTCTGGATCGGTACGCCGGCTCGTTCGCTGGGCACGCTAGCCTGTCGAACTGCTGCCCCAGCACTGGGAAGGATGGTCCGCGATGATCCGCCCAGCCAGCCGACCATACGACACGATCACCGTCAGCCACGTCAGAGCGAACACCGATAACGCCCGCGCAATGCTGCCAGGTTGAATCAGAACATATCCGCACGCACCGACGGCTGGAACCGTCAATGATGTCGCCAACACGAACACCGCATGATTCCATCCCGTTCGTGCCGGCGACTGTCGCTTCCACTTCAGCGTGCCGTCCAGTATGTCAGGCAGCGTCGGATGTACCCATATGCGGACCCGCGTCATCAGCGCAGCCATCGAAGCCACCAGACCCAACAACGCCGTCAGCGAGACACCACCGAGCAGTGTTGTCATGACCGCTGCAAAACGTTCCATGTTCGGAGCGCGACCCAAGAGCTGCGACGCAACCACCATCGCTGCGACCGATACGACCGCAGTCGCAGCCACTTGCCAACAGCCCATGGCCACGCCAAACAGGCCGCAAATCACCGCCCGCCGGCGCACCGAATCGACACCGAATATCCAGACCGAGGTCGCGATCGATCGCCAACCCGCGCGCAGCGACGGGAGCGCAACCGCCAGCCACGGATGACCGGTCGCCATGGCCAGGATCACACCGACAGTCAACAGAGCCGCGAGTTGTGACACAACGTTGCGCTGCAAAAACACGGCGACCTCTCCGACTCGAGATCCTCAAGCGCCCATCGAGCTTATCACCGTAGCCGTTTCCCGGGGGCGTTGCGAACTGCCGCTCGGTGTCCGCCGCCAACCGCGCGGCTGCTCGACACCCTGTCATTCCTGGCCCCAACGCGGCGCATCACCCCCACCAGACACACGTGTGCCGAAACTTTCACGCATCTGTGTGGTGCGCCGGCAGTGCCACACCGGCCAACCTCTGATCGAACCAAAACGGTCCGAAAGGAACGATCGCAGCAACCATTCCGGTCAGCGCCAGTCCGATCGACAACGGAACCCTACGCACGGCGATCGCGAACATCAGGACCAGACCGACAAACAACGCACCGTGGACAGAGCCCACCAGGGTTACCGCCAAAGGCATGCCGGCCAGGTATTTGAGCGGCATCGCAATCCCGAACAACAGGAGCGTGGACCCCCCCTCGATCTTACTGACCAGCCGCAGCACGCGAAGAAACCGCAGATCGAGAGTCACCACGACATTCACTCACCAGTAAGACCAACAGCGGCCAGTGGCACCTCATTTCAATGCCACCAGCAGCAGCGAAACTCAGGCGATCCACCCGTCAATGACACGACCCGCTACATCGGTCAATCGAAAATCACGACCCTGGAAACGATGGGTCAGACGCAGGTGATCCAAACCGAACTGGTGCAACAAGGTTGCGTGCAGATCGTTCACAGGAACCGGGTCTTCCTCGACGTGAAAACCGACCTCGTTTGTCTTCCCGTAGGTCAACCCACCTCGCAAGCCGCCACCCGCCAGGAACATCGAATAGCAGCTGGGATGGTGGTCGCGTCCCGCGGCTGCCGGATTGGTACCCACATTTTCCCCCAGCGGTGTACGACCGAATTCACTGCCCCAGACAACCATCGTCTCATCGAGCATCCCGCGTTGCTTGAGGTCCGTAATTAGCGCCGCCAGCGGCTGGTCGACGACTCCCGCGTTGTAGGCGAGATTCGGATCCAGATCTCGATGCTGATCCCAGGAAGCGTGGATGATGTTGACAAAACGTACGCCACGTTCCACCATCCGCCGCGCCAAAAGACAGTTGCGTGAGAAGGCCTGATATGTCTGCAGCTGCGGCAACGTCCCACGCATGTTCTGAGAATCCGGCTCGGTGCGATTCACTCCATACAATTCCAACGTCCGCAATGACTCACCCGACAGGTCGGTCAGTTCTGGGGCCGCGAGTTGCATGCGGCCAGCCAGCTCATAACTCTGGATCCGCGCCGCAATCTGCGGATCGCGCACGCGGTCGTAACGTCGCTGGTTCAGTTCCTCTAGCGCTGCAAGCTCCCTCGTCTGCTGACGGCGCGCAACGCCCGCCGGATTGTCGAGATTCAATACCGGTTCTCCGGAATTGCGAAACAACACGCCACTGTACGGCGATGGAAGAAAACCACTCTGATACAGGGTCGCGCCCCCACTCGCCCCGCGGCCCGCGGTGAGCACCACGTAACCGGGTAGATTCGCCGACTCCGTTCCGAGTGCATAAGTCACCCAGGACCCAGCCGTCGGCATACCGGCCCGCGCGACACCGCATTGCATCACCAATTGAGCCGGGTGATGGTTAAACTGTTCGCCATGCATCGACCTCACCAACAAAAGGTCATCGGCGCACCCACCCAGACGGGGCAACAGTTCACTCAACTGCATGCCCGACTCGCCATACCGATAAAATCTTCGGGGACTCGCCAACAACGTCGCGCTCGCCGGTTTGATAAATGCGAAACGCGTATCGCCGACCATTTCACTGGAGAGTGTCTGGCCCTGCAATTGTCTGAGTTTGGGTTTTGGATCAAACAGATCCAGCTGCGAAGGCCCACCCGCCATGAACACAAAAATACAGGCCTTGGCGCGCGGNCGGAAATGGGTGGACCGGGCATGCAGGGTGGCGCTCGCTTCCACCTCGTGACAACCGACAAGACCGTCGGCCATCAAGAGCGATCCTACGGCCGCGGACCCCACGCCACTGGCACTGCTCGTCAAGAATGCACGCCGCGCTCGCTGCGCGACATTCGNCGGTAAATCCATGGTCAATCTCGTGTAGTCACTTCGTCCAGATTGAGAATCACGCGGGCAACGGCAACCCATGCCGCGAGCTCATCCATGGCAACCCCTTCCAAAGCGTACGAGCCGACGCGCTGCTCCGCTTCCAGCGGACGATCTCGATACCACTTTCGGCTCCTCTCAAGCAGCATCTGTAAACGCTGCACTTCCACCGCGGTCGGGATGCGGACCAGGCACAGCCTCCAGGCTCTTGCGATTCTGTCGTTGTCATCGGTAACCGAAAGCAANAGNAGGCGCCGCGCTANCGCTTGCGAAGCTTCGACGTAAACCTCGTTGTTTAACGTGACCAGCGCACCCAGTGGAGTGTTGGAGCGATTGCGCGCCAGGCAAACCACGTTCGATTCAGGGCTGTCCAATGTCATCAGATTCGGGTGCGGTGCCGTGCGTTTAAAAAAGGTGTACAGGCCACGTCGATAACGGTCCTCNCCACGACTCGTGTCCCAATTGAAACCACGGTCGTAGTTGAGCCGGGTGATCCCCGGAGGAAGAGGAGGAAAGACACTCGTGCCACCCATCTTGCGTGTCAACAAACCACTGGCCGCCAAGCACAGGTCACGAACAACCTCCGCTTCAACGCGAAATCGACTTTGCCGGTGCCATAGACGATTCTCCGGATCGATGTCGATCAACTCCTCTCGATAGTAAGACGACTGTCGGTAGGTTTCACTCATGACGATTTCCCGGATCAACTTCTTCCGGGACCACCCCCCCTGCATGAATCGCTCGGCAAGGTAATCGAGCAAACGAGGATGTGTGGGACGTTCTCCCCGGGTCCCGAAGTCATCGACGGTTCGCACAAGGCCCTCACCAAACAGATTCCGCCAGATGTCGTTGGCATTCACGCGCGACACCAGGGGGTTGCGGCGATCCACCAGCCATCGGGCCAGACCGAGCCGGTCCTTTACGCTGGCGGGATTCGACGCGGCGAACAGGATTGGCACAGCGGGCGATACCTGCGCCCCGGGCGCCCGAAAGTCACCTCGCACGTGGATGTGAGTTCGCCGCTGCTTTTCGGCCGGCAATTCGCGCAATATCGGCGTGAGGGGAGGTGACAAAGTCTCTCGTTGCTTGTGAAACTCACCCAGGCGCTGACGTACCGAGTTCAGAATTGGCGTCCGTGAGTGAAAAAATGCGGTCAGTTTTGCCTGTTGCTTCGCCGTGCGCTCGGCCTCGGGAAGATCGATCACCGCGCGCAGTTCGGCCGACAGTCCGGCGAACTGAAACGTCGGTCCCGCATACGCAATTTTGTTGGCGAACGTACCGGGATCAACGGTTTGGGGTGGCAGGCCACCGTACTTTGAGTCCAGGTGGGTGAGCGCTCCGTCACCGTCCCGAAACATCACTCCCACCTGGGTCGACTTGTCGACATTGAGATAGCGGTTCTGCGGGTTGTACCCCGCGCCAACGATGGCGTACTGCTTCCCGGGTTCCAACTGGACTGCCGCCTCCAAAGCGCGAAGGTAAAGAAACACCGTGTCGGCCTTGCCAACGGGCTTGCCCGCAGTGCCAGACACGAGCTCGACTGAATGCGCTAACTTCCCATCGGTGATGTTGAATAACTGGATTGAGATCGTGGCCTCCGTGATCCTGGGCTCGCGCAGCGCGGTCCCCAGAGCAATCACCTCGACAGCGCGATTGGCTGTAAAAAACAGTCCCGCCCCATCGGCATAATCACCTCCCGACTTGTGGGAACCACGTATCGTTGAAGGGTCATACGCCAGTGTCGACGCGACGGCACTGGCCCCCGGAGATGACGCCCGGACGGCTGCCTCCCACTCGCGTTGCGCCGCGCGCAATTGCGGGGTCTCAGCACGCAGCGTCTCCTTCAACTCCGCAATCTCCGCGTCGAGCCGTGCCACCTCGGCCTGCTGTCCGCGCGTGGGAGTCGGTATGACCGGCGCGTTATCGTTGCCGTCCGCATCCTCCGTCTGGTTGAAGATGGCAAACAACTCGTAGTAGTTGCGTTGGGTGATCGGATCGTATTTATGGTCGTGACATTGGGCACAGCCAATGGTCATTCCCATCCAGACCTGCATCGTGGTGTTCACGCGATCGACCACCGCGGCTACCCGGAATTCCTCATTGTCCGTGCCTCCTTCGGCGTTGGTCATCGTATTGCGGTGAAACGCTGTGGCTAGAGTCTGGTCGGTCGTCGACTCTGGCAACAAATCACCGGCAAGTTGCTCAATCGTGAACTGATCGAACGAAAGGTCACGATTGATCGCTTCGATAACCCAATCCCGGAACGCCCAAATCGTCCGTGTTTGATCGCTCTCGTAACCGTTGGTATCTGCAAACCTCGCCTTATCGAGCCAGTGTCGCCCCCACCGTTCGCCAAAATGGGGAGAATGCAATAACCGGTCCACAAGTTGTTCGTAAGCCGTCGGCGAACGATCTGCCAGGAACCGATCTACGTCGTGGGGCGCCGGCGGCAACCCGGTCAGGTCGTAATGCAATCGCTTGATCAATGTGGCCCGATCGGTGCGGGGCGATGGTGTCAAATCCGCGTCCTTCAATCGGTTCAAGACGAAAGTATCCAAAGGACTCTGCGCCCATCCCACCGTCGACATGAGTGGCAACGGACCGGATCGCACGGGTAAAAAAGACCAGTGTCGCTGCCATACGGCACCCTGCTGGATCCACTTCTCGAGAAGCGTAATCTCGACCGCACTGAGAGCTGGACCCGCATCGGGAGGCGGCATCCGCAAGCGGTCCTCACGACCGCGAACGCGCGAGAGGAGTTCACTGGAAGTTAGATCGCCGGGGACGATCGCCCGCCGGCCGCTTTCCAATACCATCAACGCATCGGTTCGACGATCCAGTCGCAGCCCAGCCTCGCGGGTTTTCAAATCGGGGCCATGGCAGGTGAGACACTTCTCCGCAAACAGCGGACGGATATCCCGAGCAAACTCGATCGCAAACGCCGGCTCGGTCGCCGATGCGGTCTGCAGCAGCGCAAAGAACCACCCCGCACCCAGAAGAACACCGACCGATCGCCTGGGATCCGATCGCCTGGGATCCGATCGCCTGGGGTCATCGTGAAGCATCATGCTGCGATTATCACCCGGCGGCGACAACGGGGTCAATCGACAGGTTTCTCGCGTACCCGCAGAACGGTCAGAGCAAGCGTGTCACATCGGCAGCACTCCCGGGGCACCTCCCATCGCCGCCCCGGCCCTGGTTGGGACACAATCAGCCTATTACCCCTCTCCGGGTAGACCGTCTCCCTCTCCGAGTAGACCATCAAACCAGGGAGAGTCGCAAACCAGAGAGAGTCGCGGCGTCTCCCGGCAGATCCCCCTCGACCAGCAACAAGCCCTTGCCCCAGATCCTGGACAGCCTCAACTTCGACAACCGCTTTACGCGCGAGTTACCGGCGGACACCGAAGCTGGAAATTTTCCCCGCCAGGTGCACGGCTCCTGCTTCTCCCGTGTCGCTCCAGTCCCCGTCACTCAACCGAAGTTGATCGGCTACTCTCGTGAAGTCGCAGCGTTGCTGGACCTCGACGGAGACCCGTTCGCCAGCTGCGAGTTTGCCGAAGTGTTTTCGGGCCATCGCCTGGCTTCCGGAATGGAGTCCTACGCAACCTGCTACGGCGGCCACCAATTCGGACACTGAGCCGGGCAACTGGGAGACGGGAGAGCGATTAACCTGGGTGAAATTGTCAATCGCCGGGGAGAACGCTGGGCGCTACAACTGAAAGGCGCCGGACGCACGCCCTACTCACGAACGGCCGACGGCCTCGCCGTGCTGCGCTCGTCGCTGCGCGAATTCCTCTGTAGCGAGGCGATGTTCCACCTGGGGGTTCCCACCACGCGTGCGCTGAGTCTGGTACTGACCGGCGAGGAGGTGGTCCGCGATATGTTCTACGACGGAAACCCAAAGCTCGAACCCGCTGCGGTGGTCTGCCGCGTAGCGCCGTCGTTCACACGGTTTGGTCACTTCCAGATCTTCACGTCGCGGAACGACATCGACTCCCTGCGACAACTGGCCGACTACACCATCGGCACTGATTTCCCTCATCTCGGCAAGCCGTCACGCGAGACGTACATCGCCTTGTTTGAAGANGTCTGTCGCACGACCGCGACCATGATCGTGCACTGGATGCGGGTCGGCTTTGTCCACGGTGTCATGAATACGGACAACATGTCGGTGTTGGGCCTGACGATCGACTCCGGTCCCTACGGATGACTCGAAAATTACGACCCCGACTGGACTCCCAATACCACCGATGCGACGGGACGCCGCTACCGGTTCGGACATCAGCCGCAAGTGGCGATGTGGAACCTGGCGCAATTCGGGAACGCGCTGCTGCCGCTGATCGAGCAAGTCGAACCGCTCGAGCAGGCGCTCGACATGTACCGTGAACACTACCAGCGAGGCTGGGAGGCAACCCTGGCTGACAAGTTGGGGTTCGATCGGTTCGAACCCGGTACTGACCAAGCCTTAATCGATGAGCTGTTCTCGGTCCTGCAGTTGGTCGAAACCGACATGACGATCTTCTTTCGCAAACTGGCAACGCTTGAAATCGGCCAGCTGCTGGAAGGGGACGTCGATGACGAAACGCTGATTCAGCCTTTGATCGATGCCTATTACGATCCGAGCCAATGGACGGCTGCCGAGCGGGCCCAAATCGCAACCTGGCTGCGCACATACGGCAATCGTCTCAGCAAGAGCAGTACGCCGGAAACAGCGCGACGCGACAGGATGAACTCCGTCAACCCCAAGTACGTGTTGCGCAACTTCCTGGCCCAACTGGCCATCGACCAAGCGGAAGACGATGACATGTCGCTGTTAAACGAACTACTGGAATTGCTGAGGCATCCGTACGACGAACAACCGGGCCAGGACCATTTCGCGGCCGAGCGTCCCGACTGGGCGCGCCATCGCGCCGGCTGTTCGATGCTCTCGTGCAGTTCGTGAAGCCTGAGGGTGCGACCTCGCCGCGTTCGTTCGTCTCCGTCAGCCCGAAGACCCCCGCGCTCAACGCGCGGCGTGCCGCATGCGGATCGTGTAGGCAACCCCATTGAGCAACTCGCGGTGGGCGTAATAACGGTAGAACCCGGAATTCGCATCGTTCACCGAACGCACGGTCGTGGCGCAATGGACGCCCACGTACCAGGTGCCGGGCTGCAGCGTCACCGCTAACTGCTTGCTGGGCCCCGGCTCGACCTTCTGGTGGGTCGCATGGTCTGCAAACGCAGCGGAGTCGCGGTGCAGGTAGAGGTTCAGGTCGACGTCGGCATCGCTGTCCACCTCGATCGACACGCGGGGTGTCTCGGCGGTCACTTCAAAGCGAAAGTGGTGGTACTGACGATCACCGATCCGTGTCAACGCGGGCTCGCCGTCGCTCGTCTGACGGTCCATGGTGCGGGTGGAATCGGAGACCAGCGTCCCCTTGATCTGCGGGCTGCCGGTTCCCTCCAGCGCGTACAGGAAGCAGGCCTGAGTCAAAGCCAGCTGTTCGCCCTCGGCAACCCCCTCAGGGTGGGAACCGATATTCACCACGCGGCCCTGGCTGGCATCCTTGCGATACGCCCAGATCGCCGCGCCGCCGTCGATTTTGTGGTCTGGATGACGGTAAGTGGCGAGGATCTCGGTCTCTTTGAGATGCTCGCCCTCTTTCGTGGAAAGCCAATTGCCGTTGTTATGGTAGACATCGGCAATCTGACGGTCGCTGCCGAAATCACGGTACCGCAGCAGCGCCGACGTCTCCGGGATGACGTGCTTGAGTCTGGCTTTCTTCAGCCCCGTATTCAGCGTGTTGTAGGGGAAAATATGTAGGTAGCCGAGACGCGGCTCTGTTCTTTGATCGACGTTGCGGCCACTCAGGAAGGAGCCGGCACACGAGCCACAATAACTCCCGCCGTTGGCATGAAATTGCCGCAGCAACTGACGGCCTGCCGAGGTAAGCGATTTACCGTGGCTGGTCGCGCCGCCACCGTTGACATAGAGCATTCGAAAACGTGGCTGACCGTCGGGGTAGAGCAGCACCCCGTTGGAATCCTCCTTCGTCCCGACCAACAGCTTGTTTTGCTGGAACGCATCTTTGCCGGCGTAGTACTCGTACGACAAATCGAGGGTNTCGGCGGCAAACAGAGTNTTCCGGCTGGTCAGATTCGCACCGCTGGACATAAAAATGTCTTTGTAGAATCCCGCCTGGTGGGCCAAACTCTCGACCGATTTATCGGTCCGATTGTCTTCCCGGTCGAGACACGCCGACTCGACCATCGCGCGAAACGCGCCGCGCGGATTCGTGCTGCGTTGGGTCTGTGTCAGTACCAACCCAATGATCTCGNGTTGGGGATCCACCCAGGCCCAGGTCCCGTCCGAGCCCGAATGCGAATACGTACCGCCCGCCTCCGACACAACCCACCCCAAACCGTAACGCTCGGCAGCCGGAATGTAGCTTACCTGAGGATTGACCGCTTGCTGCACCAGCGCAGACGGCAGAATCCGCCGGCCCCGATAGGTGCCACCGTTCAAAACCATCTGACAAAATACCGCGTAGTCAAGCGCGCTGGAGATCATCCCGCCAGAGCCGCGCGCAAACGGATAGTCGGGATCGTCACCCGGTTGCCACCCTGTCTGCCAGGTCCCATCGGGCTGGCGCCGCGATACCGACAACATCCGTCCGTGATCGGCGACCGATTCGTGGTTCGAGCTGTCGACCATTTCCAACGGCCGGTAAAGACAACGTCGCAAGTGATCCTGGTACGAACCGGTCAACGACTCCATCACGCCCGCCAGCGTGTTGTAGCCGGCGTTACTGTAATCGTAGGAAGCGCCCGGTTGAACGGCCGCTCCGATCTGCGCGAAACGGTCGACTTCGAGCAAGAGACTCGGTGCGCTCGGAAACTCCGGTGATTTCTCGAGCAATGGAGTGAGGAAGATCGGTTCGATCCGCAGCCCGCTGGTATGGGTCAACAATTGGCGAATCGTAATCCGTTTGGCTTTTGGCGACGCAAACGCCGGTAAGAATTCACTCACCGGATCATCGAGATCGAGCAGTCCCTCCGCCACCAGCGCCAGGATTCCGGCCGCGGTTACTGGCTTGCTGTTCGAGGCCATACGAAACAGCGCGTCCTTTTGCAGCGGCTCGCTGCGCGCCGCGCTGCGCCATCCCAGCGCTCGGTGAACGATAATCTTGCGACGCCGAGCCACCAGCAGGACCGCGCCGTGCATCTCACCGTCGGCGATCGCCTGTTCGAATAACCCGACCGCCGTCTCGAGCTGGCGCGGGTCGACTTGGACGTCGGCGGCATTTCCGTACGCCAGCGTGTCGCCCNCCAGGTCGGGNGCGCTTCCCGCCCCAGACCACGCAGCTCGGTTGCGCCGCAGGTCGGCGAGTTCCATCGGGTAGTCGGTCAGGATCGCATCGATTCCTGCGTAGATCGCGCGGCGCCAGTTTGTCCGTTCGCGGCCCGACACAAGCGATCCGGCAATAAATGCGCGTTTGCCGCGGTGACGCACGCGAGCGAGCTCGGTGGCCACCGGAATGTAGCGGAAATACACCCAATCCGAGTCCTGATCGGCAAGTGCCGCCGCCAGACCCGCAGGGGTGTTGGCCAGACAAGCCACGTGCGCGCCGGCATCCGCGTCGCGCAGTCGGCGCCGCACCTGTGGATCCCGGATTGAAGCGCCGATGAATAGTAACTGGTCGAGCACCGCGGCCTGACGGGCCACCCGAACGACCTCGGCTTCGATTTGATCCGACTTCAGATCGACCGCGACCAGCGCGGATCGCGCCCCGGTGGCGGGCAGCAGCGCCAGCACCTCGGCAAAGGTGGGAATTCGCTCGCCGGCGAACGACGGGCTGAACCAGCTGCCGGCGTCCAGGGCCCGCAGTTGTTCCAACGTCAATCCGTCCACGCGACCGCTGCCACCGGTCGTTCGATCGACCGTTTCATCGTGCACGCAGACGAGCGCTCCGTCCTGGGATCGCCGGACGTCAACCTCGAAGCCCATTCGCAGCTGCAGACAGGAGCGAAAGTTGGCCAACGTGTTCTCCGGGGCATGCCGCAGCAGGCCTCGGTGCGCCACGACATCGACATCCGCTGCGCGGTCGGCGGCCAGCAGCGGCGCCGTGCCGATCGCCACCAGCAGCGCGATCGACCAACCGGTGTGTGTCTTGCAACGGTGCTGTTCGTCTGCGGCTGGCATCGTCTACTCCGCTCTGAAACGTCCTAGATTAGCGCGCCTACCGGCGCAGAACTGTGGCGAGACAGCCCGGCCATAGCCTGACTCCCGGCGCGTGTCCATCGGCCATCGGCCGCGTGGCGACGCGACACAACCATCGGCGTCGGGGACTGCGCGCACCCCGCAGAGCGTATTGTAGCAAGAACGCCAGCGGCGTCCGGATTCCGGTTTCCCAATCACGCAGCGGGCGGTCGAGCTTCCGCGGGTGACCGGCAGGGGGCAAGATCTCGTCAGCTGAACACACCGACGCCAGCTCCGGAAACCTGCCCCACTCGTCACACCAGGCAGAAAGCAACCCCCTGCACCGAGTCGCACAGCGACTCTCTATCTGGGCCCGGACCGCCTCGGTGGCATTCACCGGAACTTCCTCAGGCGTCCCGCCGGCGACCATGCCAGTTGCCCGGGGCTGGTGTGGCACAACCAATGGTGGTCAATCCGGTACGATTCCCCGCACCGCGGCCGGTCCTACATCTACCTGGTCCCGGTCGCAATCCCTTAAGATACTCAGAGCGAAAGCACCGCTTGTTGAAAGACCGCGGTGGCAGCCGCTTTGGTCGATGTCCCCGCGCTACCGACGAGGCCCCGTTGATGCGACTTCTGATCGGACTAGTGCTGGTTGCCGGCTGCGGTGCGCCCGGCGGTCCGGCAGAGTCGAACACCAGCCAACGTCCGGGGGCCACCGATCCCTTTTCTGCGCTGCGCTATCGGGGCGCCGAGATGGAGAAAAACCAGCAGGGGGAAATTGTCGGTGTGCGTCTGGAGTACGCACAGGTGAGCGACGAAGATCTGCGCCCGCTGGAGAATCTTCGCCGACTACGGTCGCTCGAGATCGCCTCCTGTCCCCGCATTACGACCAACGCATTGGTCCCTTTGCGCACGGTCTCGAGCCTTCGCAGCCTGACGTTCACCTTCTGCCCGCGGATCACCGATAACGAGCTGGCGCAGCTGCGACACCTAGATCGTTTGACCAACCTGTCGCTGGATGGCTGTACCGGGATCACGGATGCGGGGCTAGACCATTTAGAAGACCTCGCCCAACTGGAAACGCTGTCGCTACGAGACACCTGGATTACCTACGATCGGATGTTGAGCTTCCAGAAAACGCTCCCAAAATGTCGGGTGCGTCATACCTGGACCTCGGCCGATCGGACCGAGGGATCGACCCGCAGAGAGCACACGGCTGAGCATTACCGCGAATTGGGAATGTCGCGTGCCCGCCAGGGGAGGCCAGGCGACGCGCTCAGCGCGCTGGATACGGTCGTCAGCTTGCTCCCCTTGGACGCCCGCGCCTACAACGATCGCGGTTACGCACATCAGCTCGGGAAAAATCTCGACAAAGCGATCGACGACTACACTGCCGCGATTCTCGTCTATCCCGATTTCGGCTTGGCCTATTTCAACCGCGGCGTGGCCTACCGGGAGCGGGGTGAAACCGAGAAGGCGGACGACGACATCGCGGCGGCAGAGGCGCTCGGCTACGACGAGAGTCCTCGCTAATGGAAATCCACCCGCCGCGCCCGACCATCGCGCCGCCGCGCCGCCGCGCTCCCACCCAAAGGATCATCGCATGCCCCCCGCAGCTCTCGACGGCGGCCTGACCGGTCTCGACTTTGTGGTGATCACGATTTATCTCGTGGCTACGATGTCGATGGGTTTTTGGATCGCGCGCGGGCAGCATTCGACCGAGGATTTCTTCGTCGGCGGACGTCAGCTACCGGCTTGGGCGGTGGGGATCAGCATTCTCGCCTCGCTGCTGTCGACGATTACCTACCTCGGCATGCCGGGAGAGATGTTTCGCACGGGCGTCGGGTTCCTAACCCGCCAGTTGGGCGTCCCGCTGGTGTTGGTGGTGGTGTGGTTCCTGTGGATCCCCTTTTTCATGCGGCTCAACCTGACGAGTGCTTATGAGTACCTGGAGAGACGCTTCAATTACCCGGTTCGGGTGTTGGGAGCGATCCTCTGCCTGCTTCTGTTGCTGGGTTGGATGTCGGTGGTGGTACTGACCGCGTCGCGCGCGATGGCCGAGATCACCTATCTCAACTTGCCCTGGTTCTTCGGGGTCAATACGCCCGATTTTCGCGACGCGGACCTGCACGCAATCATCCTAGCGATCGGCCTGTTCTCGGTGATCTACACCACCCTGGGTGGAATCCGGGCGGTCATCTGGACCGACGTGATCCAGTTCTTCATTCTGATCGGCGGGGCGCTGTTCACGATCGGATTCGTGGCGGTCGACACCGGCAGCGGGTTGAGCGAGTGGATGGAGGCGCAGCGCGCCTACCCACACCGTGAATCGGTCGAGTGGTTCAGCTGGGACATCGGAAACCGCTCGACGGTGTTCTTCATCTCGGTGGGAATGTTCTTCTGGTTTTGTTGTACGCACGGTTCCAACCAAGTGGCGCTGCAGCGTTACTTCACGGTCAAAGACGTCCGCGCCGCGCGAAAAAGCTATCTGGTCAGCGCGTTGTCGAGCTTTGGTTTGAGCATCATTCTGGCGGGTGTTGGATTATCGCTGCTGTACTTTATCCAACATCACGAACTTCCGGCGGCGGCGGGAGTTGAATCGGCAGAGCAGGCGATCCGCTACGACGCCCAAGACAAGGTGTTCCCGCAGTTCATCCGCTTTTACCTGCCGGCGGGACTCCGCGGTCTGGTCGTGGCGGCGCTGTTCGCCGCAGCGATGTCGACGATTGACTCGGGGGCGGACTCGATCTCGACGATCGCCACGGTCGACTTCTTCCGCCGCCGCCGATCGAGCGAGGTATCGGCCCAGGCAGAGCTGCGCTTGGCGCGGACGCTGACCGCTTCGATGGGGCTGATCATCGTCACCTTGACGATCGTGCTCTACCACGTTTCCAAAGGGACCGACATCATCTCGCTTTGCCAAAAGGGGTTTAATTGCTTTCTCGGACCGCTGGGCGCGCTGTTCGTGCTGGGAATGTGGTCCAAGCGAGCGACGGCTCGTTCGGTCTTTCCCGCCGTCCTGGCAGGTGAGCTGTTCGGCGTGTGTGCCAGTTACAGCCAGGAGCTGTTCGGTTGGGCCTACTCCACCCATCTGGTGATCCCCGGTTCCTGGCTGGTGACCATCACGGTCGCGCAGCTGCTGGCTGTGATCCTGGATACGCGCGCCGATCACGAAGCCCAGCAGTGGATGTGGCGCAGCGTGCTAACGCGCGAAATGCAAAAGCGTTCCAGCTAGTCGGTCACGGGCCACTCGGTAAAACCGGAACCGACAACGACCTCCCACGGACCTCAAAGGGCGTTCAGAAAATTCCGCAGCGCATCGAGGTACTCGGGAAAGTTGCAGGCCAACAGCCCGTTGTGTCCGCCCCGATCGAACCAGATCAGCTGCTTGTGCGGCGTCGTCGCCCAATCGAAGTGCAGCCGCGCATGCTCAGGTGTGACGAGGTCGTCATCCCGCGTGTGTAGCACCAGTAGGCGACCCCGGTAATCGCGGAGTTTGGCCCGATGGTCTAGACGCGCCGCGACAGCAGCCGCCAGGGCCTCGTCACTGACGCCCAACTCTCGGGCATCGATCCGGACCTGCAACCGCTGGAGCACGTCGGCGACGCCGCTCTCCAGGACCAGTCCCGCAATCCGCGGGTAGCGACTCGCCATCTCAACGGCAAACAGCGCGCCGACCGAACGGCCGTAAACGACCAACTGCTCTTGCTCTAGACCGAGCGCACGGTACAGAGACTGAACATCTCCGAGCATCTTGCCGAGCTCGGGGATGCCGCTCGAACCTCCGTAACCACGATACTCGGCCAGAAATACGCCGACCCCCAAATCACCGATAGCCCGCGCGTAGTCCGGGAGGTAGTCGGCCACGACTTCCCCATTCCCGTGAAAGTGGACCAGCGTCTTTTGGCCGGCGGATGCCGGGGCGTGCCAACAGGCTAGCTGGGCATCGCCACAAGCGACGAATTGCGGATCGCGCAGCGGAACCGCGCGGGGGAAAAAATACCGCGCCGTGATCAGTGGATGGTCGAGGAGTTCGCCGCACATGGGACTCAACCTACCCCCGCCCCGCGGACCCGTCCAGAGCCGACGCAGGTCCGAACAGCGCACCGCTCGCCAGCGGCGGGCGGGCGGCGGAGAATTGAGAACTGCAACGGTGGCCTCTATAATCCGGCCTCCAACTGCCGCGCCCTCGAAACGAGACTGAGTACCACCATGCTCCGGACTTCCACGCTACTGCTGGTGTTGATCGCAGGCCCGTCCCACCCGCTCCCTGGCCAAGACACCAAACAGGCCGAGGAAGCCGCCAAAGCACTCCGCGCCAAATACCAACAGGCGGCTTTAGCGGGTGGCGACAGCGAACGTGGCAAAAAGGTGTTTGCCTCCGAAAAAGCCGGCTGTGCCAAATGCCACGTGATCGAGGGGGACGAACAACGCGCTGGACCCGACCTGCGGGTCGTCGGTGACAAGTACTCTCCCGATCAGCTGATTCGTTCGGTTCTGGAGCCGAGCGCATCGATCCACCCCGATTACGCCACACTGGTGGTGACGACCGCCGCCGGCAAAGTCCACACTGGGATACTCCGCAAACGCACCGACCAGGAGATTCAGCTGCTCGACGCCGAAAGCAAGCTTGTCCGAATTCCGCTGGACGATCTCGACGAAGAAAAACGCAGCCCGACCTCTTTGATGCCCGCCAAGCTGGCGGAAACCATGTCGGCGGAGCAGTTCGCGGACCTGACCGCCTTTCTGACCACACTCATACAACCTCTGACAGATGCAGGAAAGGTTCCGGGACTGGTCAACGAGATCCCCGCGATCAAGAAGCCCATACGACTCGAGCCATTGCACACCAAGGACATTAAATTCGACCATCCGGTGTGCGTCATCGCGGTACCCGGTTCCAAAACAGATTTGATGGTCGTGGAACAGAAAACACGCAAGATCTGGCGGTTGGAGAACAAAACACGTCGCGAGTTGTTTGCCGATCTCAGCGATGAAGCGACCACCGGTCAGTTCGAGGGGGTGATGTGCCTGGCCTTTCACCCCCGGTTCCAGCAAAACCGCAAGTACTATCTCAATTACCACGTGCGCAATCAGGGCAGTTTCTTTTCGCCGATCATCGCCGAACGCCGAGCGACCGCCGATCTGCGCCACGATGCGGGTGGCGCTTCGCGGCGTTTGTTGCAAATTCCTCAGGATACGGACCTCCACTGGGGCGGCATGCTCGCTTTTGGACCCGATGGGTATCTGTACATCGGCGCCGGCGACGCCGGTCCCCAGGAAGACCCCGAAGGCCACAGCCAAAATCTGAGTCTATTGCTCGGGTCGATCCTGAGGATCGATGTCGACAAGCAGGAAGGGGGCAAAGCCTACGCAATTCCGGACACCAATCCGTACCGCAACGCCGCCCCCGAAATCCGGCCGGAAATTTGGGCCTCCGGTTTCCGGATGCCCTGGCGGTTCAGCTTCGACGGGCCGACCGGTGATCTGTGGGTCGGGGACATCGGCCAGAATCTGTTTGAAGAGGTCTCCATCGCGCGGGTCGGCGAAGACCATGGCTGGAATGTCTTCGAAGGTTTCACGAAATTCTCCGAGCGGTACCGCCGAGACGGTGCCAGGTACACGTCTCCCATCATCTCCTACCGTCGCAAACTGGGTGTGTCGGTTACCGGCGGGTACGTCTATCGTGGTAACCGCAGTCCCTCGTACCGCGGAGCCTATATCTTTGGTGACTTTGAATCCAAGAGTATCTGGGCGCTGACTCAGTCCGATCGCAAGCTGAAGAAGGTCCGGCGGATCGGCGAATCGCCCGAAAGAATCTCCTCGTTCGGTATCGACGCCGACGGCGAGCTGTTGCTGGTGGGTTACGAAGGCACCCTGTTCCGCGTGGTGCTCGATGACTCGGTATTCGAGTAGCCCCGCCGACCTAGCGACTTAGGCAGCGACCCGTCACACCGCACGCTTGCTAGTTCGGCTGCGCTGGAGAGTACGGCATGAAAATCCACCCACCCGTGGCACCCCCAAAGGAACCGACCACGTGAACAGATCCTCCGCTCTTCGTCGCATGAAGCCACTGCAAATGGGCTTTGCTTGCCTGGGAATCGCTCTGTTGACAAGTCTGACAGCGCAGTCCGCCGAACCAACCTGCACGGTCCACGTCCAGCTGTTGCCCGCCGGCTCGACCGCCGCCCGCGTCCGCGTGATCGGCAGTGATCAGAAACCCTACGCACCGGCAGAGACCGTGGTCCGCAAGAACACACGCGAAGAAGACTATTTCTACGCCGACAACGGCTTTGATGTCAGTGTCCCCAAGGGCGTCACGCATTTGTACTTCTCGGGCGGCCTGGAATCGATGCCACACCACCTCGAACTCGACGTCCAGTCCGACCGCACCATTTCNGTGCCGATCAANCGCTGGATCGACATGCCGGCGCGGGGCTGGTACGGAGGCGACTCGCACGTCCATCTGCACACCGGAGGTCCGCTGGCGGTCACCATCAAGGACGCGCTCGTCGCCGCGCGTGCGGAGGGTTTGCACTATGCCAACCTGTGTGTGTCCAACAACGTCGGTGATGACATCCGCGATGCCTCTTTGATCACCGGCAAGCCACACCCCGTGTCAACCGCCAATCACTTGCTGGTGTTCGGTGAAGAAATGCGCAGCTCGATCTACGGCCACATGCAATTCTTCGGGATCCGCGAGCTCGTCACGCCGCAGTACACGGGTTTTCTGGATACCCCGAATCACCATGATTATCCCGCCAACTACACGATGGCCGCGGAAGCCGTCCGCCAAGGTGGCATCGTCACCTACGGACACCCGATGTTCAAAGATCAGCCGCTCCCCTTCGGTGACGACCTCACCGCCGACAACGCGGCCGCCCGGGAACTGCCCATCGACGCGATCCTGGGTGTCGCCCATGCGATCGACCTGATGTCCTACAACAGTGACGAAGACCGCTCCGCGGACCTCTGGTACCGGCTGCTGAATTGCGGCCTGAAACTCGCCGCCTGCGTCGGCACCGACGCGTTGCTGGACCGTTCCACGGACCCGCTGGGCGGCAGCCGCGTGTACGTACGTGTCGACGGGCCGTTGACCATGAAAAAATGGCTGACTGGACTGAAGCAGGGAAACTCACTAGTCACCAACGGCCCGATTCCCCAACTCACTATCGATGGCAAGGGTCCTGGTGACACCGGCAACCTCAAAGGAGCGGGAACCGTACGGGCACACGTGACCGTCGAGAGCCATGTCCCGTTTAACCGTGTGGACCTGATCGTCAACGGGAAAGTGGTCGACTCACAGATGCGCACAGCGACCGCTGAGGGTCTGCACGTTCAATCCGCTCGATACCATGTCGACCTGCCCATCGCAGAGAGCAGTTGGGTGGCCGTGCGCGTCCATGGTCCGGACCATCCGGCGATCTTCGATGGGCCGGTCTGGGCACACACCAGTCCGGTGTACGTCTCGCTGCAGGATCAGCCCGTCGCCAGCCGTGAGGACGCCGCCTATTTTGTGGACTGGATTGGCCGGCTCCTGCGGGTCGTGGCCACCAGAGACCGCTACGCCGAGGCGGCCGACCGGCAGCGTGTCGAAAAACTCTTCCAACAAGCACAGCAGAAATTTCGCCAACTGGCCGAGTAACGGCTCGACCCGGGGCGTTCAAAACAGCTCGGTCAAGGCGCGGCCCTCGTCCAGCAACTGGAATGCGCGGCCACTGGGATCGGTGGCAGTCAGGTCTTCGATGCCCATCGCGTGGTAGACGGTCTTGGCGATGTCCTCGGGGGCAACCGGCAGATCCGCGGGGTACGCGGCGACCCGATCCGACGAACCGAACGCCTGACCACCCTGAATTCCGCCACCGGCCAGCAGCACACTCATGGCGTGCGTCCAGTGGTCCCTCCCGGCGCCCTTCACGCCCCCGCTGCGCGGGTCGCCGATCTTCGGTTTGCGGCCCATTTCGCTATTGACCATGACCAGCGTCTGCTCGAGTAAGCCGCGCTCGTGCAGATCTTCCAGCAGCGCTGAAAAGGACTGGTCAAATTCAGGNAGTAACACGTCACTGAGGCACTTGAAGTTGTTTCCGTGTGTATCCCAGCCGCCGCCGCTCTTACAGTTCTTGGCGTCGGCAAGTTTCTTGTTGCCCTTCCAGAACACGCTGACGAAGGGTACCTCGGCTTCCACCAAGCGGCGGGCCATCANCATACTGATCCCNTTCAGCGTCTCACCGTACCGCTGCCGNGATTCGCGGGACTCGTGCGAGACATCAAAGGCGCGCTTAGTCTGCGAACCGCTGAGAAGCGAAAACGCCTGCTGCTGTTGACGCGAGAGCGCCGACACTGGAGCGGACCGGTCGAATTCACGCTCGGCCGTATTGAGGGTACGAAGCAGATCGCGCCGGGAGGTCAGTCGGTTCACGGAGACATCGCCCTGCAGGGCAAATTCGGGGGCCGCAAAATGCAGCGGGTCGTCGACATCCCCCATCAGGTACAGAGAATCGTGTTCGGCGCCCAGGCGAGCGGCAAATTGACCCGGGCGCGTATAGTCGGGCGCGCCCGGCTTCAGCGGCAAAGCAATCGACTGAGGCAGATAGGGGTGCGCGGGCATCTTGTAACCGACCACCGAGCCGATAAAGGGCCAGTCGGTCGGACGCGGCTTACGGTTGTTCAACAAAGCCGGAAAGCTCGGGTCGGGGGCCTTGCCGGTCAGGTTGTAGTAGTAACCCGCATGGTGATCGCCTGTACCACGGCGAAAGTGGCCCAGCGAGCGAATCACCGCCAGATGGTGTGCCTGCTTGGCGAGCTGCGGCAGGTGCTCGCAAAGTTGAATTCCAGGAGCCGACGTCGCCTGGGGCTGAAACGGTCCCCGAAACTCGGCTGGGGCATCCGGTTTCATATCCCAGGTATCGATGTGCGAAGCCCCACCGCTCAGCCAGATCAAGATTGTGGACTTGGCCTTGGAAGCCGCGTTGGCGACCGTGGCAGGTGTTTGAGCGGCGAGCAAATCGGCCAGGTGCAACCCACAGAAACCCAAGCCACCGGCGACCAAGAACGTTCGACGGCGCTGCGCATCTTGCAGCAGGTCGTGCGGTGTGCCAGCCGACTGCGGGCGTCGAAACGTCACGCGAGCCTCCCGATCATTAACGTGGGACCGATTTCCCCAAGTCGCTATTTTGACCGAAACAGCGTTCGAATTCAAAGCCATCTGGCGGTAAATTCGGCGGTCGGCAGATCAGTATCGCCGGTAAAGCGGCTCGATGATGGCGCCTGTGAACCGCTCCGCTGCCTCCGACCGGGGGAGCGACCACGACCCGCCGGTCTAGGGCCCATCGGAATGGACCCGCTCACGGTTGAATCGGCCGCGCCACAAGCCCTACACTGGAGCCGAATCAGGACAAACGCATTCCCCGCGCGCTTCTGTGCAGCCATCATCGGTACCGGAAATGGACGCAAAACAACAACGGATCCACCGGTCGAGCGGTCGAGCGGATCAGGTCCTGCATCTCGGTCCGTACCAGATCGAACCGCTGCTAACGGAACTCGAGGAGGCATCCGCCACGGTCTACCGCATCAGCCTGGAGCCCAACCAGCATACCGAAACAAGTTATCACGAAATCGCCGAGGAGTTCTATTTCGTGCTAGCCGGAACCGCCACGGCGATCCTCGACGGTGAGCCGCAGCCGCTGCGGACAGGCGACTTCCTGCGACTACCCCCCGGCACGCGGCACGCGTTCATCACACGCGACGAACCGCTCACGATGCTCGATATCCACGTCCCCGGCTGCCGGCCTGGGAGGGACACCTATTTCGTGGGGGCCGACGAGCACCCGCCAAAGTGAGCCGCTGATGGCCGCCCCAAAACGACCTCCAAGCGGGACTCGATGGTGGCTCGAGCAAAACCGGCGCCCGCCAGCGATCGCTATCGATCGCGCTGATCCCACGGCATGGGAATCGTCGGTGGCTGGCGGTGGTGCTCCCGGCGTTCGTCCTGTGGACGGTCTTTGAACCAGGTGACCAACGCGACCAGTTGTTTGACCGCCTCCTCGTACGCTCGGCGCCCTTTCTCGACGGTAGCCAGTTCGCAGTCTCCCATCACACCCGATTCGGTGTAGCTGCTGGTCCAGGAGACCACGGTGCCCGGCCCCTCCCCAAATAGATCAACATACATAAAGGGGCTGTTTTCCCCATTGAAACTGATGTAATCACTTTTCACACGATCCTTGCGTACATGCTCCTCATCGAGGTACAGGTACATCGACGTCTCCAGTTCACCGGCGTGGGCGCAACCACCCGGGATCCTCCCCTCCCGCCAACTCGGCAGAAAATCCGGATCCACCGTGAGCAAATTCCACCAGGCGGTACACATACACTCGGCGTCGGTTTCGAGGTTCGCCCGCCGAGCGACCAGGTTGAGGTTGGGCATGTTGGAACCGTGCCCGTTGAGCAAAATGACCTTCTTGAATCCGTGGTACGCCAGCGATTTCACGACATCGAGCGTGTAGTGGATGAAGTGTTCGTAGTGACCATTGATGGTGCCCGGAAAATCCATCACGTGCCCGGTGTAGCCGTACGAGACAACCGGCAATACCTTCATCTTGTCCGGAATTTGGCGGCCGGCGCCGTCGGCAACACCATTTGGGCAGACCAGATCGACGTCGAGCGGCAGGTGAGGACCGTGCTGTTCAACTGCCCCGCAGGGGACCACACAGACCTGTCCCTGTTCGACCGCGTCATTGATTTCCGGCCAGGTGAGTTTTTCGTATCGGTGAGTCGTGGTTGCGGATGCGGCCATGTAGAATCCTCGCATAAGTGAAACGTGAATCGTGGTTCAAATGGACTCGTTGTTGCCCGTCACTAGGTGACACTGCTCGATCGACACCCCGGAGTCAATGTATGCGGATCACTGATGTACAGGCCATTGTGTTGGCGTTGCCGGAAATTACGGCCGCCTGTGACGGAACGCAGGATACCTGCCTGATTCNTGTCGACACCGATGCCGGGATCACCGGCTGGGGNGAAGTTGACTCATGCCCCAGTGTGGTCAAGGCGGTCGTCGACGCTCCCCTGTCCCACCAAATCTGTGCGGGTCTGCGCCACGCGCTGGTGGGCGCCGATCCGTTGGCGATCGATGTCTGTATGCGGTCGATGGATCGAGTCACCAATTACTACGGCCGTACCGGCGCCGGGTCGCACGCCCAGGCGGGTGTCAATATTGCCTTGTGGGACATTCTCGGCAAGGCGTGCGACAAACCGATCTACCAATTACTGGGGGGGCCCTACAAGACCCGCTTTCGCGCCTACTGCTCGATTCTGTTCGCGGATACACCGGCCGAAACCGCCGAACTGGCACGCCATTATGCGGGCCGCGGTTTCACCGCGATCAAATTCGGCTGGGGTCCGATGGGACAGAGCGAAGACAACGACATCGCGCTCGTCCGAGCGGCTCGCGAAGGCGCTGGCGACGATGTCGATGTGCTCGTCGACGCCGGCCAGGTATGGGACTGGAAAACGGCCCTACAACGGGCCCGCCAGTTCGAGGAATTCGGCATCTTCTGGCTCGAGGAACCGCTGCAACCGGAAGACGTCGACGGCTATCGCCGGTTGACAGCCGAAAGTCCGGTACCGATCGCGGCGGCCGAGGCCGAATCCCGTTTCGTCGATTTCCAACGACTGGTCGTCGACGGCGGGCTCGATTGGATTCAGCCCGATCCGGGACGCTGCGGCATCTCGCATTTTGTCGCCGCGGGTCAGATGGCGTGTCGCCACAATCGCCGAGTCGTCAATCACAGTTTCAAGAGTGGCATCACGCTGGCGGCTTCGCTGCACGCGCTGACAGCCATCCCCCATACCGAGGTCTGCGAGTTCTGCATGGCGGATTCGCCTCTGCGCCACGAGCTGACCAACGAGATCTTCGCCATCGACGACGCGGGGTACGCGACGGTACCCGACGGCCCGGGCCTGGGCGTCTCGATCAACGAAGAGACGCTACAAAAATACCGGCAATCGACGTAGCCTGGCTGGCAAACGCAAAACGCCGCGGATCACGATCCACGGAAAAACCCCGCGATCCCGGACCCGTCGCACACGCCTCAGCGGCGAACGGCGCAGATCAGCCTCGATGAAGCGCTGGAAACGAGCGCCATCACCATGCTACAGTGACTGTCCGAGAACCTGGCCGCGACGGTGCGAGTCTGGCTCGCACCGCCGCAGGGCCATTGAACATCGGTCGAAAGGGGAAGCAGCATGGGCTGGATGCGCAAACGACCCTCATCCAGAGCGTTCGAGCGTCAAAGTAGTGTCCGTCGGCAGCTGCTGACCGCCGGGGCGATGAGTCTGGCCGGTCTCGGTCTGGCTGCCGTCCGCAAAGGACGCGCCGCGATTCTCGAGGAGAACCAGCGTGCAGCCCAACCGAAAACGCCCGTCGCGCGCGGCGCCATACTCGTGGCGGGTCGCCCCGAAGAGGCCGGCATGTCGTCCCCGCGGCTGAACCGAATCGCCGACCGACTACAGACCGAAACCAGCAGCGGGCGCGTCACCTCTGCCTCGATTCTGGTCGCCCGCCACGGGAAGATCGTTTTGCATCGCGGCTTCGGGAAGTTGCATTCGGGGCCTGGGGCACCGGTGACCCGGCCCGACACCATCTATCTGCTGGCATCGATCTCCAAACCGGTCACGGTTTGCGCCTTGATGCGACTGGTCGAACGCGGCCAAGTCGTGCTGTCCGATCCGGTTCAACGTTATCTCCCGGAGTTTCAAGGGGATCACAAAGCGCAGGTGAAAGTCTGGCACCTACTGTCTCACATCTCGGGGATGCCCGACATGGTGCCCAACAACGTTGCGCTCCGCCGGGCCCATGCACCGCTCAGCCGATTTGTCGAGGAGGCGCTGGGCACCCCACTGCTGTACCAGCCAGGGACACAGTTTGCGTACCAGAGTATGGGAACGCTACTGGCCGCCGAAATAACCGAGCGTGTCTCCGAGATGCGGCTCCGCGATTTTCTGCGGCGCGAGATCTTCGCGCCACTGCAGATGCAGCACACGACGCTCGGGCTGAACGGCCTGGCGATCTCCGAAACGGCCATCTATCAAGAACGCAACGGCGACACCAACGATGCCAAAAGCTGGGGACCCAATTCGGCCTACTGGCGGGATATGGGGCACCCCTGGGGTGGCTTGCACAGTACCACCGGAGACCTCGCTCGGTTGCTGCAAACGTTTCAGAATGGGGGTCGGGGGGGCGAGTTTCAGCTCTTTTCCGCGGGGACCGGCAACGCCATGACGCGCGACCATAATCAGCGTGTCGGGGCTCCCTGGGGGTTGGGCTGGGCACTCCGCGACTCGCCCGTGTGGAACTATTTTGGCGATCTGGGGTCGGCCAGCACGTTCGGTCACGTGGGCGTGACCGGTACCGTCGCTTGGTCCGATCCATCGCGGCGGCTGATCTGCGTGCTGTTGACCACCGGGGGGGCATCAACCCGCGGGCGGTTCCTGCTCAACGGGATCTCCAATATGGTGCAGTCCGCGGTGGTCGCGGCGTGACGTCCTGGCTTGTGGAACTGCACTGAGTCGATAGCCTTACTCCTAGTCGATGCCCTTGTGCCGCCGACGTCCCCGCCTTTTTTGGACCTGTGATGGATCGTAGACGCTTTCTGACCACCACCGCGAGTGCTATCAGCGTCACCGGAGCGTGGTCTCCGGGGCCAGGCAGCGCCGCGCCACCGCGGCAGAGGATCGCTGCGTTGGCGACGACCTATCACGTGCGGTCGCACAGCGACAACTTCATTACGCGTTTTCTGGAAGGCTACTGGATCAACGACCAGTACCACGCGCCTCCCTGCGACGTGGCGTCGCTGTATGTCGAACAGGAGCACGACGCCGACATCAGTCGACGACTGACGAGCAGTTGGGGCGTCAACAAATTCCCGAGCATCCGTGAGGCGCTGATGCTCGGTGGAGAAGAACTGGCGGTTGACGGTGTGCTGTTAATCGGNGAGCACGGCAACTACCCGACCAATGTCAAGAACCAAAAGCTCTATCCACGACACCGTTTTATGAAGGAGATCGTGGACGTCTTTCGTGACTCGGGACGCGCGGTTCCCGTATTCAACGACAAACACCTTTCGTACGACTGGCAACAGTCCAAACAGATGTACGACTGGTCNAAAGAATGGGATTTCCCATTGATGGCCGGATCGTCGGTCTCGGTCACCTTCCGNCGTCCGGAACTCGACTTTCCCCTCGAAACNCCGCTCGAGGAGGTCGTCGCGGTGGGGGGCGGCTGGGTTGCCGACGGCGGTCTGTTTCATGTGCTGGAGACGCTGCAGTGCCTCGCCGAGCGCCGCACCGGAGGTGAAACCGGCATNAAGGCGGTCCAATTGCTGGCNGATGAGGCGGTCTGGCGCGCCGCAGATCGCGGCCTGTTCAGCCGTGCACTGCTCGACGCCGCGCTCTCACGCGGCGAACGCGTGACTCCCGGGAGAGTGGAACAAAAGGCCGAAAGACCNGTTGCCTGTCTCGTCGAATACCGAGATGGTTTTCGCGGCACTGCGCTCGGACTCGGCGGAAAAGTGTCGGAGTACCTGGCCGCCGTCAAGATACAGGGAGAACGCCATCCCCGGTCGACGTTGTGCTACATCCCGATCGAGAATTCGAACAACTTCAGCCCGCTGGTCGATTCGATCGGTCGCATGTTCACGCAGCGCACGCTCGATTATCCCGTCGAGCGAACGCTGCTGACCAGCGGCGCCCTGTCGTTTCTGATGGAGTCGTGGTACCGAGGCCAGGTCCGCATCGAGACGCCGATGCTCGACATCGGTTACCGGGGACCCGCCCAATCCTATTACCCACGCGGCGAGGGGTCCTGANATGCGGGCACCGGGAATCTACGCCGAACATACCGACCTGTTTCAGCTTATCGATCGCCGCGCCCAGATCGTACGTGTCGCCGGAGGTTTTGGTTTCGCGGCGGGGCCCGTCTTCAGTCGCATCGGTTTTCTGCTGTTCTCCGATTCCCAGAAAGGGACCATTCATCGCTGGGGGATTCCGAACTGGCAGCCGGAACCCCGCGGCGGCAGGCTCACGGTCTTTCGGAAACAATCTCACCGGTCGCGTGGCCTGACCTTCGACCATCAGGGGCGGCTGCTCGCCTGCGAGACAAATCCGGGACGGGTGACCCGTACCGAAAAGAACGGGTCGATCACCATCCTCGCCGATCGTTACCATGACCAACCGCTGCGCGCTCCCTGCGACCTGGTCTACAACATCGACGGGTCGGTCTATTTCACTGACAGCCGGCCCGACCCCGCCAACGGCTCAACGTCGATCTACCGCCTGCCACGCACGCAACTCCCCGAGGCGAGCCCGCTGCAGCGGGTTTCCGAGGAGTGCGAGATGCCCCGTGGCGTCGCGCTCGGACCCAAACAAAATCGGCTCTATATCACTGACGCCGCGCGTCGGGTTGTGCGTGTTCAGGCGATCCAGCCCGATGGATCGCTTGCCAGCGGACGTATCTTCGCCCAGTTCGCCTCCGCTGCACCCGGCCGNCCGGATGGGCTCAAGACCGATGAGCGAGGCGACGTCTTTGCGACCGGGCCGGAGGGGATCTGGATCTTCGCTGCAGACGGCGCACACCTAGGGACCATCGTCACCCCCGAACAGCCGACGAACTGCTGCTGGGGTCGCGGTTTTCGGGGTTTGTACATCACCGCCGAGACATCGGTCTACTACGTCGAGACGCGGGTCTCCGGGACGAGGACGTTTTAGCGGTTGCAGCGCCACGGGTCTCCGGGACCGCAGCGGTTGATTTGTGCCGCAACGTGCGCGTCCGGTGCGGGATTGCCTTTTTTCTTTGGGCGGCCGATATTTGAACGACACAAGTTCCTCATGGGAGCAGCACACCTGGGAGCCCAACACCGTGAACAAGATCCTCTTCGTCGTCGCTGGGTGCCTGATCGTTTCCCCCGCGCCGGCCGCGGTCCGCTTGCCAAGAATTCTCGCCTCGCGAATGGTGCTGCAGCGCGACAGCCAGGTCACGATCTGGGGCTGGGCCAACGCCAAAGAAACGGTTCACGTTACGGGGGATTGGGCCGGGGCGGAGGCTACTGTCGAGGCGGACCAGCGCGGCCACTGGCGCGCGGCGATCAAGACCGCGGGAGCAGGCGGGCCCCATCGCTTGACCATCTCCGGCACCAATCGGATCGAGTTGACCGATGTACTGTTCGGGGAGGTCTGGCTGGCATCTGGCCAGTCCAACATGGAAATGCCTCTGATCAAAGTCTCGGGCGCCTATACCGGAATTGCGGATGCCGCGCGGGAAGTCGCCGCTGCCAGGCACCCTCAAATCCGCCTGTTTCAGGTCGGTAACTTCAGCAGCAAGACTCCGCTCGACGATGTCCAGACCGGCATCAGCATGTACGGTGTACCCGTTTCCGACTGCCTCTGGCACCCGTGCTCCCCGGCGACGATTCCCACCTTCGCTTCGACCGCCTACTTTTTTGCGCGGGCTTTGCAATCGACGCTCCAGATCCCGGTCGGGATCATCGATGCCTCCTGGGGCGGAACCTCGGCGGAGGCCTGGACACCGCAGGTGGGTCTGCGTCGGTTGGGATACAGCGTGGATCTGCAAGCCGCCGCCACGCGACCGCAACAACCCGACCAGAAAATCCCAACCCGACTCTACAACGGCATGATCCATCCGTTGCGAAACGTCAAGATCAAAGGCGCCATCTGGTATCAGGGGGAGGGAAACGTCGGGCGAGCAGACCGCTACCGCCGGTTATTCGCGACCATGATCGACGGATGGCGGAAGGCCTTCGGTTACGAATTCCCCTTCTATTTTGCACAAATTGCACCCTTTGATTACGGGACACAAAACTCTGCCTTTCTGCGCGAAGCCCAGTTGCAGGTCCTGTCTCAACCGAAGACCGGGATGGCGGTCACCATGGACATCGGAAACCTGCGAGACATCCACCCCAAGAATAAACAGGAGGTCGGCCGTCGCCTGGCGCTCTGGGCGCTAGCCAACGACTATGGCAAAGACCTGGTCTACTCCGGGCCAATCTACCGCGAACAGGTCCTCGAACCAGGGGCGGTGCGTCTCAAGTTCGCTCACCTCGGTGGCGGGCTGGCAAGCCGGGACGGGCTGCCCCTCAGTCATTTTGAAATCGCCGGTCGTGACCGCGTCTTCCATCCGGCGACCGCGAAGATCGATGGTGACGAGCTGATCGTCTGCTCGGAAAAAGTGCCCCGCCCCCAGGCGGTCCGTTACGGGTTTGGAAACCGGGTTACCCCAAACCTGATGAACCGCGCAGGCTTACCCGCTAGTTCTTTTCGCACCGATGGCTAGGCTCGCCGGCGCGGAGTCCGATCGAGTCGTCGCGCTGCGGATGGCCGCGTGGAACAAGATACCCGTGTCGAAAGACCCGGTTACTCGCTCGCGGTCCAACAGAGCACACGGAAGCCGAGGACCGTGTAATGCCGTTGGGGAGCGTATCTGCTACGCCGCGCAGACCGACAGACCTGGGGGAGGTTGATCCAACTGCCACCCCGACTCACCCGCTCTAAACCGGAATCCGCTCCCTGGGGATCGCTCACCGGTTCGTTATCGTAAGGACCGTAGCGGTCCTTACACCATTCCCAAACATTCCCCGACATATCGTACAGACCAAATGCGTTGGGCTTCTTCTGGCCAACCGGCTGCGTGGTGGTCGTATTGCCATTAAACCATGCGACCTCCGACAAATCGGATTCCGATTCACCCGAATTGTAAGCCGTGTCGGTCCCCGCACGGCAGGCGTACTCCCACTCGGCTTCGGTCGGCAATCGGTAGACATTCCCAGCCGCTTTTTCCTCGGGAAGTCGCGACAACTCTTCACAAAACTCCACCGCATGATCCCAGCTCACCTGTTCGACTGGCCTGTCTGGCGCGCGAAACTTGCTGTGGTTCTCCCCCATCACCGTCTCGTACTGCTGCTGCGTGACTTCGAAGATGCCGAGGTAGTACGGCTGGGACAGCTTCACCACATGCTGACTTTCATCCAAGTCGCGATCGGCCACACCATCAGAACTACCCATCAGGAACTCGCCGGCGGGAATCAGCTTGAGCTCCAAACCGATACTATTGGTCAGCCCGACTGGCACCTTGAGGACCTCGGCCCACGCCTGTTGGTAACGTACGGCTTGTTGTGCTGAAAACGGAACCAGCACCGGTACCCGCTCCGACTTGCGGGTCGGCTCTGACTCCGCCTTCGGCTGATCAGATCCGCTACTGGTCGGGGATGCCCCTGTTACGTCATCCGTCGCTTTCACCGTCGCCGGCTCGCTTCGCCCGGTCCCCTGGGCCGTCGACCGTGGCGGCGAGACAGGCGCCGGCGTGTCTTGGTCGTTCGGGGCGCTGCGCTGATTCGCGCCGGCCTCCGCGACTCGCGTCTCTTGCGCGGTGGCGGTGGGACCCGAACGGTTTTCCGATACACCCCAGAGAGGGCGATCGACATCGGTCGGTGATGGATCGCGTTCGGCGGCAACCGGGCGCACTATTTGCCGGTTCGTCCAGATCCAAGTTGTCAATGTCACCGCCACAATCACCATCAACACAGCCAGCGCGAGGACCCCACGCCATTGCCGTTTTCGTGAAACGAGTTCCCGTTCCTCGAGATCGACTTCCGCGGCTAATTCCTCATGTAACTCCAGAGCCGATTGGTCCTGTGGTTGAAGTTCCAGATACTCATCGACGAGCGCCAACATCTCTGTCGCATAATCCGCATCGGCAATCGAATCTCTGAGTTTCTCGACCTGATGCATTTGGATCTTTGTCTGTCGGCGCAGCTCTTTGACCGTTGAATCCTGCTGATCCGATTCGGCGAGTTCCGCCAGCTTGGCCAGCGTCTGTTCGTGCTCGCCAGCCGCCAAAGCGATCTCCGCTTGCTGCACGCACTCCGCGATCCGTGCGATGTGCGCAAGCTTCTGCGTCTGCAAGCTTTCGTCGAGTCGGGAAATCTGCGAGTGCCCCGGATACAGTGTCAAGAAACGCTCGGTCTGCCTCCACAAACCGGCCAGATCCCTGGTCGAGACACGCTTCTTGATCTCCTCCAACAGGTGTTCCAATTCTTCCCGTCGGCCGAAAGCTTCACTCGCTAGGGCCGACGCCTGCGGGCTGCGTATACTGTGTGGTATCTGATCGAGCAATGTACAGGCGGCAGCGTAGCGATAACGCTCGAGATCAGATTTGGCCGCCTCCAGCAACAACGCGTCACCGGTTTGTTGCTCCGTGACCTCTGTCTCAATGCTCCGCTCCATCTGCTCAGTCCACTGGCGCGTTGTCGCTAAACGCGGGTGATCGAGGCACTCCATCTTAGCGATGCGGGCCAGCGCCTCGGCGTAGGCGTACTCTCGACGCAAACTCTCGATGGCTCGCTTTTCTTGCTCTAGCTCATCCTGTCTGTGGGCAACGAGTTCGTCCAGTTTCGACCCACATTGACCGCAGTAGTGCGTCCAAACTTCGTTATCGGCGTCGCAGGCTAAGCAGGGTTCCTTCAGTTTGGCACCGCAGGCGCCACAAAATGCGCGATCCACGTTATTGATTTCAGCGCACTGGCGACACGCCCCCTTGGCCAGCGGCGCACCGAGCGCTGCACTCCGATCGCGATGGTGCACAGCATAGATTTCTAGTAGATCCGTGCGCAGTTCACTCGCCGTCTGGTAGCGATCGCCGGGATCTTGTGAGAGCCCCTTGGCCAACACCGTCCGGAGGGGCTCCTCGACGCGATCCAAATCGACGTGCTCGCCGGCATCGCCGGTCACCATCTGAAACAAAATGGCAGCCAGACTCCACAGATCAGCGCGGGGATCGTCCACCGTCACAGCACTGCGCTGCTCGGGCGCCCTGTAGTCGCAACGCTCTGAAGAAGACATCGAGGCCTGCGAAGGGGGCTGCTCACCCAGTGAGCCACGTACGCCGAAATCGATCAGCTTCACTTCACCCTGTGCGGTGTGCACAACATGGGCTGGCTGGAGATTGCGATGCACGATGCCCTGCGCATGGAGCCGGGAGAGGGCCTCGCAAATCTGACAGACAATGGCAACCGCTGTCTCCCAATCCAGCGTACGCTCCCGAAGGGTCTCGTCTAGCGTCTCTCCTTCGATTGGCTCGGTGACCAGAAAGGCCCCACCGCGATCGAAACCGTAGTCGAGGATGCGCGCGATCGTTTTGTGTTGAATCGCGGCGATCGACCGTACGGTGCGCACGATGTGAGTCAACTCGGTGGCGTTGTGCACCGTTTCAGCCGCAAACCGTTTGATCGCCACCGCTCGATCCAAACGCCGGTCGTGCGCCGAGAAGAACTCGCCGACATCTTCGTCTCGGGGCGCGCCGGCGAGATCGTAACGGTCCCGCAGCGCAGTGGTCGCCTCGATCACGTCCAACGCATCGATCGCTTCCATCAAAACGGCGAAAGAGGCGTCGGTGTTGGCGGCGCAAGGGTCGTCTGGCACAGGAGTTGGTTCCCGCTGCTGCAGGTCGGAGCCGTCTGCGTTCGTCGGCTGTTCGTCGGATTTGTCGGGGATCACAGTATCCAAGGAGATTCCATAGGAGTCGAGAAAATGCACGGCTAGGGACCGCTGCAACCGCGTTACACCTATTCTTGTTCGAGGGGGTAGCGGATTCAAGTAAATCTGTGCGTCGCGGCGCAACATCCCACGATCGGATGTATCGGCAGACCCGTCTCTGACTCACAGCGCAGTGGCGCCACTTGTGTTGCCGGTGTGGCGCGATGGTAGGCGTCGACCGATGTCATGTCCCTGTGGCAGCATGAACGCCGACGACTGTGGAGATCCAACCACTACAACTGCTACCATCCAACCCCGAGTGGGCGTCTGTGGGTCCCGCAGCGCGGGCTGCCCGGTGTTGTGCGTCGTTCTCATCGTCGGGCGCAAGCGGGATGGAAACCGAACATAACAAGAGTCGAACCGACGTCCTGACCGACTCCTATTTCTCGCTGTCAGCCGATCTGCCCGGCTTCAGCCATACCAGCAACGACACTAAGATACCCGTTGTTTGGCGAACATCGCAGCCTAGCCCAGTTCGTTCACTCAGCGAAAGTCCTGCAGATGATCCAATTCAATCCATGCGCACTAGCGATTACGGCGGCGTTGATCTCCGCACCGGGGTCTCCAGACGACCCGATGTTCTCTGTCGCGGTCGGCGAACGTCAGCTCTTCTTAGACGATGTCGGAATCGTCGAGACCCGACTCCTCACATCGACGATGCATCAGCCGGCCAAAAAAGGGGCGGTCATCCGGCCGAATTGGCATCTCGGTGTACAGAGCGTACAGGTACGCACGGCGCCGGTCTGGGACGCCCAACAGAAGATCTTCAAGTTCTGGGACTGTGCCGCCACGCCACCTGACCTGCACGCCGCAGGGAAACCATGCACCGGCTACTACGAAAGCCGCGACGGGCTGCACTGGTTCCAACCGGCTCTGGGACAGATCGCGTACGAACGCTGGCCGCAGAACAACTACATTTCACTGATCGCCGACGGCCGTCATCTACGCGCCGACTACGTGGTTTTTGACCCCACCGACCCGGACCCGTCGCGACGTTACAAGTGCGCTCTGCCACCGATCGGATTCGCGGTCTCACCCGATGGCCGCCAGTGGAAAATGCTCCCCGAGGGACCTACGATCCCGAGCGGTGACGAGGCGAATTTCTCGTTCGATGAGAAGGCCGGGCTTTTTATTCTGACGGTCAAACGAGGTGGCCCCCACGGGCGGGCGGTCCACCTGGAAACCAGCAACAACTTTCAAACATGGACCCATCACGGCTTGATGTTCCACGCTGACGATCGCGATCAGGAATTGGGACGTCGTACCATTCGGGCCCGGTTCGCCAATCCCGCGCTGCAGCCATTGGTCGCGAACGAACCGTCCCGCTACAACGTCGACGTCTACAACATGGGGGTATTCCGCTACGAGTCGCTTTATATCGGCACACCCACGATGTATTACGCAACGGGACCGTCCGCCGATGGCACCAATACCGATGGATTCCATCTGGTCCAGCTGGCTTGTAGCCGGGACCTGAAGACCTGGAAACGACTGGGGCAGCGAAAGCCGTTCATCGGCGCATCGCCACGGGGCGCTGGAGCGTACGATCTGACCGGGATGATCGGTCCCTCAAATGCGGTCGTGCGGGGCGACGAATTGTGGTTCTACTACACCAGCGGCAAGTACCGTCGCGCGCCCGCGCGGCCCGAACCAGACCGGCATGCGATCTCATTGGCCGTCTTGCGCCGAGATGGGTTCGTTTCACTGGACGCCGGTCCCACATCCGGTACCGTTCTGACGAAGCCCTTTCCATTGCCGGGGACCCAGCTGTACGTCAACGTCGACGTCCACGGCGAGCTACGTGTGGAAGTAGTGAATGGCGTCAACGCGGTGGTCGCCCGCTCCCGACCGTTGACGGGAAACCTGCTGCGCGCGCAGGTCCCGTGGGAGCAAGGAGAACTCTCCTCGTTGAAAGGCCAAACCGTACAGCTGCGATTCACCCTTCGCAAAGGCCAGCTCTACTCGTACTGGTTTCACTGAGCGGGTTTCACTGAGCGGGTTTCACTGAGCGGGTTTCACTGATGCTCGCTCTCCCGGGCAGGCGTCTGCCCGAGACCGTCCACGACCGAGCGCTCACCGAGGAGTCGGCTGCGTTTGACGCCGGTGCGGAGTTGAGCGCCCCGAACCCGAACAGGGACTGGTCGCGTGGCCGGTCAGAAACTTTCGCCTCTGCGGATCGAATGCCAAGGCGGTCAAACGACGGATGGCCTGGGGCCGACCCTCACACGGCGATGTCCACAGTCGCTACACTGATGGTCGACTGGTTTCCACCCTCGTTTGAGCGGCCAGTCCGCTGCGCCACCTGAAATTGCCTCGAATTGACACGGCACATACGGTATTCTCAGGTGCTCACCGAGTGTTTCCTGTTGCGGAGACTCAGCTGCCCATGCCGCGTTCTTTCCTTGCCGCCCTTGTGCTGTGTTGCCCCGCGGGCCTGCTGGCCGCCGAGCCACCCGCCGACGCTCCGTTTTCCCCCACCGGCCTGGTGCTGTGGCTGGACGCTGCAGATGCCAAAGTCCTGGAGGGGAAAGTCGCGGAGTGGCCCGACCGCAGCGGTCGTGGCAACAACGTCCTACAGTCCAACGCCGACTTGCGACCGACCAAAGTCGACGTCCAGGGCCTCCCAGCAATTCGCTTTGCCAATGCGAAACTCGAGCGGGATCGGCTGGTAGGATTTCTGTCAGGTGAACAGACATTCCAGGTGTTCCTGGTGATGCAGGCATCGCTCCAGCAGTCGGGAAGCCCCCGCATGCTCGACCTGGCAAGTCTCGGGGGTGCGGACAACTACAGCAACAAACGAAAAGGATTCTGGGTCGGATACGAAGACTACTCGCTCGATCCGAATGCGAAAGGCCATCTGCGCGTCGGCGTGAGTGTCGGCGCCGAAGGTGCGGCGGACCGGCTGGCCTGGGACGCAAAGCGTCATCTGGTCGAGGCGGTGTACGCGGGCAACCAACGATGGGCCCTCTACCAGGATGGGACCGCCGTCGGCCACGGCCGCTATCGTGGCGATGTCGGATTTCTCGGATTTGATCGCGGGAGCAAGCTCGCGCTGGGCCATTACCACGGCAAGCAGGAACCCGAACACTTCTACCAGGGCGACTTGTTTGAGGTCCTGATCTTCGACCACGCACTTGCCGCCCGCGAGCAGCAACAGCTTGGCCAGTATCTGGACACCAAGTACAACCTGAAATCTGCCTACTCCGAACCGCCGACACAAGCGCTCGTGTTTGAAGAACACATCCAGCCCTTGCTGGCCCGGCAGTGCTTCGATTGTCACGCAGGCGATGAACCTCAAAGTGGTTTGAATCTGACTGAGATCATGGGGCTGTTCCGCGGTGGAACCAGCGGACCGGCAATCGTGCCTGGCAGCGCGCAACAGAGCATCCTGATGCACATCACGGGCGCCAAGGAAATGCCTCCCAAAGAAGGTGGCGAACCGCTGTCGAACCAGGACATCGAGTTAATCCGACGGTGGATCGACAGCGGCGCCAAGGCCCGGCAACCGGTCGACCTGGCGGCGTTGGCGAACGAACACAAAAGTGACCATTGGGCCTTTCAGCGATTGCGCCTCCCCGCGGTACCTGAATCCGGGCAGGGGGACACGACTGGCAACCCGATCGATCGATTTGTACTTCGCAAACTCAAACCCAAACAGCTCTCGCTATCACCGCCCGCCGACCGGACGACACTAATCCGCCGGGCAGCGCTCGACCTAACCGGCATCCTACCGACACCTCAGGAAGTGACCGCCTTTACCAACGATGACGCGCCAACCGCATGGCAGACGCTGCTCGATCGGCTCTTGAACTCTCCGCATTTTGGCGAGCGTTGGGCGCGTCATTGGCTCGACGGCGCAGGGTACAGCGATACCGTCGCGATCGACAACGATCAGGTCATCGTGAAACCCGCCAAAGGGAAATGGAAGTACCGCGATTACGTCGTACGCAGTCTGAACGAAGACCGTCCGTATGACCAATTTCTTACGGAACAACTGGCCGGCGATGAGCTGGTTGACTGGCGCACCGCACCGCGATTCGATGACAACATCCGCGAGAAACTGGTGGCGACCGGATTGCTGCGATGCAGTCCGGATGACACCGACCAGGGGGAGCTGAATATCTTCAGCATCCGGTATTTTGTTCTGCACCGCACCGCGGAGTCTTTGGCCCAAAATCTACTCGGGCTGACAATGCAATGCTGCAAATGCCATGATCACAAGTTCGAACCGATCTCACAGCGTGACTATTACCGATTTACGGCGTTCATCACGCCCGCTCTTCAGCCGCGGGACTGGCTGCAACCCCAACACCGCGAAATGCGGATGCTCGGCAAGGCCGAATTGGCAGAGCTGACCCAACAGCGCGATCAGCAGCGGGGCGAACTCGCGAGCCTTCGCGAAGTGGGGCGCAAGCGACTCTACGACCAGGCCCTGGCCGCCGTCCCCGAACCGCTTCGCGAAGACCTCCTGGCGGCGCAAAAAGTGGCCAAGGAGAAACGCGACGAAATCCAAAAATACCTGACCGACAAACTGGGCGAGAAGTTTGAATTCAAACCCGCCCAAATCACCGACGCCTTAAGCGAGCCACAGCGCCAACACGAATCCGAACTGGTGCGCGGTGTCGCCGCGCTCGATCGACAGGAGCAGGAAAGCTGGGTTCAGGCAGTGTACGACGTGGGGTCGCGCCGGCCCACGTTTGTGCTGCGCCGAGGCGAGTTCGAAATGCCGGGTGCCGAGGTTCGGGCCGGGCTGTTTCGCGCGCTCGAAGATCCAGACTTCCCGGCCCCCGACACGGCACCGCAGGGATCGACCAGCGGTCGGCGGCTGCGTCTGGCCAAACAGTTGACCAACTGGAAGAGCCCCGCCGGTGCCCTGGTCGCACGGGTCCGCGTCAATCGGATCTGGCAACGCCTGTTCGAAGTCGGCATCGTCCAGACGCCGAGCAACTTTGGGCGCTCCGGAGTTCCACCTACACACCCCGAGTTGCTCGAGTGGCTGACGTCTTCGTTTGTTGCAACTGGGGGCAAATTGAAGCCACTTCTCAAACGGATCATGACTTCCCAGACCTATCGCCAGCAGTCGTTTTCCGACGATTCCGAAGCGGCCAATCGAGCGCGTCGCGCCGATCCGGGAAATCAACTCCTGTGGCGACAGCGGTTGAGGCGACTCGAAGCGGAGATCGTCCGCGACTCGATGCTGGTCGCCAGCGGACGACTCGACCCGAAGCTCGGTGGCCCTCCTTCTCCGACACTCAACCGACCGGATGGAATGGTTGTCGAAGTGGGCTACGACAAGGTCACCGAAACGACCACCTGGCGGCGCAGCATGTACCTGCTGCAGCGTCGCAATTACCACCCGTCGGTGCTGCAGGCCTTTGACCAACCACTCCTCACCGAGAATTGCACCAAGCGCGACGCCTCGGCTTCGATTGCACAGTCGTTGATGATGCTCAACGATCAGTTCGTGGGGGATCAAGCCGCGGCACTGGCGCGACGGGTTATCGGTCAATCCAAGGATAAACAGGATGCGGCGGCTCAAATCTCCCGAGCTTTCCAATTGACGCTAGTGCGCGGTGCCAACGACGAAGAGCTCCAATGGTTGTTGGATGCCTTCAACGACCACAAACGGGCATATGCAAACAGCGGTCAGGACCCGGCAGCGTCGCACCAGGCGGCGATGACGCGGCTCTGCCAGGCGTTCTTCAGTACCAGTGAGTTCCTCTACGTTCATTAGGATCCTCTACGTTCATTAGGATACGGTGCGATGCGAGGTTATCTGTCGCGGCGAGAAATGCTGAAGACTTCGGGGCTCGGACTGGGAAGCCTGGCATTGACCGAGTTGCTGCAAGCCGAACTGAGCGGCGCCGAGGGTCAGCCGAACGACCTCCAGCCCCGTGACCCACACTTTGATCCGCAGGTGAAGTCCGTGATTCTGATGATGCAGAATGGCGGACCCAGCCAAATGGACCTGTTCGATCCCAAACCGGAACTGGTCAAACGCGACGGTCAAAAGCACACCGGCGCGATCGAGCAATTCCAACCCGGCAGTGAAGGCAACAAACTCCTGAAGATGCCATTTGCATTCAGCAAGCACGGCGAGCAGGGGATGGAATTTGCTTCGGTCGTGCCCCACATCGCGTCGGTCGCCGACGAAATCTGCAAAGTGCGGTCAGTCGTGAGCGGACACAACAACCACACCGAGGCGCTGATCATGTTCAACACGGGAAAGCTCTTTCCCGGTCGACCGGCGCTCGGTTCCTGGGTCAGTTACGGACTGGGAACCGCCAATCAGAATCTACCCGCTTACATCGTGCTACGCGATGAGCGCGCCTACAACACCAGCGGCACCATGTTGTGGCAAAACGGTTGGATGCCTGCGATTTATGGTGGGACCGAGGTCTCCACCAAGGGAACCCCGATCCTCAACCTGAAAGCGACCGACGACAGGCCCGAGGGGGTCGACGCCCGCAACCTGCAATTGCTCGGTCAGCTCAATCGCCGCTTCCAGAGAAACTTTTCAGACGAATTGGATCTCGAGGCTCGGATTCAGAACTACGAACTCGCAGCGCGGATGCAACTAGCGGCACCCCAGGTACTCGATATGAGCCAGGAAACGGAAGTGACCCGCAAGTTGTACGGAATCGAACAGGGGCATGACGAGATGTCGCGTTACGCAACCCGCTGCCTGATGGCCCGGCGGCTGGTCCAGGCAGGTGTGCGATTTATCCAAGTCTTCCCTCCCGGCCATCCGAATACACAGCCCTGGGACGCGCATGGCAACGTCAAAACACAAAACGAGCAGATCTGCAAGATTGTCGATCAGCCGACCGCGGCGCTGATCAAAGACCTTCGCCAACGCGGACTGCTCGACAGCACCCTGATCGTCTGGTCGGGTGAGTTTGGCCGGCTGCCGATTTCCCAAAACGGATCCGGGCGCGACCACAACCGGAATGCCTGTACGACGCTGTTGGCGGGTGGAGGGGTCAAAGGCG
>PADE01000160.1 GCA_002702965.1 Planctomycetaceae bacterium
TCAGCGCACTGTCCTTCCTGTGGCGCGCCCGAGGAATCGCAGGCCACGAATGCCTGTGCCTCCTGCGGCCAGGTGACCAATACGGGGCGCTACGACTGGGTGCTGGCGGACTTCGTTGACGATCAGGACTCGCGTCAGGCTCACATCTGGTTGCGGGAAATAATGCCGGATGAAGTTGCGTTGGCACTTGGTGTGCCGACGAAGAGTGGTCCGCGGCTACAGCCGGCCGCCTGCCTGGTGTGGGCGATTGGCCACCTGGTGCGCGATGGGGGCCTCAGCGTGACAGAACGTGATGTGATCGGAAAGTGTGCCACACGTAACCGGATTGCTGCCGGGGAGGTTGAAGCGTGGGTTGAGCAGGCGCAGCAAGGGAAGTTAGCTCAACCACTTCTGCACGTCGGTCTGGGTGCCGAGGAATGGTTGAATCAGTTGGTGGGATTCGTGCTGCACGACGGTCGTATCACGGGGGACGCACGCAGTTTGTTGATGCGGTTGGCTGAAATTCTACAGTTGCCGCACTACGATGTGGCACTCGCGGCCCGCAAACAGGCCTATCGACGGCAGGTCGAGCGCGACTGATTTCAGGTTAATGAGCCATTAGGTTGAATGGTGGCGCCCGACCCGCGTGCGCTATGTTGCTCAACAGCGCGGGGCGCGTTGAGTTGGCAGATGACCGCGGCCATAATTGGAGTGACTCGGAGTCGGGCCTCCTGGTCCGCCTGTCGCGGGGCGAGGCATCGAAGCCGGCGGCTCGTGAGTCCGGCTGTCCATCCACACCAACGATCGCTAGAGAGAGACAATGAAAACGACACCCTTCTACGGCCGGTCCATGCGGTGTGCCGCCGGGCTGATTTCCGTTCTGTTCGCGCAGCTGGCGGTAGCTGACGACTGGCCGCAATGGATGGGTTTGAACCGGGACAGCGTGTGGCGCGAAACGGGAATCGTCAAACAGTTTCCGGACTCCGGCCTGCCCGTGAAATGGCGGATCGAAGTCGGGGGTGGGTATTCGGGACCGGCGGTGGCGGCGGGACGCGTGTTCCTCACCGACTACGTCGCCCGTTCCGGAGAGGAGTCCTACAACCCGGGTGGCCGCAGCAACCTGCTGGGCAAAGAACGGATCCTCTGCGTCGATGCCCTCGACGGATCGATCCTCTGGAAAACGGAGTACGACTGCCCCTTGCGGATCTCTTATTCGAACGGTCCCCGCGCGACGCCGACCGTCGATGGAGACCGGGTCTATACGCTCGGAGCGGAGGGAAAGTTGCTCTGTTTGCAAACGAAAACGGGACAGATCGTGTGGTCCCGAAATCTTGCGGAGGACTACCAGACGGAGACTCCCATTTGGGGTTTCAGCGGGCATCCGCTGATAGACGGTGACAAACTCATTTGCCTGGTNGGCGGCNCAGGCAGCGTNGCGGTCGCATTTGACAAACGGACCGGCAAGGAACTTTGGAAGTCGCTGTCGGCGCAGAATGCGGGGTACTGCCCGCCGACCATGATCCGCATCAACGGCGAGAAACAGCTGGTCATCTGGTACCCGGCTGAAATCAATGGTCTCGACCCCGAGACGGGCAAGGTGTACTGGACGGTGCCCTTGAAGCCCGATTTCGGAATGTCGATCGCAGCCCCGCGGCAACAGGGTGATTTGTTGTACGCCGCCGGACATCAGCGCGTGGCCGCCGTACTGCAGGTCGCNGACCGCTCGGCCCGAGTCGTNTGGAGACAGAAATCGGACATCGGCGTGTTTTGTAGCAACAGCACGCCCTATATCCAAGACGGAATCGTATACGGCGTGTGCGGCACGCAGGGTCAGCTGCGCGCGGTCGATCTCAAGACGGGCAAGCGGCTGTGGCAGTCGTTCGAACCAACGACCGGCGGCAAGCGTTTCGGGCACGGAACCGCGTTCATCGTCAAACACCAAGACCGGTTCTTTCTGTTCAACGAAGCAGGCGACCTGGTGTTGGCCAGCTTAAGCCCGCAAGGCTACCGGGAGATCAGCCGATTCCACGTTCTCGATCCGACTACCAAGGGGGGCGGTCGGGACGTCGTGTGGACGCATCCGGCATTCGCCAACAAGTGCGTCTTCGCTCGCAATGACAAGGAGTTGGTCTGCGTGTCGTTGGCGGCCAAGTGAACCCGCCACAAGACGGCCGAACCCGCGCGCGACAGGCCGGCAGCGCCAAACGACTCACCCCCCAATATGGCTTACCCCGGCCCGGCCATCAAAGCTCGCTGAGACCGGCATTCGAGAGCCTGCGGGTGCACAAGGTGCGTGCCACGCTCGCCATGCTGGGGGTGATGATTACCGCGGCCGCGGTCATCTCTCTGCGCACGCAGGGTTCCGGGTCTCGTCAGCAGGGGCTCGACCATGTGTAACTAGCCGTCGCACTGCGAGCAGACCCTGCGACCATCGACTTCCACAGCCCGCACCGAGTAGCCCAAACCGAGTCGCATCAAGACCTCCAGCGAACCGGACCAGGAGTGCCACCGCACCCTCCGGTGCAGTCCACTTCCCAGCATTGTCACGAGAACCCAGCATTGTCACGAGAACAAGGGACATCCTATGCGCACGTTGATCTCTGCCCGGCTGGCTCCTCTGCTGCTGCTGGCCACCAGCGCCGCCGCGCCGGCCGACGAGCCAGCGGCGATTGACATCGGGTCACGGCGCGAGNTGCTGGTCGATCGNTTCCTGATCGAATCGCTCCAGGGCCAGGCCCGGCAAATCCTGCACCACCCCACGCCGCGCGGTGTCGCGCTGGTCACCGATCGACCCTGGGAGGGGAACAATCTGAATTACGTGACCGTCCTGAAGGAGGGCGACCTGTACAAGATGTACTACCGCGGCGCGGAGACCGATCGGGGCGTCACGGCNCGTCACGAAGTGGTGTACTGCTACGCCGAGAGTCGCGACGGCGTGCACTGGATGCGGCCGAACCTGGGACTGTTCGAGTTTGACGGATCGAAACAGAACAACATNATCTTGCGGCAACAAGATCCCGAGTTGGGTGTGGCTTGCCACAACTTCAGCCCGTTTCTGGATACCAACCCCGCCGCGCCGGCGTCCGAACGCTACAAGGCGGTCGGCGGACTGGGGCCGCTCTACGCGTTCGTTTCCACCGACGGGATCCGCTGGCGCCGGGCGCAACCCGGCCCGATCATCACCGTGGGCGCGTTCGATTCCCAGAACGTGGCGTTCTGGGATGCGCTGCGCGGTGAATACCGGGCCTACCATCGACAGTACCGCCGCGGCGGTCGCGACGTGATGACCGAAACGGCCGCGTCCTTTCTCGACGGTTGGACGCAACCGGTACTGCTGGAGTACCCACCGAGCTACGACGGCGCGTTCCGGGGCGATCCGCGGGGACCGCTCGGTGAGCCGGTCACGCCCGGTCGCGGCGGCGAGCTGTACACCAACCAGATCACCCCGTACCACCGGGCACCGCACCTGTTTCTCGGCTTTCCGACGCGGTACGAAAACCGTGGCTTGACCCCCTCTACCAAACACCTCCCGCAGTGGAAGTACCGGCAGTTCCGCAGCACGGTCTACGGGCCCGGTCAATCGCAACGTGAAGGCGTTGCCGTGACCGAGGGGCTGTTCATGGCCAGCCGCGANGGACGGAATTTCCGGGTCTACTACGAGGCGTTCGTGCGGCCCGGGCTACGGACCCGGGACAGCTGGTTTTACGGCGACCATTACCANAACAACGGNTTGGTGGAAACCAAGTCGACGATCGCCCCGGACGCCCCGGNCGAGCTGTCGATGTACGTCACCGAAGCGACTCAGCAAAACGGCAAACCGGCCGTGCTGCGGCGCTACACGCTGCGGCTGGACGGCTTCGTTTCGATCAGCGCCCCGATGCGGGGCGGGCGATGCGTGACCAAGCCGATCCGCTTTTCCGGGAACCGGCTGACCCTGAACTACTCCAGTTCCGCGCGCGGGGGGGTACGTGTCGGATTCGTCAACGCCACCAGTGGGGAGGCGATTGCGGAGTTTTCTCTGGACGACTGCCCCTGGATCTACGGCGATGCGCTCGCGCGCCCCGTCGAGTGGTCGCGCAGCGAAAAGAAACAACCGGCCGGCTACTACACCGACACCACCGTTACGGCCGATGTGTCCTCCCTGGCGCGCAAACCGGTGCGTCTGGTGTTCGAACTGAAGGACGCCGACCTGTATGCGTTCAAGTTCGAAGACGCGCCCCGCGGTGCGGGAAAAGAGAGTCCATTCGTCGCCAATCTGCGAGCGGGAAAGTCACAGACCCTGGTCACCTACGGGACCAGCCTGACCGCGGGTGGCGCCTGGGTCGGGCAACTGAAAACGGCTCTCGACAAAGCGTATCCCGACCGGGCGACCGTCATCAATAGTGGCGCAGGGGCGATGTGGTCCACCTGGGGCGTCGAGAACCTCGACCAGCGCGTGATCGCCAAGAAACCGGACATGGTGCTGATTGAGTTTGCCATCAACGACGCCTATCTGGATTACAAAACCTCGGTCGCGCGGGCGCGCAAGAACCTCGAAAACATGATCGATCGCATTCTCCACTCGAAAGCGAGCTGCGAGATTGTACTGATGGTGATGAACCCGCCCATCAAGGTCCATCTGCAGCGCCGTCCGAAGATCAAGGATTACTACCAGATGTACCGCGAGGTCGCCCAAGCGCGAAAACTCCGGCTGNTCGACCACTATCCGGCGTGGCAGAAGATTCTGGAGTCGGACCCGAAGCGGTTTGACGCCTACGTTCCCGACGGGATCCACCCCGCCCCGAGTGGCTGCCAAGCGGTGATCACGCCGGCGATCGTTCGAGCGCTCGGGATCGACGCCAAGTAACGCGGCGAACGATTTTTTGGCCTGCGCGCGAAATCGGTTCCCGTCGCGCCCGCGGCAGTGTGGCAAATGGTCCGTTGCCCTATGCTGCGCTCGGCGCCTGCAATCGGTCGGACCAGGTGTCTTGGCGATTGGTTGCCACCAAGAACGTGGGGCTCGTCGCCGCGGGGGGGACCTCCGCTCAGGAGAGCGANAAGAGCAACGGTTGCTNGCACCTATTCGCGTCGGGAGCCTGAAGCGGGCCACCGGTGCGCATCAAGCAGCGGGTTCAAGTTCCTGGGGATCGCGGCCACTAGCCGACCGGGTACCGTGCTCGGGATGCTCCGGCGGGCGGCGGAAACCGGCCGACTTTGAACGTCTGCGGGCGCCTAACAGACGATCGCCTTGACAATGCGGGGGAGCTTTGCGTGGCTCGCTTACCGATCCGGGTCGAGGTCGAGCGTCAGCGGTTCACGGATGAAACTGTAGTAATAGGAAGTCCCGTAGCCCATCGCCATCCCGCGGACCCCCTTTTCCAGGACCGCCGCTTTGCGCGCTTCCCAGGAGACGTAATACGCGGTGTCCGTATTCTCGAGGTTTCCCACCAGCCATTTGCAGAATGTGCCGTGGCCGGGAAACCAGCGATCGGTGTACTCCTTGCTGTAGTTGACGATCTTCATCCGGTAATCTTCGAAGCGGTCGACGGTCTGTTTCAGCTCGGTCCGATTTTCGACGCTGGCCCGGACCTGGTACGCGCGGTACGAGATCAACATCTCGGTGAGCAGCTTGAGGAAATCGAAATGGTCTCGGGACAGCCTCACCCACCCTTTGGCGCGCTCGGTCTGGGCGAGCTTCTCCGCTTGTTGCAGATGGGATTCAAGCGTTCCCAGCACATCCGGCGGGTACATCGATAAGTACATCTGGGTGGTTGTCAGCCAGCGCGGCAACTGGGTGTTGCGCACGTCCGCCGCGATATCGGCATCCGCGATCGGAATCACCTGGGCCAGACGTTGCTGCAGCAACTCAAAAAACCTCAGCATCGGTTCGTGCGCGTCGGCAAAGACACCGCGGCAATACTCCGCCACGATGGCCTCGTGGTCCTGCGAGGGATCGCCCATCAGACGTCCCATCAGATAGTTGAGAGGGCCCTCGAGCCCCCAGTTGCCGGCCGGATCTAGACTGATCGCCATGAACCCACTCTTGTGCAAGTAACGCAACCGCGTGGTCACTTCCTCGGCCGTCATATGCAGATTGACGCCCATCGGGCACTGCGTGTTGAACCAGTAGGTGAATCCGGTGAACCCGGCGACCTTACCCCGCCAGGCGTCGATGTACTCCGGATTCAGATTCATCATCTCGGCGATCACGTGGTCACCGAAATAGGGAATCTTCTTGGAAGGCCAGGCGGTCGGCGCGTAACTCATCAACATCAGCACTTTTCCGGGGTGGCTCTCGGCGACGGCATCGGCGACTTCCTTGTGCAGTCGCAGCAAACGGTCACAGGGTGTGTCGCGCAACACGGTCCGCTGGAAAGGTTCCCAACGGACGGGAATCCCGCGCGCTCGGCGGTCATCTGCCCAATGGGCCCAGCGGTAGTTGTCGAGCTTTTCACAGCGCTCGCACTGGCAGCGCAGATAACCGTCTTCCTGTCCGAGTGACACCCAATCCAGGCCCTGTTCGTAGCGGCTGCGCATGTATTGAATCAACAGGCGTTTGACTTCGGGGTTGCTTGTGCACAGGTGGTTGCCCCGCTTGGTCCGTTTGCCGTCGATCAGAGCAAAGTACTCGGGGTGTTCTTCAAAATACTTGTCCTTGGAAACGGCCGCGTAGTAGGTGTGCCCACCCGGTGCCGCCTTGACCGCTTTGCGGTAGTTGTTGGCCTGCGCCGAGAGCGACTTGCCGGGCTCGTTCAAGATGTTGACATCGTAGACCGAACGCCCGTCGGAATAAGCGAATGCCGGCTGGAAATGGTTGTCCAAATCGACAGGTACGTGCAGATCCGTCGTGCGGGGTACCAACTCGCCCTGTGGGCTGGGGAGAAACCAACGGACACCCGCATGGTCTTCCAGCAGCTTGATCACGGCCCGATTGGTTCCCCGGGCGCCGACCCAGTCGTGGGTTTTGGTTCCCGCATCGTCGTGCCCAATCAGGAACAGCACCCGCTCCCTGACGACGAGTCGACAGGCGTCCCATTTCAGATTGTCCCCGGTGACGCCCGCTGCTTTCGCCAACCGCGTCGGGCCGACGGAGATCAAACGGCCTTGGGGAAGGGGCTTCCCCTCGACGTGAACTTGTAATTTCGCACCGGTCGCTTTGTGTACGTATTCGACCAGCCATTCCGCGGCCGTCGTGATCCACTGCGGCGCCGGGTCGGGGATCACGATGGTAGCGGCCGGTTCGCCCTGCTGGACGATCTGGAAGGGGTCCTTGGCATCGGCGGCTGGTACAACGGGTGCCAGCAGCATTACCACCGATGCCAGGCATGCAAACGTGGCTTGTTTACCCATTGCGGTGTGGTACATCCGGAGTCTCTCTATCGGTTCAGAGGCGGTCGGGTGCGGTGCCGTATAGGCACAGCCTACCAGGATCGCATGCACCGTAGCGGGGTGTCCGTCGAAATTCGCGAGAACGCCGGCTCACGCCCGATCGGGTTAGCGCACCGCGGGCTTGCGGAGTCGCGCTTCGGCGAGGCCGATCTGTAAACGATTCGTCCCGCGCCGCGCTGCGCCGCGGTCGGTGGCCCGTTTTTTCTGAGGGCGTTGCTGAACCACACCGGTGTACCACACCCGCAACCGGTCATCGACGCGGAGGATGGCCGGATGATAGGTCGCCTCGGCGTCGAAATCACGAGCGACGCCAGGCGGAATGATAGGCTGACCTTTGCCGATCATCGCCCACTGGAAACCGTCGCTGCTGACCGCGCCGAACAGGTAAGTTCCTTTGGAGCGGACCGAACCGGCGAACAGCAACAACAGCTGGTTACCCACCCGGCAGACTTTCGGGCCGTAGGCGCGTGTGGGGAGCAGGCCGGTCACCGGTTTTCCGTCGTCCTCACGTTGCCAGTGAATGCCGTCGCGGCTGCGGGCCACGCAGATCGTGTGGTCCGGCCGAGGCGCCCAGGCGGCGTACCACATGCGGTAGCCGTCGGCATCTACCAGGACCGTGGGCGTTGCGGCCTGTACACCGTCATAGGATCCGGCGGCTCCCAGATCGAGCACCGGTCGGCCGTGGTTGGCGCGCTGCCAGTGAATGCCATCTTTGCTGAGAGCCAGTCCGATGCGGTAGTGGCAGACTCCGGAGGTGTGCCATTTTGTGCTCGAGCCGGTGTACCACATCCGATACCGGGTACCATCGTAGAGGACTTCCGGAGCCAGCACCTGACCGTCGTCGAAGGCGCCAGGTGGACCGACCTGCAACACCGGTTTGCCGCCGTTGGCGCGGGTCCAATGCAAACCGTCAGGACTGGTGACCAATCCGATCCCGCCGGCACCCATCCGGTTGTCGTACACCGATGAGTACCACATGCGATACAGCTTTCCGTCGAACTGGACGCTGGGGCACGTCGCCCAGAATGCATCGAAGGACCCCGAGGCGCCCAGGTCGAACACAGCGCCACTTTGCGTTGCGCCGCGGATCTTGTGAAACGCAATGTCTTGGAGGGGACTCGGCGCCGCGGCGGGGAGTGGTGTTGGCGCATCGTCTGGCTGAATGGGTCGCTCGCCCGGGTCGCTCGGCGTTGTGTTGAGCAGGCCCGTCTCCTCTGCGCCCGGGGGTTCAACGGCATCGGCTGTGCGCGGTCCTGTTCCACACCCGAGCGCAGCCATCAGCAGCATTCCCCGCAGACGATCCATGATCGGTCTCCGTCGTGTACGTGAGCGCAACCGCATCATTAGTATACGGAGGAGCGCAGGCCGGTGGGGCCGCGGGGTGTTTTCGGACCGACGTTCCTCCGTTTCCGCTACCGGTCGAAGCGCTCGCTGCCCTAAAAGTTCCGGTTCGTGTAATAAAGTGAACCGCGCCGCGCATCGAACCAGCCAACCGTGCCGTTGACTCTGTTTTCCGAAAGGGCCCTCCATGCCGATCAACGCTACCAGGTCCAGTCTGAAAACCGCCATCGTCCCGGTCCTGCTGGTGGCCATCGGGGCCGGTTCGCTGCTGTCGCAGTACGATCTGCTCCCCGAGATCAACGAGGTCTGGTCTCTGGGACTGGTCTTGGTCGGCGGCCTCTCCTTCCTAGTGGGCGGCTACAACAAGGCGACCGTCGTGATCGGGCCGTTTTTCTTGATCGCCGCGCTGCTCTCGGTACTCCGCCAACTCGATTACATCAGCATCGAGCGCGAGATCCCGATCATCTTGATCTCCGCCGGGATGTTGATGCTGTTCGCGCGATCTGCCGCGATTCCCAATCCGCCGTGGCTCGAACGGTCTTCCGACCCGACCGAGAGCACCGGCTCGGCGGATGACTAGGGCGCGTCGGCGCAACCATCGGAACCGCCTCAACGGCCGCGCAGCTCCCTGAGGACACGGGCCGCGACCTGGCTCCCGCACCCGGCGCGAGGCCGAGGGGAGTGGGTTATCGGGAGGTTTTGCAGTTCGTCTCCGGAAGCGAACCAGCCATGGCCTGACTCGTCAAGACAGAGCGTGCCGAACGAGCATCTCCTCCAGGGAAGTGATAGGCTGAACCTAACTTGAAAGCGGGTACTGTCCGTGGGGCAGGTCACGTTAACGAGAGACAAAAAAGGAATCCTGATGTCAGATTCAACAGAGCAGACATTGAATGTGTCAGGCTGTATTTTCACGATCAGGTCGCAACAAGCTGAGATTTGGCAAGGGGACACGATTGGCTTTGATATCACCGTCACCGCTGGTGAAAAGAAAGTGATCGCCGACGAAATCTCAATAGCTCTCCAGGAGTGCATGGAAGTAAGTCGGCAAACCGGTGCATCAGCCAGCAAACGCCGTGACTACGACAAGAAAATCCTGGCATCAAATCTCACATTGGAAGCCGGTGAATCCCATGCATTTGAATTCACGACCAAACTTCCCGATGACTGTCGGCTGTCCGNCGGTCAAGTCATTACGGGCAATTGGTTTACTGGTGCCACAGAGGGATGGTGTTTGTACATACATGTAGACACCGCCGACTACCGAGAGTCATTTCAAGGCAAAACAACTTCAATCTTGCAAGCCATTATTAACGGTCTTGCGAGAATCTGGGGGGAAAGAGGAACTGCAGCCGTTAAGGGAATCGTCTTGGACAGAGATCACAGCAAGCGATTCTATCTCAACGTAAAATCGAGATGATTATGCGGCTTGGCACGCTGACAAATTGCCGCGAGTAGGTCAAAACGTCCAAGCGGTGGCTCATGATCATGTGCAGGCAGTCATGGGACTTATGCCGCTGGTAGTTCCGTGGCTCCACAACCGGCGGACGCTCGATATCGAGTTTCATCGGATTCAGAAATCACGCCCCTCCCGCGACCTCACTCCCGCACCTGGCGCGGGTGCCGAACAGCACCAGCGGCGGGAGGTACTGGACCGTATCAACACCGAGGCAGGGGGTGGAGAGGGGTGGTGTTGCTAGTTCCCGGAAAAGTTGCAGTTTGGTACACCGCGAGCGACCGCCTTAACAGTCGCCGTATTGGTTGCGATCCCATTTCGGATCTGCGAAAATTCCGCGTCGTGCCGGTCACTAACGGCGAGGTGGACCCTATTTGGAAAAAGTCACCGTCGGCGAGACCCTGTCGTCGACGAAACAGACCCGGCCCACTCCACCAACACCATGATTACAGATCAACAGCAACGGGGAAGCACGATGAAGGTCACAGCATTGTTCGTGACGGCGATCTTGAGTTGCGCCACGGTTGGAATGGCGGACGATGACACAACGACGGCCGCCACATCGGATTTCGTGAAACCGGACTCCTGGGAAGCGTTCGTTGCCTATCACCAGCGAGGGGGGGATTTCGGTGCTTGGGAATCACGAGGTAAGACGGTCAAGCTCTGGGAAGGTATTCCAGGCGGACTCGATTACACACTCAGCTTTACCATTAGCCTTGCCCATGATGGTAAGAACATGCTCCAAACCCACTATATGGCAACTTCGACGGGGCAGGTCATTTCGACCGGTAGTATCCTGCGTTATTGGGACAACAAGTCGAAATCGGTTTTGTCGTCGCACTCTGGTTTTGACCAGGGACAGTTGTACACCGGCCATTCTGAGCTGGTAGGAATCGACGCCAGTACGCAAACCACCAAATGGAAGTACACCGAGGACAGTCGTGGCAAGACCGCCGATTTTTTCCTGACCATCCAACGGAAGGGGCCCAACAAACGCTGGGAAGTCCATCAACTCGCATCCGGAGGTGAGCCGTGGAACTACGAGGTGGTTCGCGCGACCGCTTCTGCGGCTGACCCTGGGCTTGGTCGCCGAGCGCTGCAACGACTGCGGGGACTGCTGAGGCGGCGCAGGTAAGGGGCCGACCGGCTCAGTAGAGATACCAGACACGCCACTGGCCTCAGAGTGTTTGGTGATCCATCGATCTGATTCGATGCTGGTTCCGTTCAGCTACTGACCCAGCTATCACTCATACCGAGACCGTTGAGAACTGCTGGGTGTGTAAAAACGGGTGAAATTTACACGCGTGCCACGGCGCACCTCCCGCACCCGGCGTGGGGCCGAGGGGGAAGGGTGGTTCGTTAAGGAAACTGCACTTCGGCAACGCTTCTTCAGTTCGGCGATGCCCGCGTCGGTGATCTTGGTGTGGACGAGGCTGAGCGACTGCAGTTTGGTCAGCCCCTTGAGGTGCACCAGCCCCGCGCTCGACGAATTCGCTCCAGCCCAGAAAGTGGCGTTGAAATGGCCGAACGATGTCTTAGTGAACCAGCGGAAAATCTGCGGCGTACTGGCCGAAGTCGGTGGTCGGCGCCGATCACGGATATTTGGCATAGGTATCAACGCGAATAATTCCTTTGATGCGGCCCCGGTCGCACTGCGCGCGATCGCAACCTCGCTGATCGACTTGCCGGGAACCGGTTTTGATGTGAACGATATACTGATCGGTGTGCTGCGACAGATGGAACGCCAGCTGAAACGTTTGAGTGACGGATGAACCCGAAATGGCCAATGCGTGGAAACAGCGATGTGCGCTACGCGGCCGGAGGATCGAGCTAGAAACGGGCCAACGTAAGATGACAGGCATCTGCAGGGAGATCGACGCGGACGGCGCGTTGGTGGTGCAGACGGTAGACAACGTGGAGAGATTTTTTGGCGGGGTGGTTGCTGGGAATCGAGAATCTGAGCGCTAAACGGTTCACGCCGTAATCGTGTGGAGTCGTTCGCAACCCGGTTGACCCTTTGGAGTCTAGTTGTAGCCCGTTTCCTCGCGCGACTGTCTCGCGTACAACTAGAGATGGACGAACCGAGACGGCTATTGAGGGCGAAAGGTGGTACACATGGCGTTTGACAACATCTCTGCGACCCATTTGCAACTCGCTCTGACGGGGATGACGGTTGTTTTCGCGGCGTTGGCCATGATCGCCGCTTTCATCTATCTGCTCCCGCACGTACTTTCACGGTTGGAAGTCGTCGCGCCGCCCGCATCGGGCGCCTCGTCGTCGACGAACGGTGATGAGGAAATCGCGGCGGCGATCGGCTTTGCTCTCCATCACCACGAAACGCAGTCGACCGGACAACCCGGGCGGTAAACTTCGAAACAGCTGAGAATTTGGGATCGCATGGACAATTTTCTGCAGTTTTTTGGAACGACGGGATTCGCCAATCTGACCGTTGGTAACGTCGTGATGATCGCGATCGGTATCGCATTCATTACGCTGGCGATTCGCAAACACTACGAACCACTGTTGCTGGTGCCGATCGGGATGGGAGTCATCGTCGGCAATATTCCCTTCAGTAAGGACATGCGGTTGGGCGTGGACAACCAAGGCGCGATTGTCGTCGAGGATGGACGCGTGCTGACGGAGACGATCAAGGATCACGACGGTGCGCAATCGGAGCGGGTGCGGTACATTCCAGGCAGCGTGTTGGGTTATCTCTATTTCGGTGTCAGTCAGGGCATTTTTCCGCCGCTGATTTTTCTCGGCATCGGAGCCATGACTGATTTCTCGACGATGTTGTCCAATCCCCGCCTGGTCTTGCTGGGGGCGGCGGCACAAATTGGGGTGTTTCTGACATTTCTCGGGGCCCTGTCGCTGGGATTCACGGAGCAAGAGTCGGGCGCCATCGGGATTATCGGGGGTGCCGACGGCCCCACCGCCATCTTTCTGTCGGCGAAACTGGCCCCGGGGTTGCTGGGTGCGATTGCCATCGCTGCTTATTCGTATATGGCGCTGGTGCCGGTGATTCAGCCACCGATCATGAAACTGCTGACGACCCGCCGCGAACGCCGGATTCGAATGAAACCGCCACGTGAAGTTTCGAAAACCGAACGCATTGTGTTTCCCATCGCCGCGTTCCTGATTTGTACGATGCTGGCACCGGGGGCGCTGGTTTTGATCGGAATGTTGTTCTTCGGTAACTTACTCAAGGAATGTGGAGTGACCGAACGGTTGGCACAAAGCGCTCGGACTTCGCTGATCGATATCGTGACCATTTTGTTGGGGTTCTCGGTGGGTGCGAGTACCGCGGCCAGAAATTTCTTGCAGCGCGAATCGCTCCTGATTTTTGGGCTGGGTGCGGTTGCGTTTGCGATTGCGACGGCCGGTGGTGTGATTTTCGCAAAAGTCATGAATTTGTTCTTGAAGGAAAAAATCAATCCGTTGGTGGGAGCTGCAGGTGTGTCTGCGGTGCCCGATTCGGCCCGCGTCGTTGAGATGGTGGGATTGCAAGAGGATCCTGAAAACCATCTGCTGATGCAGGCGATGGCACCCAACGTCGCCGGCGTGCTCGGTTCGGCAGTCGCTGCCGGTATTCTCTGGTCCGCCCTCACAAATTGATGGAAACGGGTTTCCAGCGTGGCAAAAAAAATTCCCTTTATGTGTACGGCGTTTCGAGACGGCTTTCAGTCGGTCTACGGCGCGCGTGTCTTGACCGCCGACTTCCTGCCGGCTCTGGCCGCCGCGCGGGACGCGGGCATCGATTACTTCGAAGCGGGGGGGGGTGCCCGGTTTCAGTCGTTGTATTTCTATTGCAACGAAGACGCGTTTGACATGATGGACCAGTTTCGCGCGACTGCCGGTCCCGAGGCCAACCTGCAGACACTGGCACGTGGCGTCAACGTGGTCGGGCTTGAATCCCAATCGGGCGACATCATCCGACTGCACGCGGAGTTGTTCAACAAGCACGGGATCACGACGATCCGCAATTTCGACGCACTCAACGATGTAGAGAATCTGGTTTACAGCGGACAGTGCATTGTCGAAGCTGGCTTGAAACACCAGGTGTGTGTCACCCTGATGGAGTTGCCGCCTGGCTGTGAAGGTGCCCACACTGCGGAGTTTTATTCCGACCGGTTACAGCAGATCCTGGACGCGGACATCCCCTTCGATTCCGTTTGCTTTAAGGACGCGTCCGGGACCGCGGTGCCGTCGAAAGTCCACGAGACAATCAAGCAAGCCCGAAAAATCCTGCCCGAGGGTGCGTTCATTCACTTTCACACGCACGAAACGGCGGGAATTTCCGTGCAGGCGAACCTGGCGGCACTCGACGCCGGCGCCGACGCGATCGATCTGTCGCTGGCTCCCTGTTCAGGGGGTACTTGCCAGCCGGACATCCTCGTGATGTGGCACGCGCTGAGGGGTTCCGATTACACGCTAGGAATCGATATCGACAAAGTCCGCGAAGCCGAAGAGGTGTTTAAGGAGTGCATGCAGGATTATTTTCTGCCGCCGGAAGCGACCACGGTCGAACCGCTCATTCCCTGGAGTCCGATGCCGGGTGGCGCTTTGACGGCGAACACACAGATGATGCGCGACAACGGAATTCTCGACAAATATCCAGACTTGATCAAAGCCATGAGCGATGTGGTCCGGCGCGGCGGATTCGGGACGTCGGTCACCCCCGTCTCGCAGTTCTACATTCAACAAGCGCTGAACAACGTGATGTTCAAGCCGTGGGAGAAGATTGCCCCGTCCTATGGGAAGATGATTCTGGGCTACTTTGGCAAAACGCCTGTCGAACCCGATCCAGAGATTGTCCGGGTCGCGTCCGAACAACTCGATCTTCAGCCCACGACGCGGTCGCCGCTGGAGATGAACAACGAAGATCCGGCCAAAGGTGTTCCGGCCGCGCGGGCCGCACTCGAGGGAGCTGGGTTGCCCATTACCGATGAGAATATTTTCATCGCCGCAACGTGCCAGGACAAAGGGCTCGCTTTCCTCAAAGGGGAGGCCGCGGTTGGCGTGCGGAAAGTCGAACCGACATCCGACACCGGGCCGACATCGCGCGGTGCAGCCACGGGGAAATATGACCTGAAGATCAATGACCGATTATTCCAGGTTGCTCTTGATGGTCCCCGTGTTACGGTCAATGGCCGGACATTTGAAGTGGATGTCCAACCGGCCTCCGCCTCCAGCGACGACGTCGGGATAGCGGCATCGACCGAACAGGTCGCTGTCAACGCGTCGATGCCGGGGGTCGTCCTGAAAGCTTCCGTTCAGATTGGCGACCACATCAACCAGGGGGATACCGTCATCGTCCTGGAAGCGATGAAAATGGAAGTCAACGCGACCGCCTCGGTGGCTGGTACGATTGCGAGCATCGATGTCAATCCCGGCGATCAGGTCGTCACCGGACAGCGTCTTGCGACGATCGCCAAATGACGTCACCCTTCGCATACGGTCGGAAACGCACAGCAGCCGCCTTGGACCGCGATTGGTGAAGTGGATTGGCTGCGTATCTGCGGGCCGGTTGCTGCGGTGGCAATCGGTCGGGTCTGAGCGCAACGTTGCAACCCCAACACGATACAGGCAGCTCCCGAGGGCGTCGGGCACCCGAGCCGTCCATGCTACGCTTGACGGGCGTGTTGCTGGCGCTGGGAGCATTCGGTTTGGACGTCGCGCGGGCGTCAGGCGAGTACCGGGCACCGCCAGAACAGACCGCGTCAAATGCGGCCGATGGTGCGACTGAGTTTTGTCGACCAGCGGTGGTTCAGAACATTCACCCGCAAGTGCGCGAGCGCGACCTCGCCAGGATGCAGGAGGCGCTTCCCGACGCCACCACTATATTGAAGGACGCTCCCAAATCCAGTGTGTAAGAACGCGTGAAATGTCCACTCGCCCCGAGACCTGGCTCCCGCACCCGGATCGGCCTGGTCTTGCTGATCGTTCGCTGTGTCCGGCGGGGAGGCGGACGATTCGTCGGGTGGTCTCTTGGTCATCGGCAAAACCCTGTCGTCATCGCGTGTCGCCTTCTGGCCGAAGCGGCGCAAATCCCCCTTTATCCGGTGCCCAGGTCCGCCGAGCAGTCGGTGTTGCAGGT
>PADE01000161.1 GCA_002702965.1 Planctomycetaceae bacterium
GCGCGAAGAACCAGCGTGAGGTTCGCTGGCCGTCGGTGCGGATCAGGGCGGCGGCTAGGAGCGTGTAGACAGTCAGCAGATGGATGGCGTACGTCCCCACCATCAGCATCGTGTGGGAGCTCCAATCGAGCGTATTGGTGACCGGATCGGACCGCGATGCCACCAGCAGAAAACGACGTGCCAGCAGCAGCCCAAGTGCCGCGGCCATCAATTCGATCAAGGGGTACCGGGGAGAGATCTCGGCGCGGCAATCTCGGCATCGCCCGCGCAGCGCGAGCCAGCCGAAAATCGGCAGATTGTCATGCCACCGAATTAGGTGGTGACACAGCGGACACTGTGACGGGGGCCGCACAACGCTCATCCCGAGCGGCAGCCGGTAGACGATGACGTTGATGAAACTGCCGATGCAGGCGCCCACCGATCCCAGCCAGAGAACTGCCAGCGAGAACAGCCCCCAGGGGAGAAGTGAGAACTCGGCCTGGGCGAGTAGTTGCTCGAGTTGGATAGTCACGTTCGCAAAGTCGCAGATGGCCGAGGAAGTGTCAACGGTGCCCCTTCAGAGTACACCTTGTTTGGCGCGAGAGCGGAGTACATAACAACATGGGTTGGGACTGAAGCCGCATGGCTTTCTTGTTTTCATTATGACTGGGAGATCATCGCCGCATGCTATCTGAGCATCAGATTCAGATCCGCGTCGGATACCACGAGGTTGATTCGATGGGGCGTCTGTACCACGGGCACTACTTCACCTACTTTGAGAAGGCGCGGCTCGAACTCCTGCGCGCGTCCGGGCGCAATTACCGCGATCTGGAGGAGGCAGGGCACTTCGTCGTCGTCACCCAGTGCGGCTGCCGTTTCCTGGCCGCTGCGCGCTACGATGATCTCTTGACGGTGCGTGTTGTTGTCGGTGAAGTACGCGGCGCACGCGCTGAACATGAGTACCAGGTTTTCAACCAGGACAACCTGATTGCGCTGGGCCACGCCACGCTGGCGATGGTCGATCGGGACGGTAAGGTCCGGCGACTGCCCCCCAGTTGGCGGACGGCGGCGCCGTCAGGGGACGATCCAGAATAGAGTGTTCTGGAAGGTGTTGATCTGTTAGTGTGAAGATTTGCGACGTTGAGAGAGTCAGGGAGGTTCGCGGCTGCCGTGCCGGTGGCATCGAAGCTCTCTTGAGGTTGGGGATGTTCTGGTTCATCGACCCCGTCGGGTGCCGGCTCGTCCGCCCGTGGGAGGTGCGATACGGTCTGCGGCGTGCGCGGCGGGATGACGTTAAGCTAACGTTGTGCGAGTTCGCCCAGGGAGAGAGTTTTGCCGCCGGCGAAGCCGATTGGCGTCGTGAGGAGTGTACCCGATGTCGGAAGTTCGCGAGACCTGTGCCCCGGTCGCCGTGGCGATTCTGCTGAGTGCGGCGCTGACATCCACAGCGATCGCGCAGCTGGCTCCAAGGGCCGGATACGTTTTCCCACCCGGTGGGCGCGCGGGCACGACCGTTGAAGTGCGTTTGGGAGGGTTCGACTTCACTCGCGACATGCAGTACTTCGTGCATGACGAACGGCTCGCCTGGGAAGTCCGTGGTGAACTGAGCGGATTTTATGTCCCTCCCCCACCGTATTGGTTTGGTCCCAAGGGGCGTAGCTCGGCGATGCCGATTCCTCGAGAAATATCCGCCACGATCCGTATTCCGGCCGACATGTCCGCGGGGCCCGTGTACTGGCAAGTCGCCAACGCCAACGGGATCAGTTCGACCGCCATCTTCGTGATTGGGCACGACGAGGAAATTCTCGAGAATCGCTATCGCCAGGAACCGCAGGGCATTGATCGTTTGCCGGTGGTCGTGTCCGGCCGGTTGCTGAAGATCGCCGAGGTGGACCGTTACCAGATCCGAGCTCGTCAGGACGGGCCGGTGACCGTCGAGTTGGCTGCGCGTCAGATCGGATCTAATTTTCATGGGGTCTTGAAAGTCGTCGGCCAGGACGGCCAACACGTCGCCGATATTGCGGACACCGAAGGACTTGACATCGACCTGACGTTCGTCGCCCGAGCCGGTGAGGTCTACACGGTGGAATTGCACGACCTCGATTTTCGTGGCAACCGTTCGTACGTTTACCGCCTCCATTTTCGACCCGGGCCGCGTGTCCTGAAAACGGTCCCCGCTGCTGTGCGGCGGGGCACAACACAACGGGTGGAGTTTTCTGGGTTCGGTTTGATCAGCGGTACAGATGAGTGGGAGAGTGTGCAACGTGAGGTCACAGCTCCCGATCACGCACCTCTGGGGGAATTCACCTTTCCGTTTCAGACCGCAACCGGTGTGGCTCCGGTTGCGCTGCTGTCGAGTGATCTCGAAGAACAACGCGAATCCGAGCTCGAGCCTGCTGCGGAAGGTGGTTTGGAGCTGAAAGTCCCCGGGGCGGTAACCGGGGAATGTCGAGAACGCGCGCTGGAAAAGAGGTTCCAGATTTCCGTCGAGCAGGGGGCGTTTCTCACAATCGCCGTCGAATCGCGCGCCGTCGGTGGCGGACTCGATGTGGCGCTTCAAGTACTCGACACCGACGGCAAGGAACTGGCCAAGAACGACGATGCCGGTGGCACCACCGATGCTCAACTCGAATGGCAGCCGCCCAAAAGCGGTCGGTATACGTTGGTCGTTCGCGGTCTGTCGTCTGGCCGCACGGACACGAGTGATACCTATCGTCTCAGTGTGCGTCGACGGCAGCCCGGATTCGGTTTGACGGGTCCGCAACAACTTTTGCTACCCATTGGTGGGAAAGCGGAGCTCGTGATTAAAGCCGTCCGTTACGCGGGGTTCAAGGAGGCCATCCGCATTCGCATCGACGGTCTGCCGGCGGGGATATCGGTTCCCAATGATCTCACGATCAAGCCCGATCAGGGTGAGCTAAAAATCCCTTTGGAAACAGTTGGGAAAACCGCTTGCGCCGCGAGTCTGATCAAAGTCACGGGAATGGCGGTGGTCGATGGCACACCGCTTTCGGTTAGTTTGCAGACCGGTGCTGGCGGCAACCTCTGCCCGCGTCGACCCGGTGCGCACCGGCTTTCCCGAGTGCTCCTGGCGACCACGATGACGGCCCCGTTCAACATCGACCTGATCGGTAAGAACCGGCAGCGCGCAGTCCACCGCGGGACGACCTATCCGGCGCCACTGGAAATCAAACGCGATGCGGGGTTCAAAGGGCAGGTGATGTTGCAGATGGCCGCCAATCAAAGCCGGCATCGCCAGGGAATTTCCGGTCCCCGAATGACCGTAGCGGCGGACCAATCGCGGGTGTTTTATCCCTGTTTCATGCCCGAGTGGTTGGAGACGGATCGGACCACCAGGATGACGATCATGGGACTGGCGTGGGTTCCCGACCCGCTCGGGACTCGTCGTCTAGTGACGAAGGCGACGAATGGGAACGTGACCATGATCCTCGAGGGCGCGTTGTTGAAAGTGAGTTGTCCGAGCGGGATGTTGATGCTACGCCCCGAGGAATCTCGCCAAATGTCGGTACGTGTTCTGCGGTCTGCCAAGTTGCCCGCGGCGGTCGAGTTGGCACTCGTCGCACCCGCTGATCTCGATGGCCGCGTTTCTGCGGCTCCGGTGATAGTTCCGGTGGGAACCGATGAGGCGGTGTTGGTCGTGCGGGCCGGTGCCTTGGCCGATCGGATTGGCGATCATCCCCTACGGATCCGAGCCACCGCGCTACAAGGCGGAAAATGGCCGGCGGTTTCGGAGGCGGAGTTGTTGTTGCGGGTGCTGCCGCCGGCGACCGAATAACGGCTGCTGCATTCGTCGGATTTGGAGTCCGCCAAGGGAACCAGTATGCTGGATTGATCACGGCATTGGGCCGCTGCGAAGTTGCTCAAATCGCATTCGGTGGGGATATCGATGAACCGTACGGGTCGCGCAAAACGTCTCCGCATTGCTGCCGTTGTGACGGAGTATCGCCGCTATTCGCACGCCCAGCATATTTTGGATCGTTTCCTCTGGGGGTACGGATTTGGGGGTCGACATCACCGCCCCGAAATGGACCTGGTGTCGCTTTACGTTGATCAACGTCCGCAGGGTGAATTGAGTCGTGAGCGTGCGACGCAGTTTCCTCAGATGACGATCTACCCTTCGATCGCCGAGTCATTGACCTTGGGTGGGCAGAAACTCGCCGTCGACGGCGTCCTCTTGATCGGTGAGCACGGCCGCTATCCGTCCAATGAAAAGGGGCAGAAGCTCTACCCGCGTTACGAATTTTTCCAGCAAATCGTCGATGTCTTTCGAGACAGTGGGCGAACGTGTCCGGTGTTCAACGATAAACACTTGTCGTGGAATTGGGATTGGGCGCAAGAGATGGTCGAGACGTCGAAGACCATGGGATTTGCTTTCATGGCCGGGTCATCACTGCCCGTCACACGGCGCATTCCGGCGATTGACATGCCCTTGCAGGCGGAACTCACTGAGGCGCTCTGTTTGGCACCCGGTGGTATCGACGGGTACGACATCCATGCCTTAGAGACAGCGCAGTGCATGGTGGAGCGGAGGAAAGGTGGAGAGACCGGTGTGGATCACATCGAGGCCGACCGGGAGGACGCGGTTTGGGAACGCATGGGACGTGGATCCTGGGACCAGGGTGGATGGGACCGAGAGTTGTTTTCGTCTTGCCTATGTCGTAGCCAGTCACTGGTTCCGCCTCGCGAAGGATTCAACCATATCCTGCCGACTGCGGAGGAGATTCCTGGGCAGGTAAAGGAAAATCACGGACCCTACTGTTATCGCTACCGGCATCGAGATGGGCTAAAAATGACGATGGTGCTGGCCGAGGGAGTGGTGAACGACTTTACGTTTGCCGCCCGTTTTCGAGGGACGGGGAAGGTCCTGTCGACCCATTTTCATCTTCCGCCACGGGAGGTGTGTAATTTTTTTAGTCCCTTGGCGTACCATGCCGAACAGATGTTTCTAACCGGTAAATCGCCGATTCCGATCGAGCGGAATCTGTTGACGACAGGACTGACCGCCGCGGGGGTCGACTCGCTGTTTCAAGGCGGGAAACGGCTGGCAACGCCCCATTTGGCGATTGCTTATCAGCCGCGCCCGCAATCCACTTTTTGGCGGACCTGATCTTCGCGACCTGCAAACCTCCACGCCCAGCCTGCTGGCGGCGTCACTCGAGATACTCGCCGGGCGTAAGCGGGCTGTGAGCGAGTCGGAACTTCTTTTCCCCGGCCGTACCGAAGAAATCAACCGTGGCCGTTCTCTTCTGCCCGGAGCCGCTGAGGTGGGTGATCCGACCGGAGCCGTACTGAGGGTGATCGACCACCATGCCCAACTGAAAGACGCTGGGTGGTACGCGGCGACTCCGTTCGCTGAACGGCTCGTGTGGATCGCGATCCTTGATCAGCCGGTCAGGTGTCCCGGCGGCACCTTGCTTTGCTGTCCGCTGTGGTGACGTCAGATCCTGCAACGAATCATCGAACGCGTCCCGCTGATCTTCATCGGAGTGCCCCGCTGGCGCCGCGTAGGCGGATTCTACGGCCAACAGTTGGAATTCCTCTCGCGGAATTTCCAATAGAAATTGGCTGGGAACCGACATTCTTTGCTGCCCACGAAAGGTGCGGTATTGCGCGTAGCTCAACTGCAACTGTTCTTCGGCGCGGGTGATCCCGACGAACAACAGACGGCGCTCCTCCTCCAATTGATCGGCGTCTTCGCTGCTTCTCTCATGCGGTAGCAGGCCCTCTTCGACGGCAACAATGAAAACCATCGCGAATTCAAGTCCCTTCGCGGCGTGCATCGTCATCAGTGTGACACGATCGCTGTCTTGCTCCCAGGCGTCGGTATCGGCCACCAGAGAAGCGCGTTCCAGAAACGCCTCGAGGCCGCCCTCCTCGGGGTGCTGTTGGTCGAATTCATGAGCGTCGGTCAACAGCTCTTCGATGTTGGCGAGTCGATCGTGATCTTCTTCGCGGTCGCTTCCCGCCAGCCAGTCATGGTAGGTGGATTCGTGGAGCGTGGCTTGCATGAGTTCCTCGACGCCCGCGAGGGCGGACACCGACAGGCGATCGATCAGCGAAACAAACTTGGCGATCGCAACCGCCGCAGGTTTTGTCAAGGATTCGATCAGGCCTGCTTCTCGCGCCGCTCCCAAAAGAGGAATCTGATAGCGTGACGCGTGGGCGGTGAGAAGTTCGAGCGACCGCTTGCCGATTTTTCGGGGCGGTACGTTGACGATTCGTAGGAACGAGGCGTCGCTGCTCGGGTTGTTGACCAATTGCAGGTAGGACAGGATGTCTTTGATTTCCTTGCGTTGAAAAAATTCCAGACCGTTGACGATCTGGTAGGGCACTTGATGACCGCGCATCGCGTTCTCGATCGTCCGAGAGAGCGCATTGATGCGNTAGAAGATNGCGATATCCGAGAGCCGGGTGCCCTCCCGTTTTGCCTGCTCGATGCGGATCGCCAGGTCCTCCGCCTCATCCTGACCGGTCGCGTACACCGCCAGTCGCACCGGTCTGCCTTCGGGCCGATCCGTAAACAGCTTCTTGGGCTTGCGTTTACGGTTATGCGCAATCAACTGGTCGGCGATGCGGAGGATGTTTGGCGTACTGCGGTAGTTCTGTTCCAGGCGCACCACTTTGACTTGCGGGTAGTCCTTTTCGAAATCCAACAGGTTGCTGAGATTGGCTCCACGCCACCCGTAGATCGACTGATCGGGATCTCCGGTGACGGCCAGATTGGGATGTTGAATCGAGAGCGCACGCACGATGGCATACTGCGCAAGATTCGTATCCTGATACTCGTCGACCAGGATATAACGGAAACGATCATCCAGCGTGCGCCGGAGTTCAGCATTCTCCTTTAACAACGTGGCGACATGCATTAACAGGTCGTCAAAATCGACGGCGTTGGCGATCAGTAACTGCTGTTGGTAGGCGGGGTACACGCGTTTCACGATGGTCCCGGCAGAACTACCCCAGCGCGGCTTGTACTCGTCGGGAGTGACCAAGCGGTTCTTGGCCCAACTGATGGCGCTGGCGACCGATTCGATCGACGTGTGGGTCATCTCGACATCGAGATTGCGAATCGTCTGTTTGAGTGTTTGNGAACTGTCTTGCGTGTCGTAGATCGAGAAGTTCTCACTGAGTCCCAGCATCGAGGCGTGTCGNCTCAGTAGCCGGGCGCAAAACCGGTGGAATGTTCCCAGCCAGACCGGCTGTTGCGGCGCCAGGCGATCGAGGCGGAGACGCATTTCGTCGGCCGCCTTGTTGGTGAATGTCACGGCGAGAATTTGACGCGCCGGAACACCGTGGTGCAGTAGATGCGCGATGCGATGCGTGATTACGCGGGTCTTACCGCTGCCGGGACCGGCGAGAATCAACAGCGGACCGTCGACATGCTGCACCGCTTGACGTTGAGGTTCGGTAAGCCTGTCGATGATTCCAGGCAGCCGATCGGAGCCTTCCATGGTGCGCTTCTCGTTCAGGGCAAACCGGCACCGCGATCGAGGCAGATCGCGTTTGGTCGGGCACTGCGGAGACCACGCGCCGCGGTGTGACCGCTGACCGGCACCCGCCAATGCTAGCATCCCAGTTGTTTTCTCCCCACAACCGCGCGCCGATTTTGATCGAAAACGTTATACTGACCGAATGGATACAGACGCGTAGCGGTCGCCGGACGGAANGCGGCGCCGGCACCCGAGAGAATGAACTCTCGGCGAAGTCTGTCAACGCGGCCTCGCGTGGCCCGAGATTTTTTGTAGGGGAAAGGAAACCCAATGACGCGTATTCCATTGAGTGTTGCGGAAGAAGAGTCGAGAAGCCTCAAGGAACGATTGGAGATGAGTACGGCTGAGATTGGATTGACGGTACGTACCACGAACTGTTTGGAAGAGCGCGGCATTTTCTCGGTCGAGGATTTGCTGAATTGCACACCGGACGATCTGCTGAGTATTTCCAATTTTGGTGATAAGACGCTGACCGAAGTGTACTCGGCGTTATCGAATATCGGGTTTAAGAGAGACGCGATCTAAGCTAGTCTGGTCACCGTCCCGATGCGCAACGGTGTGCTGCCCACCCGGTTGCGGTATGGACCTGGTCGGTTGGTGTTCCGTGTTTCTCGCCCGCGCCATCGAGGCATCCCAGCTTCGGTCGCAATGGCCCGCGACGGTGTGCGGTTCGCCGATCGGAGCGAGCGGTATGCCTCAGCTGGGAATGGTGAAACCCCGTGCGCCCTNTTAAAACGTGTACAGTGACCTCNGTGGTCAGAACCGTTTGGGGTGACGGATGCCCCGCCTGTTATCGGGGCCCGCGGAATGAAGATCGCTTATTTGGATTGCGCCAGCGGCATCAGTGGTGACATGACGCTCGGGGCGCTCGTCGATGCCGGAGTCGCGCTTCAGACCATCCAGCAAGGAGTCGATTCCCTGGGGCTTCCCAGTTGCCGGCTGGTCGCCAGTGAGGTCAAGAAGAATGGATTTCGCGCGACCAAGGTCGACGTCGAATACGAGCCGGAGCACGCTCACCGGCATCTCCACCACATCACGGCAATGATCGACGACAGCATCTTGTCGGTCGCGCAGAAGGACCTGGCTCGACGCATTTTTACGCGGCTCGGTGAGGCGGAAGCGAAGGTTCACGGCACCACGCTGCGAAAGGTCCACTTTCATGAAGTGGGCGCGGTGGATTCGATTGCCGACATCGTGGGAAGCGCCATCGGGCTCGCAGAACTGGGTGTTGATCGGATTGTCAGTTCACCGATTCCCACTGGCAGCGGATATATCATGATCGCGCACGGCAGGGTTAGTGTGCCAGCGCCGGCCACTGCGGAATTATTGGTGGGGGTACCGTTGAGCGACTGCCGGGTCGAGGCCGAATTGACGACTCCGACCGGCGCAGCGATTGTCGCAACGGTCGCAGATGACTTCGGCCCGCTGCCGGCGATGACGATCGAGTCGATCGGCTACGGAGCCGGCACACGCGATTTGGACGAACAGGCGAACTTGGTACGGCTGCTGGTTGGCGAACTGGACGACTCGCAGGAAGCGGACCAGGTGTGGGTCCTTCAGACCAACCTCGATGACGTCAGTGCAGAACTGGTTGGTCACTGCACGGCGTTGCTCGCCGAGGCCGGCGCACTCGACGTCTACACCACGGCGATTCAAATGAAGAAGAACCGCCCGGGCGTTCTGTTGAGCATTCTCTGTACCGCGGATGCGATTTCGCGACTGGAACACATTGTGTTCCGAGAGACGACGACGCTCGGCATTCGACGCTGGGCCGCCAGCCGCCACAAGCTCGAACGGCGTCCCTGCCATGTTCAGACAACTTGGGGTGAAGTTGCCGGCAAGCTGGCGCTGCTGGCTGACGGAAGGCAGAGCTTCTCGCCAGAATTCGAGGCCTGTCGAGCGATCGCAACGCAACACAAAGTACCATTGAGGGATGTCTACGATGCGGCTCGACGGGCTTTTTGTGAGGCCGGATGATCCGTGCTCACCCCTCCGCCGTCGACCGTTGGCGCTCACGCCGCGCGAGATTTGTGGATCGCAACGAGGGACTGACTGCACCGCGCGACAGGGTGGGATTCCCTCGTCGATCGAACGTTTAGGGACTCTTCGCTGGGCTGGGTACCGGTTCGGGTTTCTCGGGAGCAGCCGGCTCACTAGCCTGGATGTGTACCTTCCCCCCCCGACGGAGCAACGCGGGAACGCGACCGTCGTCGATCAGATCGTTCCCCACGAGATGGGTAATCGAGGAGCCCTCGGTGCGGACCTGGGCGATACCGTTGTTTCCGACCAAGCAGTTTTCGATCAGAACCCGCGATGCACCGCCGACCGAGATTCCGCTACGGCCGTTACCTCGACAGATCAACCCGGTCAGTTGGGCACCGAACACGCCGTCGTGCGCGTTGATTCCATCGAGTTGGAAGCCCTGGATCACCAGGTCGCGCACGATGACCTCGCGGGCTTCGTAGAGCGTGATACCCACGGGCAGTGCCGTATGCCGCAGATTGTGTTCCCCGGGGGCTTTGCCCGGGGCGGCACGAAAATAGAGATCGCCTTTTAGCAGACAGTACTCGAGCGCTTTCAGATCGGGCAGTTCGCGCGTTTCGGGAACCTCCCTCCGCGACGCCGGTTGGCCGTTGAGGTAGAGCAGTTGAAACGCTTTCTTGCGCAGTCGGAAACGGTAGACGTCTCCGCGGACATGTTGCCAGGCACCGGCTGGGACCGGACGTGTGCCGTCAAGCGTCGCTCCGTTGCCGACGATTTCGAAAGGACTTCCCAAGAGGCCACTGTGGTTCGATGCCTGTAACGTCAGGCTCTCTCGATACGGTTCCGCGGTCTTGGTGAGGACAATCCGGTCACCCGATTTGGCCAACCGCAACGCCTGGGCGATGGTTCGCACCGGTCCTGCAGCGGCCCCCTTGGATTCGGGCGAGCGGCCATTGCGGAGGTCGTCGCCGGTGGCATTGTTGACGTACAGGTCACCGCCGTAGAGGCCGCACGTGGTCGCGGTCCAAACGGTGATGATACCAAACCAACATGGGACCAGAGCGGCCACTCGGAGCGGGAGCATGTGATTCATGGACGCAGTTCCTCAAGCTAAGAACGAATGCCGACAAGGTCACCGTCAACGCGCCCCCCCAGGTCGTTTTGGCGTGTGAAATCGCAGGCCGAGGGGACGTCTCTGACCCGCGCCGGGGTCGACCCTTGCGACAGCTGCCGGTGGGATTCTCTTCCCGCGCTTCCACGGCCGGTTGGGATTGTGCGCCAAGCCCCGATCGGCGTCAAGAAAAATCGCCTCCGCTGGTGCTTCCGTGAGCAAGCCCCATTCACCCACCGGCGAACGCTAGCACATCAATAATCGGCCACCGAGCCATCGGGGTAAAATTGAGGACCCCGCCAACGATACCGGTAGGCTGGGTCCGAGGCCACGGTGGCGAGCATCGCTTCATCCACTTCAATTCCCAGTCCATGGCCTTCGGGCAGACTGACATAGCCCTCGTCCGAACGTTTCCAAGTCGGGTGCAGAAACCGTCCCAGCAGTTTGTTGTCGTAAGACTCGTGAATCAGAAAGAGCGGAATCGAAGCAGTCACATGAAAGCTCGCGGTCATTCCGAGGTAGGATTGAGTGCAATGGGGTGCGAGCGGGACATGAAAGGCCTCCGCCAGGGTGGCAATTTTCTTCATCTGGGTAATACCACCGGTGTATCCGCAATCCGGCTGGAGAATATCGATGGCGTTTTCCGTGAGGTACGGAATCACACCCCAGATCGTGCGGTCGCGTTCACCCAGCGCCAAGGGAATTCCGATTTGTTGTTTGAGTCGTTTGAAGACCTCGATGTTCCCCGGAACCGCCGGTTCTTCCAGAAACAGGATGTTGGAGGGTTCGATCCTGGACGCCAATTGGATCAATGTCGCCGGCGGGACCGCGCTGTGGGCATCGAACATCACCGTTCCCCGCGGGCCCAGCCGTTGACGGGCGGCGCGCACCCGAGAGACCATCTCTTCAATATCAAATGGGTCGCCGGATTGCGGCCGCGGCCCGCTGCCGATTTTTACCGCCTTGGCCGAGGGATAGACGCGAATACGCTCGCGGGTTGGGCCTCCCAAGAGCCGGTAGACGGGGGTTTTCCAGAGCTTGCCAGCGATGTCCCACAAAGCCATGTCAATCCCGGCGATGCAATGGACCATGAAAGCACCCCCGCGTTGGTTCCGCTCGGCGCGGTACAGAGTCTGCCAGAGATGTTCGATTCGGGTTGGGTTTTGGTTATCGATCAAGGAAAACATCTCGGTGGCGAGCGTCGCTGCGACACTTGGAACGACCCCCTTGATCTCGCCCCAACCAAAGATGCCCGCGTTGGTCTCGACCTTGACGTAGACCCGGTCGCGGCAGATGTGTGGTTGTAGTGAGCGAATACGTATCGTTGAGTGACGGTCGATGGGAGCCTCCACCGGATCGTCTTCACCGGAGGCAAATCCGCGCAGCAACCCCACGCCGGCGGTGGCGAGGCCGAGAGATCCCATGAGGTGGCGACGGTCAAATCGGGTGGCATCCGCGTCGGAGTAGGGTGAACAACGCATGGCGGGCTCCTTGGTGCGTATGGGGGAAATGGCGAGTGTCGCGCAACCGCGACCGAGGGTGTCTGAACGCGCGTCGGTCGCGGTTGCGTCGATCGTACCATTTCGGTGCGCGCGGCGGGTTGGGTCGCGATCGTTGGGGCCTGGTAACCGCGGTGCTCGTCGCCAGACGCAGAGCGCAACCCACCGCCGATCCGCTGCAACTCGATCGACCGCCGCGGGGCAGCCGGTGGTTGAGCTGGCAAGCGCGCCGCACCAGCGGCTTGACGGTTGGCGTTGCCGAAGCGATTGCCAAATCGTGGCCGGTTGGCCACGATAGGGAATCGAGGCACGCCGTCGCTCGTCTCGCGGCGTTAAACCAGCTTGCTGCGCGGTCGACAGGGCCGTTTCCGGGGCCACCTTAACGGGGGGGAAGAAGTGAAAACCAGAGAAGAACTGCAACATCTTGTGGAACTGATCCACAGCGACAACAGTCCTGTGGGGATGGACGCGGTCTACGTCCACGCGTTGATCTTGGACAAGCTGCAGGGCATTGAACGACGCTTGGAGGCATTGGAAAATCGAGAAGACCAGTCCAGCGATTGACGAAAACCACTACGGGAAACCGATATCGATTGGGAACAGCAGCGCCGCTTGCGTGGNACGCGGATTCTGGTTGTTCCGCGGCTGACAAAGCGGCTAAGATAGAGACGGCAAAGGCGAATCGGGGCTGCGCTCGGGCGACGTGGACCCGCGTGGCGGTTTCCCGAACCGCGGAAGGGAATGCAGAGATGCACTTGGAACATCCTCGACCATCGCGTCGAGTGGCGATTCAGGCGGGCGCGGTCGGACTGTTGGGTCTGGGGATGGAACACCTCTCCGCGCTGCGCGCTGCAGACGTAACGCACGGTGGTGCGGTACGGCGGAAAACGCGATCGGTGATCTTCATTTTTCTCTCCGGCGGACTGTCGCAGCACGATAGTTTTGACATGAAGCCGGATGCGCCGGACGACATCCGGGGTGAGTTTCAACCGATCGCGACCGCGACGCCGGGAATCCAGATTTGTGAACATCTCCCGATGCTTGCGCAGCGCAGCGCGATGTGGGCCCTCTGTCGCTCGCTGACGCATGGATCGAACGAACATTCGGCGGGACACCACATCATGCTCACTGGGCGCAGTGATCTGCCCCCGGGGTTCAGCGGAAGTCGNCCGCAGGCCACCGACTGGCCGTCGATCATTTCGATTGCCGGCGCCGTGACTCAGGGGCAGAACAACTTGCCCCCCGTGGCGGTGTTGCCCGAAAGGATTGTTCATAATTCGGGGCGCGTGATTCCCGGCCAGTTTGCGGCCCGTATGGGTGAGCGTCGCAACCCCTGGTTTATCGAAGCGTCTCCCTTTTTCAACATGAGTTTTGGGGCGTTTCCTGAGTATTCGTTCGATCACCAGGAACGTGGGAAACCCGATCCTCGCCGCTACGGGGCACCGAACCTCACCTTGCCCCACGGATTGACCCGCCCGCGGTTTGACGGTCGGCTGAAATTACTGCGGGAATTGGGGGCCCAACGTCGCCAACTCGATCGCCAGGGGAACACGGCCAATAACAGCCGTTTCCGCCAGACCGCGATTTCNCTGCTTACCGATTCCCGGGTACACNGGGCGCTGGACGTGACGCGCGCCGAGGAACGAGCCCAGCAGCGCTACGGCAAGAACTCATTCGGTTGGTCGCTGTTGATGGCGCGGCGGCTGGTGGGGTTGGGTGTCAACATGGTGCAGGTCAACCTCGGTAACGATGAGACCTGGGACACGCATGGCAACGCGTTTCCGCACCTCAAAGATAAACTCTTGCCCCCCACCGATCGCGCGGTCAGCGCGTTATTGGATGATCTGCAGGAGAGCGGCNTGCTCGAGGATACGCTGGTGGTGATGGCCGGCGAATTCGGTCGCACACCGAAGATCTCGCTCTTGCCCGACCACTACAAGCTGCCGGGGCGAGATCACTGGGGCGCTGTCCAGACCGTGTTTTTTGCCGGCGGTAATGTGCGCGGCGGACAGGTGATCGGAGCGTCCGATAAACGTGGCGAATTCCCCTCCGACGCCCCGCAGACACCGGAGCATCTGGCGGCCACGATTTACGACACGTTGGGGTTGCCGCACACCGTCGCCTGGCACGACGAACTCGATCGTCCTCACCATATCTACCACGGTACTCCGATCGCCGGTTTAACCTGATCTGGTAGCGCGGCGGAGGAGAGAGGGCGTCTCAGCGCGTCGTTTTGGGATTGCCTACTTGGACTTNCTGCCCTTGGNGGCCGCCTTCGTCAGTTGTGCTTTATGGATCCGCGCCACGTCCCACATGTAGCGGTTGATGCCCTTGGTCTTTGTGTGGTCGTCGACCGACTGGAAAATGTACTTGCGCGCCAGTTTTTTCTTGCCGTGCACTTCGTAATAAAGGCCCAAGTACAGTTGCGCGTAAAACATGCGGTACGCGAGTTCACCCGGTTCGGGCGAGTCCTTCTTGACCGCTTCCAGAACATCGGCGGGTTGTAGTGTTCCACGGAACATGTGAAAGACCTGCATCATCGGCACACGGCGATCGTTCTTGATGGGCAAGATGGTGCTGCGCGCTTTCTCGACACCCTCGGTGCGGGCCACGCATAGATAACGCCAGACCGAGTTTTCCACGTCATTGTCGTGGAACGTCTGNTACANCTTGAACTGGTCAGCNCCCTGTTTGAACTTGCCCGCATAGTAACAGGCAATGCCCCGCTCCCACTGTCGCGATTCCCGTTCTGGGCTCAACTTGACATGTTTATCGAAATCTTGCACGGATTCCTGGATCATGCCCAACCGGAATCGCTCACGCCCGCGCAGGTAGTAGGCGACGGAGAGTTTGGCATCCAGGCCAATCGCCTCGCNGGCCAACCGCACCGCGTTGGCTGAATCTCCCTGGGCAGCGGCGTTTCCTGCCGCCTGCAGCAACTCTTGCGCAGATTTCTCGGCTCGGCTGGCGGTTGTCGACCAGAGCATAAGGCAGGCNGCGATCCAGGCAGGTAGAAACGTGACGCGCATGAGTCGATTCCCGGGGGCGTGGATGACGTGTTGGGTGGCCCGACGCTGCCGCACGACCGGCGGTGTTGCGGGTGTTTGACAGCGGACGAATGTATCCGAAATAGCTGGATTCTTGCAAACGATAGCGCCGAGCGGGAACCCCGTCGGTCTACGGCCACCAGTAATTCCCGGGGAACAGACGGTTGGTCGGATAGTAGTAATAGACTTGCCCGCCGCTGAGCGCCGGTCGCAGCGTCGTGGTGCGCTGCTCGCTCGCGGGAATCAGATCAACCCGCTGGACATTCTCTGCGCTGGTCAGCTTCCAGGATCGCGCCGCGCGGCCGGGGATCTGCGTGATCACTTCCCCCACGGGCGCTTTTAAAGTCAGAGTGGTTCCCGCCTTGATCCCGAAGAACACGCCATTCACGGCAATCGTCTGATAGCTACGGGTACGGTTGTTGAGGTGCATCAGGCCGGTTTCGGGAGCGGCGTTTTGACCGCCAACCGCAGNATCGGGGTGGGTCCACGCTGTGGAATCAGNGCTTGCATCGAGTGCTGGCTTGGCTGCGTGAACGGTCTCCTGTTGTGTCACCGCTTCCAGGAGTTTTCGTTGTCGCTCGACGTGCTCGGTGATCGTCGCGTCGAGGTTGTTGATATCTCGGCGGAGGATGTCGATCGCCTGCGCGTTGCGCACGCTGCGCTGGCCGANCGCTTGTANCGCTTGAATGTCGCTCCGCAGCGANTCGAACTGGGTCTTTAACTCGGNCGCCAGCCGATCCAACCGATCCGCGGGCAGNGACGGCGCGGCAGGAGTGGTCGGTGGCTTGCTGGGCTCGGTTTGCGGCGCTTTTTCGGGAGCGGCGGTCTCTTGGGCGTTGAGGTTGGTCGCGATCAACATCGCACCGACGATCAGAGCAACAGATTTCAGTCGCATGGCATTCTCTCCACCGAATCGAGGTCACAGAGAGCGCAGGGATGTCCTGTGCTCGGGTTCGACGTCGAACATCCCTGCCACGCCGCCTGCTTCACGACACCTAGAGTCTAAGATTCACTACACACTAGAGTCTAAGAGCTGACAGATCGTAGGTTCAAGAGGCCCCTCGGCAATTGACACCCACAGCGGGCGGGGCGACACTGGGCACCACCCCGATGAGGCGTTATATCTTCCCCTGCTTTCCGTTTCCTGCGCCGGGGCCTGGTGAATCGATGACTACTGACGGTCCGGATCGGGGTGATTCACCGTTTACCGACCAGCGCATCGCTTTTGTTGGCAAATTGGGGGGCGTCAGCAGACGCGAGGCGCGACGCCTGGTGCGCCAGTGCGGGGGAGTTCCCGCCGACTCTGCCCTGGAAGCGGATTGGGTGATTATCGGGGCAGACGAGTTGCCGCTGGGCGACCATCAGGAGTTACTCGGGGAAGACGTGCTGGCGGCCGCCGCCGCGGGAAAATTACGGATCCTCTCGGAAACCCAATTTTGGGAATCCCTGGGCGCTGTCGAGGGCGAACAACAGCTGGTACGACGGCTGTACACGCCTGCGATGCTGGCCGATTTGTTGAAGGTATCGGTAGCCACCGTGCGTCGCTGGCATCGACGCGGGTTGATTTCCCCGATCCGGGAGGTACATCGTCTTCCCTACTTCGATTTCCAGGAAGTGGCGACGGCACGACATCTGGCGCAGCTTCTGGCAGCTGGGGCCTCGCCGGCGGCGGTCGAGCGAAAGCTGGAGGCCCTCAGCCGTTATTACCCGGACCTCGATCGACCCCTGGCACAACTGGCGATCATCGTCGAGGGGCAACAGCTATTGTTGCGCCAGGGAGAAGGGCTGATCGAGCCGGGGGGCCAGCGGCGGATCGACTTTGATGCGGTTGACAGCGGTTCCGCGGAGGCGGCAAAGCGGGCCACNGTGGTGGCCGTGACGGTGCCCTGCGAGCGGGGCGCGGCAGAGNTNCCACCACTCTCACCCGANGCGNTGTGTGCCCAGGCTGTCGATCTAGAGGACTCCGGAGAACTCGCGCTGGCGGCCGAGATGTACCGCGCTGCGCTGGTTGCTGGTGGGCCCTCACCGGAAACCAGCTTTCAACTAGCCGAACTGCTGTACCGCCTGGGGGATCTGTCGGCGGCGCGGGAACGGTACTACATGGCGATCGAGCAGAATGAAGACTATGTCGAAGCCCGCGCGAACCTGGGGTGTGTGCTGGCCGAAACCGGCCAGCTGGAATTGGCGGTTGCCGCCTTTCAGGGAGCGCTGCAGTTTCATGGGGACTTTCCCGATGTGCATTACCACCTGGCGCGCGTACTGGATGACCTGGAGCGAAGTAGTGAGGCGCGGGGCCACTGGGCGCGGTTTTTGGAGTTGGCGGCCGACAGTCCCTGGGCAGACGAAGCGCGGATCCGCTTGCAAGATTCCAGCGGGTTGCCCGGCCCCAACTGAATGCAGACCCGTTCGGGTCCGTGGTGGTCGGTCTCGCTGGTGCGGGCTGGCACTGTGGGTCGTGTCGATCGGTCTGGCTACAACCGCCACGGCAGCGACTCGCCATAACGTGCTGTTCATCATCTCGGATGATCTGACAGCCGAAGCGCTTGGCTGTTACGGTAACCGGCAGTGCCGCACACCGCACATCGACCGCTTGGCGCAGCGCGGTGTTCGGTTCACGCGCGCCTACTGCCAGTACCCGGTCTGCGGACCGTCGCGGGCGGCGCTGATGTCGGGGATGTACCCGCAGGCGATCGGTGTCACGAGCAACGGCCAGGCGCGGAGATTCACCCAGCAATTAGGGAACCGGCCCTCTCTGGCCGAATGGTTCAAACGGCACGACTACTACACCGCGCGGGTCAGCAAGATCTACCACATGCGGGTTCCCGGCGATATCACGGCCGGTGTCGATGGGCCCGATCATCGGGCTTCCTGGACTGAGCGNTTTAACTGTCAGGCCCCCGAGTGGAAAACGCCCGGCGTGCATCGGCACCTGACCAACCAAACGCTCCGGCACGATCCGTCCAAACACTACAACCTCGGTTTCGGTACAGCTTTCTACGTCGTCGAGAGTCGCGGCGCCGGCACCGAGCAACCGGATGTCCAGGCCGTCGACAAAGCGATCCAGCTGCTGGCTGCGCACGGTTCGGAACCGTTNTTCCTGGCGGTGGGGCTGGTCCGTCCGCACGTGCCTCTGGTGGCCCCCGAGTCGTTCTTCCGCCAGTACCCGGCGGCCGAGATGAAGCGCGCTGTGCGGATCGCCGACGATTGGTCCGATATCCCGGTTGCCGGAAGATCACTCAGCGCGCAGCGCATTGGGTTGGCGGGCAAGCCGGGGGCGCAACAAGGCGTGCTGTCGGCCTATTACGCGGCGGTGGCGTTCATGGATGCCCAGGTGGGCCGATTGCTCGACGCGCTGGAGCGCGGGGGACTCGATCAGAATACCACCGTGGTGTTTACCAGCGATCACGGTTACCACCTGGGAGAACACGACTTCTGGCAGAAATTGAGCTTGCACGAGGAATCGGCCCGGATTCCGCTGGTGATCGCGGGACCGACGATCGCGTCGGCGGTGACCGACAGCCTGGCGCAGCAAATCGACCTATTCCCGACATTGGCGGACCTCGCTGAGCTGCCGGTTCCCGCGCACTGCCAGGGAAAGAGCCTGATCGAAGTGCTCCGTAATCCGGGACATCGCGTCCACCGACAGATTTACTGCATGAAACGAGGCGGTCACCTGTTGCGCAGTGATCGCTGGGCGTTCCTGTCCTACCGAGACGGTTCGGCCGAGCTGTACGATATGCGGGCCGATCGGCGCCAGTTCACCAACCTCGTCGATCAGCCGGCTCAGGCGGAAGTCGTGGAGCAGATGCGCGCTCAGTTAACAGCGAAGCTCGCCCAGATCAACGCCGCGGCCGGACGTCGCTGAGTGCTGTCAGATCATGTTTCTGGTCGCTGACCGGGGATCGTTCGATCGGGGGGTGTCGCCGGGTCTTGGCGGCGGTGGTCTGATCCCCGGTACAATACGGCTGCTGTACCGGGCGGTCGGGAGGGACAGGTTACCGGGGCGCTGCACCGGAGGAAGTAGGTCGATGCCAGAAAGAGAACATCACATGTTGGCTTCGCCGCCCGGCGCATTTCGCCGCGCCCAGTGGCGGATGCTGTTGGCCACCATGCTCTGCTACCTGTTCTATTACACAGGCCGGCAGACGATGGGTTTTGCCATTCCCGGCATCGAGCGGGAATTGGGGCTCCAGAAATACCAGTTGGGCTGGCTCAGCACCGCGCTGTTGTGGACGTATGCGCTGGGGCAGGTGATCAATGGGAACCTGGCCGATCACTTGGGCGGCCGACGCATGATGAGTCTCGGCGCCATTCTCTCCTGTGGACTCAACTGGGTGCTTAGTTTTGGTGGTGGCTTGGTCGGCCTGATCGTCCCCTGGTCGCTGAACGGGTATGCGCAGGCGATGGGCTGGGCGCCCGGTTGCAAACTGGTTTCCAATTGGTGGTCGCGCGACGAACGCGGCTACACGTTTGGCTGGTTGGTATTCGCCGCCGGGATGGCCTCGGTGCTCTCCTACGTCACCTCGCTGCTAGTGATCGATGTCTACCAGCTCGACTGGCGGTGGATTTTCCGGCTGCCGGTGCTGCTGATGCTGGTGGGCGGCGCGGCCTTTTTCTTACTCGCGCGCGATGCTCCCAGTCAGCTGGGATTTGATGAACTGACCGACGGAGACGAGCAGGCGCCAGCTTCCCATGCGGAGGATGACACGGTCTGGGACCGCTACCGAGTGGTGCTTGGCAATTGGAGGATCGTGGTTACTGGGATCGCTATCGGTTTTCAGAATAGCGCCCGCTACGGCCTACTGATCTGGGTGCCGGTTCATTTTCTCGGGGCCGATTTCAAGCAGGGTGGAGGCCGCTGGATTTCTGTCATCCTGCCCCTCGGGATGGCGCTCGGTGCGCTCAGTAGCGGTTGGATCTCCGACCGGCTGTTCGGGGGTCGCCGCGGTAGCGTGATCTCACTCTTCATGCTGGCCGCCGGCCTTTCGGCGCTGGGGATGTACGCGCTTCCCGCAGGTAGTCCATGGGGCGTTGCGGCCCTCTTTTTGTGCGGTTTTTTCGCCTATCCGCAGGCGCCCTTCTTTGCCCTCGCCCCCGACCTGCTGGGCAGGAGATACGCGGCCACCGGGGTCGGTATCATGAACGCCTTCGCCTACGTCCTGGCGGGCCTATGCGAGCCTTTTATCGGTGCGATGATGGAGCGTTTCCCGGTCCGCCGACTGGTGACCGATGCCGCCGGGGTGACGACCGAAGCGCTGCTGGACAATACGGCGTTGGTCTTTCCGATTGTGGCCGGGTTGTGCTTTTCTAGCGCCTTGGTGGCCCAGTTGATTCGCCGCTAAAACCTCCGCCGCTCGGTACCAGCCTGGCACGACGTCGACGGCCGGCCTCTCGCGACGGGTGTTTTCATGTTTCTGGTGGCCTTTGATTTGCAGTGGCCGCAGAAACGGGTAGTCTTACGGACAGCGCGGCGGTCGCCGCCACGAGATCCCTCTGTTTCCTGAGGAGAGAAGCATGCGCTGGGTCCTGTCCGTTACCGCCTTGGTTTGCCTCGGTCCCGTTTCTCTGGGTGTCGCCTCCGATTGGCCGATGTGGCGTCACGACGCGGCCCGCAGCGGTGCCACGGCTGGCGCCCTACCGGACCAGCTGGCGGTTTCCTGGTGGCGCGACTTGCCCGCCAACCATGTGGCCTGGGAAGAGGACCCGCGGATTCAGTTCGACGCCACCCACGAGCCGATTGTCGTTGGCCAGACTCTGATGGTGGCATCATCCCGGACCGACAGTATCACCGCCCTGGATACGCGCACCGGCAAGCAGCGATGGGTCTTTTTTGCCGACGGCCCGATTCGCTTTGCCCCCGTTGCGCGGCGGGGCGCGATCTACTTCGGTTCTGATGACGGCCACGTCTACTGTGTCGACATCGCATCGGGGAAGCTGGTCTGGAAATTCAATGCGGCTCCGACCGGCCGCTTGGTCGTCGGGAACGAGCGCCTAATCTCGGTCTGGCCGATTCGCGGTGGCCCGGTCGTCGGCGGTGACAAGCTCTATTTCACGGCCGGTGTCTGGCCGTTCGAGGGGACATCGCTGTACGCCCTCGACTTGGCCGCCGCCGACGGACAGCTGCCGCCGCACACGGTGACCCAGTTGGACAACGTCTCGCCACAGGGTTACCTGGTCTACAACCAGCAGCGACTCTACATCCCGGGTGGGCGCGCCAAGGCGACCTGTATCGACATCCGCTCCGGGAAAATCGTATCGCTCAACTACAACTCGTCGGGCAAGACCGACTACCACGTCGCCAGCGCCGGACCGATGTTGTTCCACGGCGACAAGGTGTTCCATACACAGCTAGCGAGGATGATGCCCTGCGAGGGACACCGGCCCGTTTCTGACGGTCACACTTTTTTTGCCGGAAACGCGACCGGTGTTGTCGCTTTCAACATCGATCGCCGACGGACCATCAAGGGCAAGGATCGCAAGGGCAAAGATGTCGAAAAGGATGAAGTTCCCCAAGTCTGGCAAGTCGCGGTCGAGACCGGAGCGGCCAAGACGGTACCGGTCGAAGTCTACTGCCAGGCGGGCCCACGGGTTTTCGGGTGTCGTGGTGAGTCGGTGTTTGCCGTCCAATTGGGTGCGGGGGATGCTCCGCCAACGGTCGCTTGGAAAGCCGCGATCGAAGGTCAGCCGACGTCGATGGTCGCCGCCGATGAGCGTCTGTTTGTGGTCACCCGCGGTGGCCGGATTTACAGTTTTGCCAACGTCGATGGTGCGCCGACGGCGCACCCGCTCGAGCCCACGCCAGCAACCCCGGCTGCGGCCGAGCTCAAACAGCAGGTTTCCCGGCTTGTCGGACGGGCCGCAGATCCGGCCGGTTATTGTCTGGTGTTGGGGTTGACCACGGGTCAACTCGCGCTGGAGTTGGCTCGCCAGTCTGACCTGCGGGTGATCGCGGTTGACCAGGATCCGCAGGTCGTGCGCGACTTACGGCTGCGGGCGTTGGCGGAGGGGATCGATCCGCCCGCCCTATCGGCCCGCGTTGCCGATCCGCGGGACATTCAGCTACCTCCTTATCTGGCGACGCTGATTACCTCCGAACGGCCTCAGTCGCTCGGCCTGACGGACGCCCGACAGGTGGCCCGTCTGTACGCCAGTTTGCGCCCCTACGGTGGCAGTTGGGCCGCTCCCATGGCGGCTGAGACGGGCGGGCGGCTGGAGGAGCTGGTGCAAGCCAAGACATTACCGCAGGCGGAACTCAGCCGCGAAGCGGGCTGGGTGGCGCTGACCCGCGTGGGGGCCCTGCCCGGCGCAGCCGACTGGACGCACGAATACGGAGATGCGGCGAACACGCTGATGTCCCAGGACCAACTCGTCAGAGCTCCGCTGGGGCTGCTCTGGTTCGGCGGGCCGGCCAGCAATGGCGAGCTCTACTACAACCGGCATTACTGGGGACCCGGGTTGACGGTCGTCGACGGGCGGATGGTGGTCCAGGGCCCGCAGCGGTTGGCGTCGATCGACATCTACACCGGGCGTGTCCTCTGGAAGCGCGAAGTCCGCGACGGGAGCGGACCGGGTCGCCGGGGCAATTTCTTTGAGAAGGAAAAGCCGGGTTACCACTTCGTGGCGGTTTCCGACAGCGTCTACCTGGTCTACCCCGACCACTGTCTGCGGCTCGATCCACAGACCGGCGAGACGCTCGCCGAGTTGAAACTGCCCTCGCCGGACGACCGGTTTGGCAAAGTCCGGGTGTGGCGTGACCAGTTGATTGTGACCGTTTTCCGCGAGCATGAAAAATTGGGAATGATGCCCCTGGCGATTACCGCTATCGATCGGTTTAAGGGTGAACTGAAGTGGACACGTGACGCATCTTATAGTGTGCCGTTGGTGGCCGTCGGCAAGGACACAGTCTATTTCTTTGACGGCGTGCTCAAAGACCTGTACGACGCTGCGAAACGGCGCGGTCTGGTTCCCGAGTCCGAGCCGTTTCGGTACCTCAAGGCGCTCGATGCCAAAACCGGAAAACCGCTCTGGGAGCGCACTACCAGTCGCGTTGTGACCTGGCTGGGATATTCCCAACAGCACGACATTCTGGTGGTTTCGAACAAGCGAGGAATCGATGCCCTGCGGGGCAAGGACGGCGAGGAACTCTGGAAGAAAGACGAAGAGGCCCCCGGCTTTGGCGGGCACCCCGAGAATGTCTGGGACAAGGTCATCGTCTCGGGGGATTTAGTGATCGATCAACGCGGCCCCGGTCGCGCCTTCCAGATCCAGTCGGGAAAGGTGGCCGAGCAGACCCACCCCATTACCGGCGAGGCGGTTCCCTGGCAGTTCACCAAGACCGGCCACCACTGTAACTACGCGATCGCCAGCCCTCACCTGCTGACGTTTCGCGCCGATGTCGCCGGGTTCTTCGACCGCGAGACGATGGGCTCGGCGCGGCTGCCGGGATTTCGCTCGGGCTGTCGCAATAGCTTGATTCCCGCGGGCGGGGTGCTCAATGCGCCGAATTACGCGCACGGCTGCAGCTGTAGCTACAACCTGTTTACGTCGCTCGGTCTGGTGCATGTCCCCGACGTCGATCTGTGGACCTACAATGCGCTGAAATCACCACAGTCGGCGTCGCGCAGGTTCGGGATCAACTTGGGTGCACCGGGGGACCGCCTGGCCGCGGATGGAACGCTATGGATGGAATTTCCCAAGTCGGGCGATCCGTCTGCCAGCCTGGAAGTTCAAGTCGATGGAGAGAAGTTGAAATGGTTCCGGCAGCATTCTAGTAAGGTGCAAGGTGGGCGACTCAAGTGGGTGGCCGCATCGGGGGTGGAGGGGGCCTCGAAACTTCGGGTAACCCTGCCGGGCACCGAGTTGTCGCAGCGTCGTTACCAAGTCAATCTGTTTTTCCTGGAACCGAACGCCGGCCAGACGGGCCGCCGTCTGTTTGATGTCTCGATTCAGGGGCGCGAGGTGTTGAAGGACCTCGATGTCGCCCGTGAGGCGGGCGGGTCGGGGCGCAGTCTCGAAAAGCGTTTCAACGGTGTGTTGGCAAAAGACCAGATCGAAATCTCGTTTCGCGCCTCGCGGGGTGAGTCTGTGATCTGCGCCGTGGAGGTGATCGCGGAGTCCCAGTAGCCGTGAAGTCGGGTGATTGCCAGACGGATGCCCCGGTTTGGGTCGACAGCGCCGACTCCGATTGGCCCGCGCGCCGCGGTGGTCCGGATCCCTCGATATTGGCGCTGCGCCGTTGCCCGATTATCGAGTCGGCCTGGCACGCGACCCATCAACTGCTCTCTGATGCGATGGTGTTGTTGGAGCGGCGACTCCACGAAACGCCCGTCCGAACGGTCGCGGTTTCTGGTTCACTGGGACGGATGGAGAAGACCGCGCACTCGGACCTCGACCTGATCGTGGTGCTCGAGGATGACGCGGCTGGCTGTGACGTGCTCGCCGAAGCGGCCTACGCCCAGGTCCGCCAATCGCTGCAGTCACTCGGACTTTGCGCTCCCCGAGAGGACGGAATTTTCGCCCGCTCCAGCAGTCAGGCGACACTCTGTGATCCGCTCCGGCGCGGGACGATCGCCGAAGATCCGGAGGTTTTTGGGAAACGCATCCAGTGGTTACTCGACTGCCAGCCGATTTATGGATTTGCGGCCTACGACCGGCTGTTTGACGCCGTGCTCGATTGGTACGCGGTCGTCACCGGCGACCCGCTGCGCGATGAGCCGGCCGGGTATCTGATCAATGACCTGCTGCGCTACTTCCGCGCGATTTGCGTCGATTGCCAATGGCGCGGCCGCGATGATCCGGGGTCTTGGCGGCTGCGCAATCTCAAGTTGCTGCATACCCGACTCGTATCGTGTGGGGCCCTACTGGTGTCATTGGGCGCGTCGACTCGCGCGGGTCAGAAGGAGGATTGGCTGCGACGCCAATTGCGGTTTACGCCGTTGGAACGTTTGGCGCGGGTCTTCCAACTACACGATCAGGGGGGTGCGCTCAGCCGGATCCTGGAACGCTACGAACGATTCCTCGATTTCTATGGCAATCCCTCCTTGCGCGCGGAGCTGATCACCCCCGGTGGCCCTCCAGAGGGTGCTCCATCGGACCACCCTCTGTACCGCAGCCTGCGCGACAATGCGAATCAGATTCAGGACGAGCTGGTACGGTTTGTCCTCGCTCGACACGGGGATTGGAGCGACGCGTTTTTCCGCTATCTGATTCTGTAGGGGTGTCGTCTGTCGGGATTCGATTTCCCAGGCCTTTACTGTCAGCGGCGTTGCGCCCTAGGTCCGCGCGTTCGTGGAGAAGACGTTCGCTGTCATCCAGTCCGGGCAGCTGTGTGCGATGGCCGGGTATTTCTTGGTTGCTCGAGAAGACCTGCTGCCCGACCTCTTTCGCTGGATCGTTGCCAATGAGACCTGGTCACCGACGGCAAACTGACCGACTTTCAATTCTATCTGGACCAACACATCGAACTGGACGAATACCGTCATGGGGTCCTCGCCGGGCGGCTGCTAGAGAGTCTTCGTGGGGGTGACGACCGGCTGTGGTCCGCTGCGGAACAGGCGGCTATTGACGCATTGCGGGCTCGACTGCCGTTCTGAGATGGCGGCTCGGACTCGCTAACGGTATTGCGCTGACGCACAATGGCCGCGTATCCGGTGCGTCATTGTGACGGTGTGCGTCGTCGTCCTACCGGCGTGATCGGTCCTCGATCAGCGCGTTGTTTTGCTCAAGCGCGGATCGGGAAAACACATCGCTTTGAGAAATCTTTTCCCGGCCCCACCAATCTCCGTCCGGATGGTCCGTCTCGCTGAACTCGTAGCGATAGAAGACAAACCGGATGTATCGCGGCGGATCCCGACCGGACCGATCCGTAACCAGCAGTGCACGTACCGATGGTGTGCCGAGCGTCAGGTGCCGAGCGAGCGATAGTAGCCAGTCGCGATGTCCGGGCGGGTAGAGTGCGGCGAACCACATCTGCCAGTCCAGGCGAGGGAGGTGGGGCGCCACGATGCCGGGTGGACGGTGCGGGTCCCCCGGTTTCCACCGGAACTCGTGCGCAAACCAGTGCTGGCCGTCGGCGCTTCCTTCGATCACGATTTCCGTCCGGCTGGTTGTCATCACGCGAAACAGACCGTAGCCATTGATCGTTCGCAGCCAACGCATGCGATCCAGCAGTTGACGTCGCGCCACGCGCAGCAGGTAGCGATCGCAGCGTTCCAGACCGGTGGCGATCGGCGCAGGAATCGATTGGGCTTGCGGGTTGCGTTGGGCCATGCGGTACGTTTTCACCAGCTCGTCGAGGAGTGTCAGCGCGCTCACCGACATCAGGCCGATCAATAGTGCCATCGCGGGCATCTGTTTCCAGTCACGCGTTCCAATACGCGGGATCTCCGGGGAAGCGGTTCCGCGCCGCGGCAGTAGTCGCTGTAGTAGCGCGTCGTCTAGTAGCGGAACACAGAGTGTTGCGGTAAGCAGGTTGAAGAAACCGTAGTTTCCGGTGATTTGAATCAGGCATTGCAGCGCGATCATCGAGAGGCTGGCGAGGTGCCGCAGTCTGCGGCCGGCGAAGATCCCAAACGGGACGAGCAACTCGATCGCCAGCGTGATCACGACCGTCGACTTGTGCCACCAGGCGGGCAGGTGATGGACATGCCAACTGATCCAGTTGGGTAACGGCTGCGTCTGATAGTGATAGCTCATGGCGGTCAGGTCGCGCCAGGTGGGGTCGCCCGACAGGAGTTTGGTGGCACCCGACAGGAACATCAATTTGAACAACAGGCACCACAGGGCCCAGCGACCGAGTCGCTGGACGGTCGCTTCACCATCGGGTTGGGGCGTTCGCCGCGTGCGGCTCCAGAACAGGCCAAACAGTGTGGTTTCCAGCAGCAGCGTGTCCCATTGAAAATCGAGGAACGGGGCGGTGATGAGGGACAGACGCAGATAGAGCACCCACGCAGCGGCCATACTGACGCGGGGGAGAATGCCGGCAATCAACAGCAAGGCGGCAACCGACCCTCCGCCGCACAGTAGATGAAGCGTGTTGTCGGCGCCAGAAGGCTGGATCCCCTGACTGCCGATCAGGCCGTGGATTTGTGTCCACAACGAGACAAAGGCGATCAGGTGAGAGATTCCCAGCAGGCGCAGAAAGAACCGCTGCGCGAGCGAAAAATCGCCCTCTCGAAAGGGTTCGTGTGAGCTGGCGGACATCGTCCGGCGCCCTGGTAAGGGGGTCCAAAAGCGTTCAGGTGTACGGGCGGCGGTCCCTTGGGGCGCGCGACCACAACCTCGCAATGCGCCAGAAACGGCCGCTCCTACAAGACACGCGTTGGTCAATCAGGATACCATGATCGTCACCACCCGCGGTGTGTGATTCCCCGCTGGCGATCCGATCGCCTGACGCTCGCCACGCCGAAACCGAGGTGAGCGGATGACGGGGTGACTGCCAGATCGCGTCGCGGGCGAACGGTCTTGGTGCGAGTGGAAGTATGACAAAGTCTGGACAAACCGATCGGTCTCGCACCACTTGCGGTCCCGAGGTCGACTCGTCGGAAGCGGTTGCCGAGCGCAGCGGTAGCAGGCGGCTGTTGTATCTGCTGCTGGCGGCGCTGTTCTTCGCGCTGGGCCTGATCGGTATCTTTTTGCCGCTGTTGCCGACGACCCCTTTGATGCTGTTGACCAGTTACTTCTTGGTTCGCTCGTACCCGCCACTCAATGACCGTCTGTTGCGTTCTCGACTGATCGGGCCGGTGTTGCGTGATTGGCAGCTGCGCCGTGGGGTTCGCAGGAGGGTCAAGTTCAAGTCGATCGTGTTGGTGGCGGTGGTCGTCGCCGCGAGTCTTGCGCTGTCCGAGCTGCCCAGTTGGTTGAAGATCGCGATTGTCGCCGTGGCGAGCGTCGGAATCATCGTCATTCTCAAGTTGCCATCGATCGACGATTCGGTCTAACGACCTCGGCCAGTCGCGGCAGTCACTCGTTTCGCGCGGGGAGTTTTCGCGGGTAGTCAGGCGGCACGGGAACCTCGACGGGGTCTTCCTGGATGCGTTTGAGGAGATGTGCGACAGCGGCTTCCAATTGGGCGTCGCTGCCGTTGAACGTCGCGTGGGGCAGGTTGTCGACGACTACGTCCGGATCGACCCCGTGCCCCTCGATGAGCCATTGTCGTTCGGGACCGTACACGGCGGTCTGTGCTGCCGAGGCATAACCACGGTCGACCAGGCGATTGTTGATGCTCAGCCAAATCTCGCCACCCCAAGTACGGGTGCCGATCAGCGGGCCCAGCTTCAGGCGACGAAAACCCTCGGCGAATGCCTCTCCGTCGGAGGCGGTGCGTTCGTTGCAGAGCACGACCATGTGTCCGCGAAAAGCGTACTGCATGTTCCAGTAAGGGGCACCGACGCGGGGTTTCCAGTAGAACCAGGCTTGGCGGAGCAATTTTTCCAGGATCCAGCTGTCGATATTACCACCCCGGTTGTGTCGGACGTCGACGATCAGCCCCTGGCGCTGGAAGACCGGGTAATAATGCCGGGCCCACTGGGAGATATCTTTGGAGGTCATGGCGCGCAGATGCACGTAGCCGAGCTTTCGTTCTCCCTGTTTCTCGACCGCCAGGCGACGCGAGTACTCCCATTCGTCGTACCGCAGGTTGGCAGCCTCGACGGGGGAAATGGGCTTGACGATCACCCGCCGCGACGCCTCGGCATCGGCGTCACGCACCTGCAACAGCACTGGTTTCCCCGCCTGGTTGCGCAGCAGTGCGCCCAGCTGGGGAGCTGACAACGTAGGCACCCCGTTGACCGCCTCGATGACTGCGCCCGGTTGGAGATCCACATCGGCTCTGGCGAGTGGGGAGAGCTGATCGGGCAGGTCCGGGTCGGTCTGGTAAACGTGTTCGACCCGGTAGCCACCTCGCTCCTCGTCGCGTCGGAAGGTGGCACCTAGCGAGCCCGGGAGAATTTGTTGTTTTGCGGTTCGGTGGTCACCGCCTCGCACATAGATATGTAAGGCCTCGAGTTCTCCCACCATTTGGGCGATCAGGTCATTCAGCTCGGCCCGATCGGTGACACGCTCGACCAGCGGAAGATGTCGCGTGAGAATCTGTTTCCAGTCTATGTTGTGCAGATTCGGATCGTAAAAATAGTCGCGTTCCATGCGCCAGGCGTCGACGAACATAGCCCGCCACTCGGCCACGGGATCGATCGAAAAGGTCCAGCTGTCCAACGCGATGCGAGACGCATCGAGTTTTGGGGATGCTTTGCCGTTCGCTTCGATGACGTACAGCTTGTCGTTTTTGTGAAGCAGTAGTTTCTTGAGATCGAGAGAAAAGTCATACGACTTGATACCCGACAGAATCGCGGTCAGCTCGGCTTTGTGTTTGCGTTCCATCGCCTTGAGTGTCCGCGGCTGCGGTTGAGCAGTGGCGCGCGAGACAAGGTACAGGTGTGTGGTTGTGACGGTTAATCGGGAGTAGTTGCCTGCCGCCAGCGGAACCCGCGTGAGGCGACTGGCGATGCCTTCCAAATCGATCAGCACCGCCGGTTGGGGAGTCGGTTTCTCGGTCTTTTTCTCGGTCTTTTCCTCGGTGGTTGTTTCCGTTTCGCCGACAAGTTCGTTTGGCGGCAGGAACGGAGAACGCCCCTTCCGCCGCAATGACAGTTCAAAGACTTCAGTGGTCCGATCAAAATAGGGTTCCGGTTGTCGCAGTCCCCAGGGACTGCTCACGAGGGAGGAAAAATGACGATCGGAGAGGAAATACAACCACCGGCCATCGGGACTCCAACTCGGTGAGTAATCGTCGTAGCGGTCCGTCGTCACCGCGGTCGTGGTCTGATCGTCGAGGTGATGAAGGTGGATGCGGCCGTTGTGGTTGGGGGCATCCGCCACGTAGGCCAGCCAATGGCTATCGGGGGACCAGGTGAGATCTCTGAAGTTGAAATACTCCGATTGTCCGATGCGGACCGTTTCCTTGGTGGCGACGTCGAGTTGCCAGAGATGGTGGTTCTTGTCGCGGAAAGCGATCCACTTGCCGTCGGGTGACGGGACTGGTGGGTAGCGAAAGACGGCGCCATCGCGGGACAGCTGCTGCGGTGCTTCCAGTCCGCCCGCATGCAGGCGATGAAATTCGAATTCACCGGTCGTGTCGGACAACGCGACCAACTGGTTGTTGTCCGCCAGGAAGCGCGCGCCGCGGAACCGCACACCCGTTTGTCGCGTGACACGGACGCGCCGCCCCTGCTTGGCCGGCGTGACAAACACATTGCCCCGCACGGTCAGAGCGATGCGGCTTCCGTCGGGTGAGAGATCGAGTGCCGTCAGATACTCCAGCGGTTTCTCGATCCACTTTTGGCGGGTCTGTTCGAAGTCCGAGGAGAGCGTGATCGAAAGTCGCTGATCCTTACCTTCTGCAATCGAATACAGATACAGATCGGCGCCCCGTTGGTAGACGATGTGCCCTTCCGAAAGGCTGGGTGACAGAGCGTCGAACCCCGCGTGCTTGGTATGTTGCCGAAGTTCCTCTCCGGTGAGGTTCATCGACCACAGATTCATTGCGCCGTCACGGTCGCTGGCGAAATAGAGCCGGTCGTTCCAGAGCATCGGATCGCGGCTCGTGCCCTCGTAATTCGCGGTGAGCGGGATCGCCTCGGGAGTTGCCTGGGTAAATTTCCAGAGCGTTTCGGCGGTTCCACCGCGATAACGTTTGGTACTGCTGGACTGTTTGGAGAGCCGCGTAAAAAACAACGTGTTGCCGTCGGGTGTCCAGCTCGCATCACTCGCCTGATGGAGTGGTACCCGCTCGATCGCGCGTGTTCTTGGATCGATGAGAACGAGCTGGGTATTGGGGAGCGTGGCGTAGTGCCGCGTCGTGTAGGCCACGCGACCGTCCGGGCTCCAGCCGACAACCCGAGACGACTCACCGTCGTACGTCAAGCGACGGGGCAGACCACCGGCCAAGGGCATCGTATACACTTCCCGAGGGCCCTCGTAGCCGGCCGAGAATGCGATCTGTGCGCCGTCGGGCGAAATGGCGGCGCGTGTCTCCTGGGCCGCGTGGGTGGTGAGCCGAGTCGCGGGTCCGCCCGCGCTCGAAACGCGCCACAGGTCCCCTTCCGCGGTAAAGACAATCGTGTCCTGGTGGATCGAGGGGAAACGAAAGTACCCGCGTGTGGGCGATTCCTGGGCGACGGCCGTTGCGGAAAGAGCCAGCGCTCCCAGTACGGCAAAGATCCAGCGAGTGTTCATGGCGTTGCGATCTCCTCAAGCGATGTGGGGAACCGTCCAGCGGTGTTGGCGATCACCATCGACAACACGATCGGGGTACCACAAAGAGGTGTTGTCAGTCATTTGTTCAGGGTCCGGGCGACGCGGAATCCCCAGTTGTCGGCTTTGAACGAGAGGGCGAATATCCACCGGGCCGTACAGCGGGTGTCGGGTCCCGGTTGGACATAACCGCCACCGCGCAAGGCCCGTTGCGTCTGGTTCGTGACTTGCTGGTCGCCCGGATCGTGATCGCTGGCGACTGCGGGGGACTTGGGAAACGATTTCGCGGCGATGGTCGTCCATTCCATAGCGTTTCCCAGAACATCGAACAGCCCGAATTCATTGGGTAGGCCGCGCCCCACTTCCCGCAAACGCTTGTTGCCGGAGTTCTTGGTGTACCAGGCGTAGCGGTCCAGCAGCGCTTCGGAATGGGCGAAGAAACGGTTGGAGGTCGCACCCGAACGGGCGGCGTACTCCCATTCGGCTTCGGTCGGCAGGCGATAACCGGTCCGCTGCAAGCAACCTGCGGCGATCTTCATGCCGGCGTTGTACTTCCCTGCAGGATTGGGCTGGTAGCACCACTCCTGCTCGGGAATGTTTTCCTGCCGGTTCAACCAGTTGCAGAACTCGGCGCACTGGTACCACGTGATCCGCGTCACCGGGCAGGCGAGGCTGGGTGCGATGTCTTCGTTGCTGTTCGTGTCGGGTTTGAACTGGCGAAACAGCTTCAGCGTGATCTCGAGGGCCGCTTTTTGAAGTCGACGAATGGTGGTTTGCTTTTTCAGCGCCAGCTGGCGCTGTTGCTGGACGCGTTCCAGGAGTGTGCGCGATTCGGAGTTATCGGGGGGTAACAACGACTCCGCCAGATCGAAGTCGCCGCGTTCAAACGCGCACTGCGCATACGCCAGAGACGCTTCACGGGCACCCTCTGCGGACAGGTGGTTTCCGGGCCACAGCGAACTCGCTTGTTCAAATCCAAACAGGGCGCGCGAGAAGAGCTCGTAGTCGCCCGCTGTTTTTGCCTGCCGAAGTGTCTCCTGGGCGGCCTGGGCCAACGCCCGGCTCTCCTGGTGGTTGGCGTACACGCGCAAGGCAGCTTGAAAGTCCTGGACCGTGGTGAACCGATGGGTCGGATCGGTTTCCATGGCGCGCTGCGCGATCTGGATCAGTTCGTCATCGCGCGAGGTGGGTTCGACACGATTGACCGCCGCGTGCTGCAGGCACTCCATCAGGTTGCGACCTGCATGCGGCGGTCGGCCGGTACAAATTTCATAGAGCACGGCCCCTAGCAGGTAAATGTCAGTGTGACGCCCGATGGCGGTCAACTTGCCCTGCGCCATCTCGGGTGACAAGTAGGCTGGGGTACCGCAGCAGGCGTGCTGGTCGGGGGCAGCCCGCGCGCATTCTTCGATCGTGATGCCGAGTCCCCAATCGACCACCAGGACTTCGCCAAAATCCCCGACCATCACGTTTTCGGGCTTTAGGTCACGGTGCAGGACACCGCGCGAATGAGCGAAGGCGACAGCGTTACAGACGCTCTCCAGGATGCGGAGGTTGTCGACTTCCTGTTTTTCGGTGAGGTTCTCTGCCCAGGGAATCCCCTCGATGCGCTTCATCGAATAGAACACCGAGGGCCCGTCGATCCCCACATCGTAAACGCGAACAATATTGGGGTGTTCCAGTTGCCCGGTGAGCGTCGCTTCACGAAGAAACTGCGATTGGGTTTGCGCTTTGTCGGCGGTGCTGTCCTTGATCGTTTTGACACAGACGGTGCGAGCCAGCGAGGTTTGCCGGGCCTGATACACGACGCCCGTCGCCCCCTCTCCGAGTACGCGATCGACCACGTAATCGGATTGGCGGGGAGCAACCGACGGATCCTCTTGGCTCACATGGCGCGCATTCGGCGAAGCCAACGCGTCGCGGCTGGTGACGGCTTTCGGTTCGCCCGTCGCGCCGTCGTGCGTGAGCGTTTGATCGATCCGAGTGTCGTTTGCCAAGGACTGAATGGTCTGCTGCCAGTTGCCGGTGACGTCTGGTGAAAACGCGCGAAAGTCACCCGTTTGGTCAAAATTCGGGGAGGGCATGGCCGTCACCTTCGTTGCCGAATCGATCGGTATGGTAAAGCGATTCTGATCGGCGATCTCGGGGCGTTTACCGGTTGGGGGGGATGGATCTCCCCGGGGACTAGACCAGACGGAGCGTCGCCAGTAGTAGGTCGGCTTGCTTGGCAGCGCCTCGTTGATATCCCTGACCATCGTAACAGGCGATCAGTGCCCGCCGCTTGTCGAGTACGTGAAAATCGGGGTAGGAGACATCGCGCCCCCAAATCAAGGGCATGTGGGTGACCCACCGCAAACGTTTTTGTTCGCGGTCCAGGCGGAAGATACCGGTCCGGGTGGTTCCCGGTTGATCGTCGGGAAAGGACTCGCTGCTGGTGCGACCGGCGACCAGGACGGTGTCACCGACCAGGGCCGCTGCGGGGCCACCCAAGCCGTTGATCGGAGAGGACTCCCACGTCGTGTAAGGCGGTTTGGAGATCGAGAGACGTCCCTGACGAGTGAAGGCCAACAGCGAATCGTCGGGCAGGAACAAAAGGCTTGTTTCGGTGAAAGCGCCTTGCAGAATGGTCGAAACCGGTTGCCATCGTATGCCGTCGGTGGATTGCAACAACTCGACACGCCGGTCACCCCGCATGATGTCAGCTGCCACGTAGTACCGGCCGCGATGGGCGACCGGTTTCCACCAGGAGAACGTTGGATCGTAGCATGGCTGGGGTGGACTCCAATGGTGACCGTCGTCCGATACGCTCACCTGGGTGTCGATCGGGTCGCCCCTTTGGCTCGCGGCATCACAACGGACGACATAGGCGAACAGTCGGGCGGGGGTTACCAGCATGTGGACTTCTGCGTCGTCGCCCGGGGTGTCGAGGGCCTCGGTCAACTGCCATTGACGCGGCTGATTCGCCGTCGATTTGAGCAGGCTGATGCGGCCGTCGCTGGAGAGGTGTTCGGAGCCGGAGCGAAAAAAAATCCAGTAGTGGTTTTTCCAGAAGAAGATCGATGGCCGACCGTTCCAGCGGCCATCGGCATGAATTTTCTCGACACGTTCCAAGAGGACATCCGGCCCGTTCGCTGATCGATTGGAGTGCGCCACGCCACCGCGTGCCGCACTCGCCAAAGGTCCCCAACCGGGTAGGGCCGCGGTGGCCAAGGCGGTTTGTACAAAGGCGCGCCGCGAGCGATTCCAGCCTGAGGGTATCTTCTGGCGTCGAATGGGGATACTGGTTGGGGCCCGTCCGTTGTGCGGGGAGCTCATGATGGTTGTTTCCCGGTAAAGGGTTGGGAATCCCGGGCCGTGGGGGTTCCCGGTATTCGCACCGCGGATCTGGAAGGGCGTGCCCGGCCGCCGTGGTTCCGCGCCGTTCTCTTCCAGCCGGCGTCGAGGTCGACAGTATAGCCTTGCCATGGGGCGCCTGCAGCGTTCCGAGGGCTCACGGCGCCGGTCCGGCGTCTTGTCCCGTCACCTGATAGAATGAGCGGCCCGCCAGAGCGACGCGTGGTGCCCTGGTCCCTTGAGGAGACTCCCATCATGAACGAGTTTTCGTTCGACCGCCGACAATGGCTCGCCGGATCGGTTGCGGCGCTCTGGTTGCCGACGGCCGCCGGCCGCCTGTTGGGCGCGGTGCCGCCGCGCACCACAGGCGGCATCGATTGGTACAACCCGCAACAGTGGGGCGTGGAGGGCAAGGGGTGGCATCAGACGGCCCGCTATTACGATCGGCTGCCCGGCCGTGCCGAACAGTCGGTGCGTGGGGCGGTCTGGAATCTGAGTCGCCATTCGGCTGGTATGCAGGTTCGTTTCCAGACCGATGCCAGCGAGATTCATGCCCGATACGGGCTTTTTTCGCCACGGCTGGCGATGCCGCATATGCCGGCGACGGGCGTCAGTGGGCTCGATCTCTACGTCCGCGGAGAGGATGGCGCGGAGCGCTGGCTGGCGGTGGCCATGCCGAAGTCGCAGCAGGTGGAACTCAGATTGACTGCGGACCTCGACCCTCCGGGTGAGGGCACACAGCGGAGGTATACGCTCTATCTGCCACTCTACAACGGCGTCGATCGTTTGGAGATCGGGGTGCCGACTGGAACGCGGTTTATGCCCGAGGCTCCGCGTCGAGAAAAACCGCTGGTGTTCTATGGCACCTCGATCATGCACGGTGCGTGTGCCTCTCGACCCGGGATGTCGATTACCGGAATTCTGGGGCGCCGGCTCAACCGCCCGGTGATCAATCTTGGATTCTCTGGCAACGGTCGGATGGAATCCGAAGTAGGTGCCTTGCTCACCGAACTCGACGCGGCGGTCTACGTCGTGGATTGTCTGCCGAACATGCGCGGTGCGGAAGTCCGACAACGCGCGGCGCCGCTCGTCCAGCAATTGCGTCGCGCCCGGCCAGAGACTCCCATTCTGCTGGTGGAGGATCGGACCTACGGGTACGCGCATTTGCGCAAGGCGTCTCGCCAAAGGCATCGCGCGAGCCGGCTGGCGTTGCGCGAGGCATTCGAACAGCTCACGGGGGCGGGGATTTCCGGAATCTACTACCTGGCGGGCGAACGGCTGCTCGGCGGGGACGGGGAGGCGACGACCGACGGGTCGCATCCCAATGATCTTGGCATGGTACGCTACGCCGATGCGTATGAGCCGCTGCTGCGCGAAATCCTGCAGGCCGCCGCTTAAGTGTCCACTGGCACCGTTCTAGAAAACAGCAGGGAGAAGGCCGATGCGATGTGAAACGTACCACGTCGGCTTGCTGTGGCCGGCAATGACGGGCGGTGTCGGCAGGCTATTCGCGATCGCCGTATTACAGATGGTTCCGCTCCTGAATGCGGCGGATTACTGGGTTGCGGTGGGTGGCGATGATCGTCACGACGGACAATCGCCGGAACAGGCGTGGGCGTCGCCCTCTCGAGGCCAGCCAACCCGAATCAGGGAGCCGTACCAGTCGGGACAGCGGACCTTGGCGGTTGATTCTACCGACGGGTTTCTCGATGTTGGGACGGTGATCGTCAACGGCCAGAGCCGTGCTTACGACCGCAAAACCAAGGGCACCATCCAACTCAATCGGCCCTTTGGATTCGATGCGACGATTGGTACGCGCGTGTTGGATGGCACCGTTCTCGACGGGCGTTCTTTTGCTCCCGGGGACGTGATTCACCTGGTGGGCGGCGCATTTGTCGATCGTTCACTGCGGGTCGAACAATCGGGACGAGTTGGGCACCCAGTCACCTATCGCTGCGCCCCGGGGCAACGGGCGGTCCTGCTCCCGGAACGATTTGATCAAGCGGGGATTCGTGTCGGGTTTTCCGGCGGTCCGCGCACCGAACACGTCGCTCTGGTTGGATTGGCAGTGCGTAACCGCCACGACGGGAACCACGGGGCGCCTGGAATCGACCTGGTCGGTACCAGCCACGTGGAAGTCCGCGATTGCGACATTGAAATCTCAGGACGTGACATCAACGGCGACAATAACGCCATCCGACTGGTGGACGCCGAGCGTGTTCGCCTGCAAGGCTGTCGTCTCCGCAGTCAATACGCCAACGGCGTGGCGGCCTGGGGAACGCGAGAAGTGGAAATCGAACGTACGCTTGTCTACGAGTCGTTTCAGGGTATTGTCGCCGGCGGTGGACGTTACCGGAGTGACTTGACGATCCGCAACTGCACGGTCTACGCGACCAACCAGCACGGCGGGATCAATGCCGAAGCTCCCAGCCGCGTGACCGTGGACGATTCGCTGATTGTTCAGATTCCCTCACTCACCGAAGCGGCGCTAGCGGGCACCGGCTCCGGGGACCACAATTGCCTTTGGCACACGGCCCGTCGATACGACGACGAGTGGAATGCCACCGGCTCGCCTGGCGCAGGCGAGCACGATCTTTACAAGGATCCCCAGTTTCTTTCGCTCGATCCCCGCAGTCCGCGATTCTTGCGGTTCACAACGGATTCCCCGGCCGCGACGGCCGGCCGCGGGGGCGCGCATGTCGGTGCCTTTGCGCCCGTCACGGCGCGGAGTTTGCCTTCAGCGCCACAGGTCGATGTCGTCGACTTTGGTGCGCGCGGTGACGGCGTCCAAGACGATACGGAAGCCGTCTTGAAGGCGCTGGCGGCGGTTGCACCGGGCGGCACGCTTCTGTTCCCACCGACCGATCATCACTACCTGATCGGCCGGACGATTGAATTGGACCGCAGCGACCTGCGCGTGGCCGGCGCAGGGGCCACGTTGAAACTGCAGCCAGGTGTGGGGCGAATCCATCTGATTGCGATTGGTGGCGCTGGTCCCACCCGATCGATTGTCGAGAATGTGGTTGTCGAGGGTTTGACATTGGATGCCAATTACCATTCCCAACCCCAACAGCGCGCCGGGGGCATTCCTCGTGGTATCTGGGTTGAGCATGCGCATCGGGTCAAGATCAAGGATGTGACGATTCGCGACTGTTTTTGCGGGTTGAGTTTCTCCCGTCATACCCGTTCCGCGTCCGCGATCAATGTGACAGTGACCGACTGGGATCACGATGCGTTCGGCGCATCGGGTTGGGGTGGCAACGGGAGCTGCACGGATATTCGTTTTGCCGGCTGTCGGGCAATCGACACCAGCCGCTGCGTGAAAGCCTGGGAGATCGAGGAAGGGGCCCAGCGGGTCGAGTTACAGGATTGTCTGATCGAGAATATTGGCGGAACGGGAACCGGTTTTTACGTACGCCACCACGAGTACCGTTGTCCATTGCTGGTGGATGATGTCCGTTTTCAGCGCTGCCGCGTACGCAATATCACGGGGGCCGGGTTCTTGATCACAACGGTACCGGGCCCCACCATCCGCCCTCAGATTCGCACCCGCAACGTACGGCTCATTGACTGTGTTTCGGACGCTCCGGTGACGATTGCCTGCGGGGTGGAATCGGTCCTACTCGAGGGTTGCCAATTTTCCGCAGCCACCGGAATCGGTTGCGAAGGGCGCAATGCCCGGCCGGCCGAGCGAGGGCCAAAGTGGCCCGTCCGATCGGTGACAATTACCGGGGGGACATTCGGGAAGTTGATCATCAATGCGCAGGCGGGAAATCCCTCCGGGCGCCTCGATGACCCGGCGATCCCGAACTATGTGCCACGCATTCGACTTCGCCGCCTGCAACGCGATACACCGATTGAAGTCTCAGGTAAGGCTGCGGAGTTGGTCCGAGATTGATTCCCAGTGGACTGCGCAGCGTGGCCGTTGCGGGCAGCGGTTCGCGGGCATTCTGATTCAGGGTTTTAACGAGGAGGGGAACCGAGTGATGTCGAATGGGACTACGCTTCTGCGCCGCCGCGCGTTCCTGTACCGTGGTGGGTTGTGTCTGCTGACGGGTACCGCGCCCTGGCAACGGGCGGCCCGTTTGATGGCCGAAGACACGGTGACCCCGCGCCTGCGACTGGGGTTGATCACCGACTTGCACTACGCCGACAAGGCGCCCTCTGGATCGCGGCATTACCGGCAGACGATTGACAAATTGACCGAAGCGGCCGGGCGGTTCGCCGTCGACAAACCACAGTTTGTGGTCGAACTCGGGGACCTGATCGATGCCGCGGACTCGGTTGCGGTGGAGCAGCGTTATCTCAAACGGATCCAACGCGAGTTTTCGCAGCTCGCGTGTCCACGGCATTGCGTGCTGGGAAACCACTGTGTCGATACGCTCACCAAGCGGGAATTTCTGGACGGAGTTTCACAGCCCAAGTCGTTTTACGCGTTCGACGCGGCGGGCTACCACTTCATCGTTTTGGATGCCTGCTTCCGCAGTGATGGTCGGCCGTATCAGCGCAGAAATTTTGACTGGACCGATCCGAATATTCCGCCACACGAAGTCGAGTGGTTGCAGGCGGACCTGGCGGCCACGGGGCACAAGACGATCGTGTTTGCACACCAGCGGCTCGATCCGGCGGGCAACCACTCCGTCAAGAACGCCGCTCAAGTGCGCCGTGTGCTGGAAGCATCGGGCAAGGTGCTGGCGGTGTTTCAGGGGCACAGCCATGAGAACCACCACGCCTTGATCAACGGAATTCACTACTGCACGCTGGTCGGCATGGTCGAAGGTTCGGGCCAGAAAAACAATGGCTATGCGACGGTCGATCTGCACGCCGGGGATGTCATCCGTCTGACCGGCTACCGTCGGCAACAGAACTATCGCTGGGCTGCCGATTGAGGATCAGAGCGACGCCGCACAGTGAGCTTCAGCGGGTTTCGAGCGTAATCGTCCGAAACACGAGGTAGGCGACGCCGCCCGGTGCACGGGGAGTGGCCTGCAGCCGGACGGTCTGTTTGCCGAGTGGGCGAGCGAAGGGGATGGTCCGCGTCTGTCCCGATACCAGCTCGGTGAACGGGACCGCGATCCGCTGCGCGCCAACGGTCAGCACCAGGTCACCGACTCCGGCCAGTCCCAACACCTCGAGATGGGCGACCGTGGCGTCTGCAGGAGGTGTCACCAGGTCGACCGTCAGTGCTCCGTAGTCGCGGTCGGCTCGATTGCATCCGACAAAATTGGGTTGATGGAGCGGGCGGTAGACGACGCGCCCTCCCTTCCGCTCGGCGGGCTCCAGGTGAATCGTCCCCCGCCGACCACGAAGAATGTCGACTCGGGGGTCGTCGAGGTACTCCAGCGGATCGAGGCCACTCGCTTTCCATTGCTGATACCAGAGATCCGACTGGTTGGTGATCGCCCAGGCGCGACTCCGGCGGTCGGCCCGCAACGCAGCGATGTCGGCCAGGTCGTCAAGGGCGCCGTCCGGCCGGCGGAAGTAGCTACCCCAAGTAATGTCGAACAGCCGCCAGCGGTCCCCGTAAAACACCTCGACACAGATGTGGCTGTGGTTTGTTTCCGGCTGCGCACCTCGAAAATAGAATTCGACCGGTCGTGCCCGCAGATCCAGGCGGCGGGCGATTTCCAGAAAAGCCGCCACGTGGTTGCCACAGATTCCAGCATTCAGCCGCAGGCATTCTTCTACGCTGCTCGGTAATTTCTGTTTGGTGGCGCTGAGCACCGAGTAGTTCAGCGAACTCAAACGCGATTGCACGAAGTTGGCGGTCGCCAGGCTGGAAAAAAACTCGGCGGCGACCGAGCGATTGCCGCGCGCCAGATGGTCGGCCTGGCGGCGGACCTGCGCGACGGCGCGGTCGGTGAATGGAGTGGGCGGGGGATCCGCGGCGTGATTCGTGATCGCCGCGAGCCAGCAGCTCAGCGCGACAGCCTGCGCCCCGAAACGGGGGAGAAAAACACAGCTTGGCATCCGAGGGAACTCCGAAAACACTCCCAGATAGGTTATTATGCGACCCCGTCAGCGACACGTCGCGCGAGGCTTTGAATCACCACAGAATAGCGGGAATGACTGATGCGCCCAAACGACAATCGGCTTTTCCATACACGACGAGGGTTTTTGGCGACCGCGGCGGCGGCCGGAGGGTGCCTCGCGGCGAGGCCGTTGCCCGCTGCCGAGAAACCGTCCGAGAAGGCCCAGATTTGTCTCACGCTCGATCTCGAGATGAGTCGGCATTATCCACAGCGCGGCATATTTGAGTGGGATTTCCAGAAAGGGAATCTCGATGATGCGACCAAACGTTATGCGGTCAAAGCGGGAGAGCTGGTCCGTGATCGAGGTGGAATCATCCACTATTTTTGTGTGGCGCGTGTGCTCGAGCAGCCCGACGTGGCCTGGCTCAAACAACTCGCGAAGACGGGCCACCCGATTGGCAACCACACCTACGACCATGTGAATGTCAAAGCGACGACGGTGCCGTCCGTACAGTTTCGCTTTAAGCGCGCCCCCTGGCTGGCAGGGGGCCGCAAGCCCCCGCAATTGATTCGCGACAACATTCAGTTGGCGGACGCGGCGCTGTCGATGCGAGCCGGTATCCAGAGCCGCGGTTTTCGGACCCCGGGTGGTTTTCACTCCGGTTTGGACGAACGTCCGGATCTCCAGAAGATGCTCCAGGAGTTGGGCTTTACGTGGATCAGTTCCAAGTATCCACGGCATCTGGCGGGTAAACCGTTCGAGAAACCGACCCCCGACATACTCGCCTCGGTGGTCGCGGCCCAAGCGCAAGCCCAGCCCTACGTCTACCCCGGCGGCCTGGTCGAAATTCCGATGAGTCCGGTGAGCGACGTGCATGCGTTCCGGTCCACCCGCTGGAAGTTGGACTGGTTCTTGGAAGCCATTCGCGGCGCGGTTGAGTGGGCGATCGAGCACAGGGCGGTCTTTGATTTTCTGGCCCACCCCTCCTGTCTGGGCATCGAGGATCCCGCCCTGGAGACGATGCAGATGATCTGTGAGCTCGTCAAGCAAAACGCGGATCGAGCGGAAATTGTCAGCCTCGATGCGGTGGCTAAGCGCGTACTGGCACAAAAATAGTTCGATCGCATGGGCCGGAAATGACGGAGGGGAACCATGATTGCTACCCTGTTCGAGATCGGCAGTGGAGACTCGTAAGAAATAAAGGTGCTGGACGCATGCTGGTCGGTTATGTCAGTGACGAGGATTACGTGGCGATCCCCGACTGTCTGGTCCACGTCCAACAAGACGACGTGGTCTGCGATGTCCGATCGAGTGCCAACGGTGCGATCTATGCGGACGTGACAGCTGGCCGTTACCGGATCACGTTGGCGAGTCGGGGGCACAGTTCGAAGTCGGTCGAGGTCGATGTCGGCGGAGAGCCGGTTCAGTTTCGCTTGCCGACCGATCGGATGTACGGTCTGATGTGGCCCAAATGGAGCCGCAGTGGCGAGGTGTCTGAGTACTGTGTCCACAGTACCGAGGCATTCCGACTGGATCTTTGGCGTTACGGTTGGGAGAAGGAATGGGTCCGCAGCTACGGCTGGTGCGACGAGCACGGACCGCGCGCCATGACCCAGATTCTCCCGGATGGCGATTTCACACAGACCGGCGTGAAGTGGAACCGCACCGGATACACGCTGGAATTTCAGAAACACGGGCTTGTCACGCCACAGCGCAGCGGGCTCTATTTTCTCCACGCCCAGAAACGTAGCGGCGAGACCTGCGTCTTTCCCTGGATCGTTTCGCCTGCCGAGCCGCAGGCGCAGGTCGCGGTGCTGTCATCGACCCTGACCTGGAATGCTTACAACCGGTTCGGCGGTCGCAGCAATTATTTCAGTCAGGATGCGCTTCCCGAGACGCCCGTCGTCAACGCCCGTCAGGACCTGGGGCGTTACCTGAGGCCAGACGAGTGGCCGTTTGGTGAACACGGCGCCCCGCTCTCTTTCCAACGCCCCGAACCGGACAGCCAGGTTCCTGTGGAAGACCGGATCACCGATCCGATCGCGGGTCGGATGGGTTCGGCGCTGGCGCCAGGCGAATGGCGGCTGTTGGGATGGCTGGAACGCGAGGAGTTTGCCTACGACCTCTATTCGGAGACCGAATTGCACTTTGACCGGATCGATCTGGATCGCTACCGCGTGCTGGTGTTGAACAACCATCCCGAGTACTGGACCGCCCCGATGTACCGGCGGGTCAAGGAGTGGGTCTACGACCGCGGCGGCAAGTTGGTCTATCTGGGTGGCTGTGGTCTGTACGCCGAGGCGGAACTTCCCGACGAGGCGACGATGCTCTGTCGTCAGGAGGGCGCGCACGATCAACGTGGAGAGTCTGAAGCTCAGCTGCTGGGGGTTGCATATTCACACGGTGGTTTTCAGACCGGTGCCCCCTACCGGGTGCTGGCCGGCGACCATTGGGTGTTCGCCGGCACCGGTCTGGCTGCGGGGGACCTGTTTGGCCATCGAAGCCTGCACGAGCGCTGTCCGGGTGGCGCCTCGGCGCACGAATTGGACAAAATCAGCCCGCATTCACCCCCCGGAGTCTGCCACCTGGCCAAGGGAGAGAACCCCGATCAGAGCGGCGCCGACATGGTCTGCTTCGAGACGCCCAGCGGTGGGGCCGTGTTCGCCGCGGGGTCAATGTGCTGGACACTCTCTCTGCCGATCGACGACGGGGTTTCCGCGGTGACCCGCAACGTGCTGCGGACGTTTCTCGGTTGACCAGGGAGTCCGCGCGCTGCGGTACAGATAAGGGGATTCCTGATGAGTGAAGCCGATCACAACGTCCGATCCACTGCTGCGGACGCTGCGCCTACCCGTATCCGCTGGATGGTGTTGGCGCTGGTCTCGTTTGCCTCGGCCAGCGCGTATCTGACGCGGCACTGTATTGCTGCCGCCAATACGACGATCCAAGAAGATCTCGGCTTTAACGACCAGCAGATGGGGCGGATCATGAGCGCCTTTGCGCTCGGCTATCTGTTTTGCCAGGTTCCCGGGGGCTGGCTGGGGAACCGCTTTGGCACGCGGTTCGGATTTGCCTTCATCAGCCTGGTGTGGTCGCTGTGCAGCGTCTGGTCGGGGATCGCTTCGTGGTTCTGGAATCTGTGGGCTTCGCGATTTTCGCTCGGCATTTTTCAGGCGGGGCTGACCCCGATTTCAGGGAAAATCCTGCAGGACTGGATCCCTCTTCGACACCGCGGCAAGAGCAGCTCATGGATCGGCGCGAGCATGTCGCTGGGCGGCGCTTTTACGATGTGGTTTACCGGCTGGCTGCTGCAGCGCGAGTACGGTTGGCGGGCGATCTTCAACGTGTATTCGCTGGTCGGCATCCTGTGGGCAATCCTGTTCTATTGGTTTTTTCGTACGTTTCCAAGGGAGCACGCTGGGGTCAACGCGGCCGAACTGGAACTGATCGAGGTGTCTGCGGAATCGGAATCAAATGTGGACGAACGGAATCCGGTCGCGCACCGCAGGGGACCTGCACGAAGCCACGACGAAACAATCGCCCACGCCAGCGGAGGTGGGGTGGTGTTCTGGAAAATGCTCACCAGTGCTTCGATGTGGGCGCTGAGTATCCAGTCGTTCTTTCGAGCGGCCGGATACGCGTTCTTCGTGACTTGGTTCTTCGCATTCTTGGAATACGCCCACGGCATGACCAAGTCCGAGGCAGGTTTCTACAACAGCCTGCCGTTGATGGCGGTGATTGTGGGAAGTCTCTCCGGTGGTCTGATCGTCGACCACTTGTGGCGTGCCACGAACAGCAAGTGGATCAGCCGTAGTGGAACGGCGTGTGTTGCGCTGACTGTCTGCGCGTTCTTCACGTATGCTTCGACGTGGACGTCCTCAGCGGAACAACTGGCGACGGTCATCGCAATCGGCGCGTTGTTTTCAGGAATCGGCAGTCCGGCCGCCTGGGCGGCGACGATCGACATGGGCGGCCGCCATACTGCGGTCGTGATGGGAACCATGAACATGGCGGGTTGTGTGGCCGGTGTCGTACTGCCGATTGTGCTGGGAAACTGGTTCGATCGGATTAAACAAACGGGTGGCGACTGGGATCCCGTAATCTATTTACATGCCGGCTTCTATTTGTTGGGCGCGGTGAGTTGGCTGTTTGTCAATCCGAGCCTGTCGCTGGATGCCGAGGACGTTTGAGAGGTACCAGGCGGAGGGGTGCTGACCGTTTGTGGCGGTCCGTGCGGTGCCGAGACGGGAAGTGGGCAAACCGGAGCTCTGGACGGGGGATGAAGGAAACCGATGCTGTTTGACACACATACCAACTTGATGTGGTATCCCGACCATCTGTCGGACGAATTTGTCGAGTTCGCCTGGGAAGCCAAGCGGGCCAAGATGAAGCTCTCGGATGATGTCTACTTCGCCGGCAGCGACGTCAAGGAGGCGAATGCCTTCGACTCCCGCCCGGAGCAGCTGCTGGAGGCGACCGCCGAGGCCGACCGCGTCATTGTCTTTGGTATTCAGGCTCCCTTTACGGGGATCACCGCCGATCAGGAGCGGATCGCCGCATTCGTTCAGCAACACGCGGACCGGTTTGTCGGCTGGTGCAGTGTCGACCCGAACGACGAGGAATGCGTCGATCAACTCGAATACTACGTCAACGGTCTGGGGCTGCGTGGTCTGAAGTGTTCACCGATCTACCAGAACTGGGATCCCCAGGACCCGCGACATCTGCCGCTGTTCCGGAAGGCCGAACAGCTGGGGATCCCCGTCAACATCCATCAGGGGACATCGTTTGTCCGCCCCGGACCTCTCAAGTACGCCAACCCGATCCAGCTCGAGGATATCGCCATTGCCTGTCCGGACCTGAGGATCGTGATCGCCCACATGGGGCATCCCTGGGAAGATGAGTGCGTGGTTCTGATCCGCAAGCACCCCAACCTGTACGCCAATATCTCGGCGCTGCACTACCGACCGCTGCGGCACTACCAGGCTTTCATGTCGGCGATCGAGTACGGCGTCGAACACAAGTTGATTTTTGGTTCCGATTTTCCGTCGGCCACGCCGTCCCAGGTCATCGCCGGTCAGCAAAAGGTCAACCGGATTGTCGAGGGGACGGCGCTACCGCGGATTTCCGACGAGATGATCCACAACATCATCTACGAAAACTGGAAACGGTTTCTTCCCGAGCATGTTTGAGCCGCGTGGTAAAGTCCTGCGCGCGACGTCGGTCAGCTTGTTCGCTGGCGCCAGTGCCGGAACAGGGGTTGCACGTCCGCGGGCAACGCCTGGTAGGCTTCATTCGGAATCGAGGGGACCCGGTTTTCGTCCCGTCCCGATTCCCCACACAGCCGCCGCCGTTCGTCCGACTCCGGTCGCAGTACTTCTAAGTTGAGCCACCAGGGGGCGTAGCGGACCGCCAAGGCGACTCGAGGTTCGCCGGTTTGATTGGCTGCGGTGGCGTGCCACAGGCGGCTGTCCATGACCAGCACGCTACCCGCATCGCCGGAGATCTGGACTTCCCCTGACAGCTGCTGGTGCGGGTCGGGTCCGGCGACGGAGGTCGGATTGGAATCACGTCGATGGCTGCCCGGTAGTACCAGCGTGCCCCCATTCTGTTGGCAGAACGGAGAGAGCATCCAGAGTGTGGTAATGTGCATCCGCAGGTCGGGATAGGGGGCCGGCAGGCGCCCGGCGTTGTGCTGGTTGAACGGCCAGTCGGCGTGCCAGCCGCCCCGCTCGTTTCCGAGCTCGTTGACGATCGCGGAAGTGAAGGAGATCCGTAGATGTTCTCCCAGACACTCCGCCAACAGCGCCGTGAGTCGGGGTTCGACCAGGTAGGGTGCAAAGCAGCGGGTGTGATTGACCAGTCCGGGGACAAAACCGACATGCCGGGGCGCACCGTCCCCGCGGTGTTCGGCCACCACCGCCAGCACCTCGGCGCGGACCGCCGGTAATTGCGTCGCCGGAATGACTTGCGTGAGCATACAGAAGCCACGCTTGTCGAGGGCATGCAGCTGGTCGGCGAGTGTGTTGGATTCCATCGCGGTGGATCGATCCCTCTGGTGGGACGCTTCAGGGTGGTAGATTGGCTCCCAGGCCGGGCCGTCGGATGGAGCGGTGGGCCTGTTCCGGGTTTGAATGTAGCGGGCCCGCCCGGGTCGAGGCAAATCGAGCGCGCTGGCTCGCGAGCGGCGCCAGGCGGAGTTAGAATTGCCGGTCGCCTTGAATTCAACAGTCGTGAACGCGGGGAGAAATGATATGAGATGGCCGATCTTGGTATCGCTGCTGTTGACGATTGGTGTCGGCGACTTTCTGCCGGCGGCGGTCAAACTCCCTTCGGTGATCGGCAGTCGAATGGTACTGCAGCGAGACCAGAGCGTACCGATTTGGGGTTGGGATGATCCAGGTACCGAAGTCACGGTCAGTCTGGCTGGACAAAAAGTTTCCGCGACCGCCGCGGCCGATGGCAAGTGGCTGGTACGCCTGTCTGCCTTGCAGGCGGGAGGCCCCCACCAAATGGTGATTCAGGGGACGAACCGGGTCACGGTTGAGGACATACTGGTCGGTGAAGTCTGGCTCTGTTCGGGCCAATCCAACATGGAGTGGACCGTCAGTCGTTCGTTGAATCCCCAGCAGGAGATTGCCTCGGGAAATCACCCTCGGATCCGGCACATCAAGATTCCGCACCGCCCGGCCGATGCCCCACAGGACAACGTCCCCTCAGGGGGCTGGCAGGAGTGCACCTCCAAAACGGTGGGAGCGTTTACCGGTGTGGGTTATTTTTTTGCCCGCCACCTCCAGGGCGAGCTCGAGGTTCCGGTCGGGCTGATCGGTTCCAATTGGGGCGGTACGCGGATCGAACCCTGGATTCCCCCGGTCGGGTTCCAGCAGGTGCCCGCACTACAGTCGATCACCGACAAACTGGCTGAGTTCCCCTCCAAGAATGCCGCCGGACAGGTCGACCCTCAGACACCACTGGCGCTCTACAACGGCATGATTCACCCGCTGTTGCCGTTTCCCATACGCGGCGCCCTGTGGTACCAGGGCGAGTCCAACAACGGCGAAGGGATGTTGTATCACGAGAAGATGAAAGCCCTGATCGCGGGTTGGCGTTCGCTCTGGAAGAACCCGGAGTTGCCGTTCTTGTTCGTGCAACTGGCACCCTATCGCTACGGCGGAGATCCGACTAAATTGCCCGGAATCTGGGAGGCGCAACTGGAGACGCTCTCGGTACCGGGGACCGGGATGGCGGTGACGACCGACATCGGTAACGTCCGAGACATCCACCCCCGCAACAAGCAGGAGGTGGGCAGACGCTTGGCGCTATGGGCTCTGGCGGACACCTACGGCCAACCAGAAACGATTTTTTCCGGGCCGCTCTATCGGTCGATGCGGATCGAAGCAAACCGCATTCGTGTTTTCTTTGACTACACCGCCGAGGGACTCAAGTCACGGGACGACCAGCCGCTCAGCGGGTTCCAGATTGCCGGGTCGGACGGTGCGTTTGTCACCGCCACCGCCGCGATCGACGGAGAGACGGTCGTCGTGTCCGCCGAGTCGATTACCGATCCGATCGCGGTCCGTTTTGGCTGGCACCAGGAGTCCGAGCCAAATCTCTCCAACGGGGTCGGACTACCCGCTTCTCCGTTTCGCACCGAGGGCGATGACCGGGGGAAGCTCCCGGCGCCGAACGTCGTCGCGACAGAGCAACTGTTTACCGTGGCCGAGTATTGCGAAGGTGTCGTCTTTGACCACGCTGGATTCGGTTATATTTCGCACGGCGAGACCATTACCCGGTTTTCGGTTGATGGCAAGCATGATGTTTGGGCGAAAACGGGTGCTCCGAACGGCCATAAGGTATTGGCCGACGGCACGCACCTGGTCTGCGACGCGAGTCATCACGCGGTACTGCACCTGGCAGCTGACGGCAGCCTGCTCAAGCCGGCTTCCCAGGCCTGTGGTGGCGTGTCACTGCGGGGCCCCAACGATTTGTCTCTGGACGTACCCCACGGGGGATTTTATTTCACCGATCCGGGCGGGAGTAATCTGGAGAATCCGATCGGCACGATCCACTACGTGGATCGCGCCGGGGTGACCCATTTGATCGATGGGGGCCTGGCGTATCCCAACGGAATCGTGGTACGGCCCGACGGTCGCTCGCTGCTGGTTGCCGAAAGCCAGAAAAACCGGATTCTGATCTACGACGTGCTGTCACCCGGAAAAGTGGGTCCGCGGCGGGTGTTTGCCCGATTGCCGAACAAGGACGTGGACCGCGGACAGATCGACAACCAGCCTGATGGCATCTGCCTGGATGCGGCGGGCAACCTGTTTGTGGCGCACTACGGCATGCAGCAGGTTCAGGTACTGAACCGGCGTGGCCGGCTGATCGCGCGGTACGCGGGTGGCAATTTGACGACCAGTAACGTCGCGTTTGGCGGGCCACAGATGGACCACGTGTTTGTGACCGGGGCTTTAAAGGAGGGACGAGGTGGGTTGTTCCGAATCCCGCTGGGCGCACCTGGCCTGGTGATCCTACCGGAAAAGTCTCGTTAAGACGCTGGTTGTTGTGGGGGATCAAACCGACGCGAGTGTTGCGCTGCGTCCGATCTGTGGCGCACTGCCGCTTCGGGGAACTGGTGTGCTGTGATTGGAGTGGGCCAGCGCTGGCCCCCGCGCTGCGGATGGCAGACGGACTCCAAGCAAGAGGAGCGAGCGATGACAGCTGCGGTTGGCGAACACCAGGGACAGATCGCCGTGGTAACGGGTGCGGCGCAGGGGTTGGGATTGGGGATCGCTCAGCACCTAGCGCAGCGCGGCGCGGAGGTTGTGATGGTCGACCGGCAAGGTGAAAAGGTGACCGCCGCGGCCGCCGAGCTGACCGACACGGGGCTCACGGTGCGCGCGGCCTGTGCGGATGTGACCTCCAGTGACCAGGTGCACGAGCTGTTTCGGGATGTGGCACAACAGGATGGACGTATCGACATCCTGGTCAACAACGCCGGTTTGGGTCAGGATGTGGCCGCGATTACCGAGCTGAGTGACCAGCACTGGCAGCAGGTGATCGACGTCACCTTGACCGGTACCTTCTTTTGTTGTCGCAGCGCGGGGCGGTGGATGCGCCGTCGCGAATCGGGCGCGATCGTTAATATTTCGTCGATCAACGGTATCAATCCGGCCGCGCTGGTGGCCGCATACAACGTCGCCAAAGCGGGCGTCATCAGCCTGACACGGACGTTGGCGCTGGAGCTGGCCGCCTATGGCGTACGCGTCAACGCGGTTTGTCCTGGACCGGTCTACACCGACTTTAACCGCCGTGTAATGTCCCAGCGGTGCGAGTCTTTGGGGATTGAAGAAGACGAGATGATCGAGCGGGTCCGGCAGGCCATTCCGCTAGGTCGCTGGGGTCAACCGTCAGATATCGCTCATACGGTCGGTTTCTTGTCTTCTCCGGCTGCCGGTTGGATCACCGGCGAAGTGGTACGCGTCAGCGGCGGTCTGGAGGGCGTTTCGGCGGCGCCGCCGAAGCAGCCGCTACCTGAAGATCAACCCTGAGTGGGTTCCCAGCCGGGGTCCGGGTCTGCGGGCAGACTCTGTCCGTCGGACTGATCGACGGCGCGTTCGGATCGGCTAGAATAGCGGTGCCCGAAGGCGGATCTCGTTGGTGGATCTCGTTGGTGGATCGGTACCGGATGGGCGTCACCCAAAGCGCGACTCAAAGGAGATCACGATGCAGGTCAACTCGGTTGTCGGTCGAGGTCGGAGGTTTAAGGCGCTGGTCTCAGTGGCGTTCATGGTGGGTTTCGCGGGAGCGAGTGTTGGTGTGGCCAGCGAGCTTTCTGAGCAATTGGCGCGACGCGCCGGGCTGAAACGGGCGGTGACGGCACTGCTCGGAACGGACACGGAAGTGGCCGTTGATCTGGCGCACACGACGGAGTGGTTGATCCACGTGCGCATGCCGAGTGGCGCCAAAGGGCTGCGCGATCTGGCGCAACAGGCCGGGTTAGGGATCGACCGGCTCGTCGCCGAGAATGGGCCGCTGGACCGCTTGCCGTACGCGGACAACACGCTCGATGTGCTGATCGCCACGGAGGCCGGAGGGGAGGCGTTGAGCGACCTTTCGCTGTCCGAGATCCTGCGTGTGCTGCGACCCGAGGGAACCGCCATCATTGGAAAAGCGCTCCAATCCAACGGTGCCGATGCTGACCCCGCAGCCCTCAAGAAATGGGCCAGCGGTGGCCGCACGACCGAGGTGGCTGAATGGAGTGACGACACGGGGACCTGGGTACAATTCGGCAAGCCGCTCCCTGCCGGGATCGATGAGTGGACACACTGGGAGAAGGGACCGGATAACAATCCGGTCTCGACCGACTCGGTCATTCGGGCGCCCTACATGACCCAGTTCATGGCAGATCCTCTATACATCGGTATGCCATCGGTGACCACTGCCGCGGGGGGCCGGACGTTTCTGGCGATTGGACACATCGCCCATCACGCGCGGGAGTGGGACACGCTTTACAAGCTGATCGCCCGCAATGGCTACAACGGCACGGTGTTGTGGTCCCGCGACCTGCCGGACGGCTATCAGGTCCATCGGTCTGCCTTTATCGCGACGCGAGACACGTTCTACATGATCAACGGGGACCATGCTCTGCTACTGGATCCTGCGACCGGCCGCGAACTCGGCCGTGTGCGATTGCCGGGCGTGCCCGGATTCTGGAAGTGGATGGTGCTGCGCGACAACGTGCTGTTCGTGCTGACGGGGAAACGCGAGCCGGGGACGCGGGCCATGAAGGGCGATCGCACCTTTGGTGGCTGGAGTTGGGGTGATTTGAGCGCCGGTTATTACGGGAAAGACGTACCGTACGGGTTCGGGCATACGTTAGCGGCCTACGATTTGAAGGAAAAACAGTTGCTTTGGAAGCACCGGGAAGAGACGCTAATCGATTCGCGGGCGATGTCTTTACAGGGCGAGAAAATGTTCCTGTTCTGTCCGGACAAACACGTCCGCTGCCTCTCGACGACCCAGGGGGAGGTGATCTGGACCAATGACGATCCGCAGGTTCGAAATCTGATCCAACAGCCGGGAAAGGGACTCACCTCCACACCCGGTTTTCGCACGATGTGTATCACCATGGCCAGCCCGGATGCTTTGGTCATTCAAGGCCAGACACGCATGAACGTGACGGCGCTTTCCACCAAAGACGGGTATGTGCTCTGGACGAAACGGAAGGTGACCAACAATCCCAACGCCATCTTCGTGGATGGCAAAATCATTTTGGGAGTCGGCCAAGGGGGAACGCATGTGGCGATCGACCCGCTGTCGGGCAAAGAATTAGAGGACCTCAAGTTCCGCAAGACAGCGTGTACGCGCCTGACCGCCAGTGGCGATTCGTTTTTCTGCCGCGGTGAAGGGACACTGCGTTACGACCGGGAATCGAAACGGGTGTTGATCGATGGGGCGCAACGCCCTGCCTGCAACGACGGCGCGATCCCCGCGCACGGCCTGTTGTATTTGGGGCCTTGGCAGTGCGACTGCAATCTCAGCTTGATCGGCAACATAGCCAAGTGTTCGGCGGGCGATTTTGATTTTGATCGCCGGGCGACGGCGGCTGAGAACCTTACCGTCGGTCGTGATGACCTGACCCAGGTGAAGGCCTTTCCGATTACGAATCGTGATTGGCCGACTCTCCGCGCCGACAATGACCGCTCTTCGTCGACACAGGTTAAGACGCCCACGTCGGTGCAACGCCGTTGGCATTTCCTGCCCGACCGCGACTTCCGACCGGTTCCGGCGGTGGCAGCGGGCGGCCTAGTCTTCAGCACCGGTACCGATGGCGCTGTGCGGGCGATCGTTGCAGACACCGGTGAAGTCAGCTGGGTCTTTCCGACCGCGGGTCCGATTAAGCAACCCCCCACACTCTGGGGGGATCGCCTCTACGTCGGATCGGGTGACGGACACGCCTATTGCCTGGAAGCCGCTAGTGGAGAACTGTTGTGGAGTTTTCGCGCGGCGCCGATCGAGCGGCACATCATGGTCTACGGCAATCTGACGTCGACGTGGCCGGTTAACAGTGGGATCCTTGTCGACCAGGGCACCGCCTATCTGGCGGCCGGTATCGTCGACCACGATGGAACTTATGTCTACGCACTGGACGCGATTACCGGCGAGATCCGCTGGCAGAACAACGCCAGCGGACATCTCAGTCCGGCGCTGCGCAAAGGGGTCAGCGTGCAGGGCAACCTGTCGCTACTGGGAGATCAACTGTTACTGGCGGGTGGGAACCAGGTCTCACCGGCCATTTACGATCGCCGCACGGGCGAATGCCGAGCCAAGCCATTTGATCAGGGGCAGCCCAAGGCCAACGCCGGCCAGTTTGTCGGCGTGTTCCAGAAGGTGTCGGTCATGGTCGGTGGTCGAATTCTCTATTCGGCGGCTGAAAATGTGGCCACCAAAGGGTGGTTTAATGTCTTCGGCCGGAGCGCTGCGTACCGCTTCAACAGTGGAGGAATTCCGCCAGCCTGGAACGACGATACGTTGGCGGTCGTGGACTTCAAGCACGGCAAAGTCGCTGCCTGTGACAGCAAGATCGTGGCCGCGCAGATCGATCAGGGCTACGGCGATACCACGGAACGACGAGGTTGGCTACGCAGTATTTCGACTTCGCTGCGCGAGCAGGGTGCGATGCGCTGGCAGTCGGATCTGGACGAGGGAAACAAGTTTGAAACGATCTCTCTGGCGGTCTCTCCCAATGCGGTGGTGGCGGTACTCCGGTTCCAGCAGCGATTTCGTTCGCAGACACAGTGGTTTGTGGTGGCGATGAACGCAAAAACGGGAGCCGAACAGTTCCGCCATGAACTCCAGGTGGATCCGCTCCCCGGAGGATTACTGGTGGATCGCGATGGCCAGGTGATCGTGACCATGATCGACGGCGGTCTACTCTGCTTGGGTGGTAATGACCCTTAAGGAAAAGGGCCGCGGGCGCGCAGAGAGTGGTGGACGGTGGCTCGTGTCCGCGACCGAATTCCCTGCGCTCAGGGCGTGACGCAGGCCCGCATCACCGAGCGGTCGGCTGCTTGACGGAAAGCGTGGTTGATCTGTGCTAGCGGAAAGCAGGCTTCGATCAGCTCGCCAAACGGCAAGTTCGTCCGTTCGCGGAGGACGAAATCGTGCGCCTGGATCAGGTGCCGTGGATGATAATTGTGGATTCCGCGCAGTGTGATCATGCGCTGGACCAGCAGATTTGCGTCAAACGTGATGTCGGCACCGGGGCTCACCAGGCCGGCAGTCGTGTACCGTCCACCTTTGCGCAGCATCTCGAGTCCGGCGGGAATCACACCGGCGACTCCGCAGACTTCGAGGACCGCGTCGGCCCCATCGGGGGGTGTCTCGCGGCGCACTGCCGCAATCAGGTCGTCCCCCACGAAGTCATCGGCATTGAGCGTGCAGGTAGCGCCGAACCGGCGCGCGGTTGCCAGCCGCGCGGGGATCGTGTCGATTCCGATCACCCGTGTCGCCCCGCGCGCCCGTGCCATCGCCACACCGTAAATGCCCAGCAGTCCCAGCCCCTGGATGACCACTGCGTCGCCCAGACCGATCTGGGATGCTTCGCAGACCGATGCCATCGTCGCCGCGGCGCAGTTGAGAGGTACGGCTTCTTCGTCGCGTAGTTGGTCAGAGAGCTTGAGCACTCCGGTGCCGGGCATCACGTAGCAGTACTCGGCGAACCCACCCAGGAAGTGGGGTTCGGAATCAGCCGCTTCGTGACCGTATTTACGGAGTCCGCCAGCCTTTTGCGGTAAGTCGTGGAGGTCCTGGTAGTAATCCGTGCCGTCGTGGAAGAACTCGGTCCAGGTAATGCGGTCGCCGACGGCCAGGGTCTGACCCCGTAGGTCACAACGCATTTGCGATCCCTGCTGATCGATGGTTCCGATGATCTCGTGTCCGAGAATTCCCGGGCAGGGGTTGGGGCGCTTACCCTGCCAGGAATGAATGTCCGAGCGGCAAATCGAGCTCATCGAAATGCGCACCAGTAGTTCTCCGTCGGCCACCGGGCGGAGTGGAAATTCCCGGATCTCAAACGGTTGGTTGGGCGATTCGTAGACCGCGGCGCGGGCTGTGGTTGTCATGGGGCTGGGGTTTTCCGTTTGTTGCTGCGGGTACCATTGATCGCGAAGTCGAAGATATCGTAGTTGTTGAGAGGCGTGTGACCAATCCTCGCGGAATACGTGGACGTCAGCGGGTGCGAGAGAAGAAAGGGGACTCGTTGCTCTGACAGACCACCATGTGATCGAAGCCGATAGGATCCCAGCGCGCTCAGGTCGTGCTCACCACACCGCTTGCCGATTGCGAAGTGCGGGTCGCTGAGCACGACCAGATCGGCTTCGCGGTCTGCGGGCAAGGAGAAACGCTGGCAGGCTTCGTCACGGGGCCAAGCCCCGTCGATACCCGGCAGCTGTCGGATGAAATCGAGTACCGTGGGGACTGGCAGGACTCCGCAATAGACTCGCGCGAACCCGCCCAGCGCCCCGTGGTGTACGACGTAGGGGTCGGTGATCGGTAAGATGACTTTGGCTTGATCGTGGCCAAACGCCCGTTGTAACTCGTCTTGCAAGTAGACCACCTGTGGGCTCCCGTCGTCACGGGACTTGTCGCTCATGCCGTGGTCGGCGACGATCCCGAGAACGATGTCCAGCTTGGCTAGCTCACCGATCCGCTCGTCGAGCTGGCGGTAGAAGCGATTGGACTGAAACGATCCAGGAGCGAACTTGTGTTGTACGTAATCGGAAAGTGACAGGTAGACTAAATCGTACCGCTCGCGCTCGAGCAAGCGAATGCCCGCATCGAGGACGAACAGCGACAAATCCGCCGAGTAGACATCGGGCAGCGCGCGTTCCACAAGTTCGAGTACCCCCTCGACGCCGTGTTGACTGTGTGTACAGAGGTCGGCGCATTCGGCCGAGAAACAGACAAACCGTGAGTCGACGCGTCCCGCAGCCAGCAGCCTGCACAGTTTATCCTTGGCCGAGATCGCCGCCACGCGGGCACCGCGAGACGCGAATCCTGCCAGGATGGTCTCGGCGCGCAACAAGCGGGGGTCATCCATCATGACTTCGACGCCACGCTGCGTGTCGAGAAAGTAATTGCCCGAGATACCGTGTTCGCTGGGCGGGAGTCCCGTGACAATCGAGACGTTGTTGGGGTTAGTAAAACTGGGCATGGCGCTGTGGGCAATCTCGTAGAAGCCTCCCTGCTTGAGCTGTGCCAAATGCGGCAGGATCCCGTCCTGGAAACCTCGCTCCAGATATTCCGGGTCGCAGCCGTCAACGCAGACCACAACCACGGGGCGCTCGGGCCAACGGTAGGTGATGTCGTTGATTGTGATGTTCGGCATCGCGGGCACCGGCAGACCAGGGAACAGCGACGGACTCATCAACCGGGTCGTGACGACCCCGTCCGCTGCGGGCAATGTAGCAGAACCGGTTGCTGGGAATCTGGCCACTTCGGTAAACAGGATGAAGGTCTGGCTAGATTGCGTTAGGATGACTCACTGGTCGCGGGATGTGTGGGACTGCGCCGTTCACTGCGTGGTTGTCACCGTAGCGGCACGAACCCGTGGAAACAGCGGACGCTGACAGCAGAGGAGAGATCGGTGAACCGACGCTCATCATTTGTCGTTTTCGGCTTGTGGGGCACCGCGTTGTCGTTCACGATCGGAAGCGACCAACTCCCGGAGGCGACGTCCGAAAAACCGATTCAGGTGATCGCGCACCGCGGCGCGAGTGCTGATTTTCCCGAAAACACACGTTCCAGCACGTTGGCCGCTGTGGCGTCCGGCGCGACGGTGATCGAGATTGACCTGCGCACAACTCGGGATGGGCATCTGGTGGTACTGCACGACGCTCTTCTCGACCGAACGACAACAGGGCGTGGCCCGGTCGGCGAGAAGACACTCGCCGAGATTCGTCAATTCGATGCGGGGAGCTGGTTTGATCCACGTTTTCGCGATCAGAAAGTGATCGCGTTGGAGGAGGTTTACGCGCTCTGCCGCGGCAAGCTGAACGTGTTACTGGATCTCAAAGAAACGGGAGTCGATTACGATCGCAACGTAGCGGCTCGGGTGCGCGCCGGTGGCGACGCCCGGCGGACGATCATCGGCGTGAGAAGCGTTGCACAGGCCAAGCGGTTTCGCGAGCTACTGCCGCAGTCGCGTCAATTGGGATTGATCGCCCGTCCTGCAGAAATCGAGGCGTTTGCCGGCGCCGGCGTTGCGATGATTCGATTGTGGCCTCGGTGGTTGGAGGACACCGGGCTGATCGAACGGGTCAGGAAGGCCGGTTGTGGTTTACATCTGAATGGCAAGCTGGGAACCACCGAGGAAGTCGTCCCGCTCCTGCGGTACCGACCCGATTCGCTGTCCAGCGATGACCCGGCGCAATTGGTAAAGACGCTCAAACAGTTGGGTCGGAAAGTGAGACAGCCCGGGCGGGCACCGGGTCGGCGGTGATTTCGCACACCGACGGAATTGCCTCTCGCCATGTTGCCGCGGCGATGGCCGCGATTTCGCTGGCGGAGTGCTTTCGGTTGCCGTGTTGGGCAGCGCTCCGGCACAGCAGTTGAGATCCTCCAGGGTGAACCGCGGCCCGCGCGCTACTGCCGTCGTCCGATGTGCCGGTTCTGGATGTGACGATCAACCGCGATTGAATGAGTTACTAGGCCAGCCCCGGAGGAGTTTCTCGTTCAAGCGCACCCGNATCGTTCGGTTCAGAGGCGTTAGGACGTACCGCAGCGAGTCAGTTGGCGGTTTGTCGCACTTCGTAGCAGAGGAGTACGCCCTGGTCCCGCAGAAACAGTCCTCCGTTGGCCACCACCGGGTGCGGCCAGGCTCGGCTCTTACTGCGATCGGGTTGTTTCAAGCGTCCCCGTGGGCGGAAGTCCTTCTGGGACGGCTCGACTAGTAGCACGTCTCCGCTGGTGTGGCCGCGCACATACAGCCGACCGTCGGCGACGCAGATCGATGCNGCGCCGACAGCTCGGTCAGACCAGAGCAATTGACCGGTGTCGAACGCGGCGCAGAACAGNGCGTTGTTAGTCGTGCCAAACAGGTGCTTCCCAAGTAGCACGGCTCCGCCGATGCTGGCCGAGAGGGCACGATTCAAATAGACTTCCTCCGCAACGGCGGCGGTGCCACTGGATCGGATCTTCAACAGAGCGCCACCGGTCCGCGAACCCGAGGAAAAGATCCGGTTGGCGATGGAGACGGGAGTCATGATGTTGGCGACGCCGGCGGTGCTCTTGTAGCGCCAGAGGAATTTCCCTGACGCGGCATCTACACCGACGACTCCGCCGGAGAGAAACTGTACGTACTGGCGAGATTTGCCGACATCGAGGATCACTGGTGATGCATATTCAGCGTGATCGCTCTCACCAATCGGCGATTTCCAGATCGGTTTCCCATTGTTTTTGTTGAGAGCAAGGAGCGTCGCTTGTGCCCCACCCGGTGTACAAATGAGTTTCTCACCATCGATCAGAACCGATTCAGCGTAGGCCCAGTTGCCGACTTTACCCGCGAAGTCGTTCTTTAACTGTTGCTGCCATCGCCGGGTGCCGGAGTCGGTTGCCAGGCAGGCCAGGGTTCCGTCGGAGGAGAGACAGTAGAGCCAGTCGCCGTCGACCGTCGGTGTACTACGTGTTCCCGGATACTGGGGACCTTTGTTGGGGCCGACGTTACCGATCGGCGCCGACCAGAGTTGCTTGCCGGTCTGTTCGTCCAGCGCGATCGTGAATTCTCGGTCACCGCGCGTGGTTTGTAGAAAGACGCGTCCCCGGCTGATCGTCGGAGAGGAGTAGCCATCGCCAATGTCGCGAGCCTGCCATCTTAACGCGGGGCCAGGCTTGGGCCATTGCTGAAGTAATCCGGTGTCTAGCGAGAATCCATCTCGATGGGGACCTCGCCACTGCGGCCAGTCGGCGGCAGTGGCAATCGAAGCGACCCATAGAATCACCACCGCTAAGGGGGCATTGGCTTGCATGGCGTGTTACTCGCTGGTTGGATGATCTTGTTCCGCGTCGGACCGACCGTCGCTGAGAAGGCGCTCGACCGTCGGCGGGCGGTGCCGTAGAGAATAGCCATCGCCGGGGGATTTTCCAACGCCGTTTGACCGGCCGCCTCGGGCTGCGGTTGGTGTCAGGGAATTGCCGATCCCGGCAATACCGTTGGCGAACCGCGTTCCGCGGGGCGCGAGTCGCAATCGGTATTACGGCTGCGCATGTGCGGACGTTACCGCGCCTGATCTACGCTGATTCGAAGGTGCCCGCAGCGGAAACGTGGGTAAATACGTCGAGTTTAACGATTGTATGGAGAATTCTGGCTTGCGGCAGGTCGCTGAATCGATAGCCCTATAAGCGGGCATCGACGTGGAAAATGTCGGTCACCGAGGGACACCGTGACAGGGGGGACGCCGGCGATGCGTCTACAGCACCGGATAGCGCTCGTGGCCCTTGGGCTAGGTCTGATCGCGCCAATGCCGCTGTCGGCGCAGCGGGTAACAGGGCAAACAACCAGAGATCGCTCGAGGGCCCGCGTACGTGCCCCAAACAGGTCCCCCGACAGTTGTCCATGCCGAACCCGGTCGGTGGACCCAACGCGTCACACGGCGGTACAGTCGCCAGCAGTGCTGGCCTGGACCGAGCCTTGGAGGCAGGGGCTTCACCACTGGCTGGGACGGCTGATCGGCAATCCCCAGGCAGTCGAGAAAAGCCAATCTCTAGTGGGAAACGGCCGGTTTGCCGACTCCCGACTGACCCGCCTGCGGGTCCGCGAAGCGGCGCTCGAACAGGGTCGGCTGGAAATCGATGCGGGTTTGCCGCCGCACCGCTTGACCGGGCGCCTTGCCGGCCAGCGCGGATCGACCCGCAACCGTTTGGAGCAGCGCCCCAACCGAGAGCCGGTCTTGCGTTGGGTGTCTGGCCCGACGGTGAGAAGCGCCGCCGGTGTATCGCTTGAGCGGCGTTAAGCGATCAACGCGGTCAGCTTCGGCAGGCGGCCAAATAGTGGCCATCAAGCCAGTAACTTGTCGACCACTTTGCCACCTTGGTCGGTCAACCGCACGTCCAGTCCGCGGAATTTGTGCGTGAACCGGAGGTGGTCGAAACCGAATAAGTGCATGATCGTGGCGTGTAGATCGTTGACGTGTACTGGATCCACGACGGGTGCCCAGCCGATCTCGTCGGTCGCGCCGACGATCTGACCGCCCTTGATTCCTCCCCCGGCCAACCACAGACTGAAACCGAACGGGTGGTGATCGCGTCCGGTGTTCTGTTTGGCACCACCGCGGTTTTCGGCTAACGGTGTCCGTCCAAATTCTCCGGCACAAATGACCAGCGTCTCATCGAGCATTCCCCGCTGTTTGAGATCTTGCAGCAGTGCCGCAGCCGGTTGATCAAGCATGCCCGCGTTGTAGGAAATCTCTGGTGTCAGATTGCTGTGGTGGTCCCAGGAGGCGTGCATCAGTGTGACAAATCGAGTACCCCGTTCGATCAGACGGCGGGCTAGCAGACAGTTGGTCGCGAATTGCTGGTAGACGTGTGGGCCGCCTCCGCGGAAACTGTGGTTTTTGGGTTCCGGTCGATTGACGCCGTAGGCATCCTGCGTCTCCTGAGACTCGTCTGAAAGGTCGATCAGACGCGGTGCCGCGGACTGCATGCGAAACGCCAATTCGTAGGAGTTGATCCGGCTGGCAATTTCGGGGTCTCCCAAGAGACGATACCGCCGTCGGTTGAGCGCGCTGATTGCGCCGAGGCCTAGTTCCTGCATCCTGCGGGAGACACCGGGTGGATTGTTTAGATTCAGAACCGGTTCGCCACGACTGCGGAACACAACGCCCTCGTAGGTGGTTGGCAGGAACCCGCTCGTCCAGTTCGAGACGCCGCCGCTGCTTCCGCGCCCAGTGGGTAAAACGACGTAGGCGGGCAGGTCCCGCGAATCGCTTCCCAGGCCGTAGGTCAACCAGGACCCCAGGCTGGGTCTACCAAACCGGGGCACCCCAGTGGTCATCATCAACTGCGCGGGGTGATGGTTGAAGGCATCGGTATGCATCGAGCGCACCAGTGCGATGTCATCTACACAGGAGCCCAGCCGCGGCATCAGATCACACCACGGCATCGCCGACTGGCCGTGCGGCGAGAATTTTCGCGGACTGCCGAGCAGAATGGCGCTCTCTTTCTTGATGAACGCAAAACGTACTTTGTCGGTCAGTGATTTGGGTAGCGCCTGACCGTTTCGATGTTGCAAGATCGGCTTGGGATCATAGAGATCGACGTGGCTGGGGGCACCGGCCAGAAAAATGAGAATGCAGCGTTTTGCGCGGGGAGCAAAAGGGGGTGGACGGACGTCGAGTGGATTGAGCGAGGGCGTTTCCGCCGGTGCTCCCAGTAGTCCGTCGTCGGCGAACATCGATGTCAACGCCAGGCCACCCAGGCCTGCAGCGGATGTCGTAAAAAACTCACGGCGCGCGTGTTGGAATCCGGATTGCAGCGACATTTTCCATTTTCTCCATCGCGATCGTGTCCAATCGCTTTGACCGGCGCACCGCACCGGGAGTCTATTCTTTGGTAATAAACTCGTCTAGGTTCAGCAACGTACGGGCGACAAGCACCCAACCGGCGAGATCCTCTGGTGCCACACCGGTGGGGACCGGAGTGGGACCGATCAGGGCTGCGACCGCGGTTGGTGCTAGTTTGCTTAAACCGATTTGCTGTTCCAACAGGTTGGCTAGAGCGGCTCGTTCTTCTGTGGCAGGTGACCGGCCGAGGCACAATCGAAAACCATGCTCGATGCGGCTGTGAAGCGTCGCGTCTGTTGCTTCGGTGGCGGGAATCTCGCGCATGATACGGCGTCCCAACGCCTGCGCACACTCAAAAAAGAGTGCGTCATTCCAGAGTGTGAGCGCCTGGAGTGGTGTGTTGCTGTTGGACCGCCGGGCGGCACAGCTAGTGGAATCAGGAGCGTCAAAAGTCATCAGCATAGGAAATGGCGAAGTGCGCTGGAAAAACGTATACAGGCCGCGCCGGTACCGATTCCCGCCACTGCTGGTTTGCCACTTGGCACTGTTCGCATATGTCAATCCGGCGTGGTCCGCTGGCTGCGCTGGTTTGACGCTGGCGCCCCCCACCCGTCTGTCCAGCAGACCGCTGGCGTGGAGTGCTAGATCGCGCACAATTTCAGCCTCAACGCGCCGTCTCGCTTGACGGGCCAAGAGGATGTTATCGGGGTCGCGATCCAACAACTCTGCGCGGTGCGCTGACGATTGACGGTAGGTTGCAGAGGTAACGATCAGGCGATGAATGTGCTTCAGCCCCCAGTCTCGGTCCCTCAGTTCACTCGCCAACCAGTCGAGCAGTTGCGGATGCGAGGGCTTGTGGCCTTGGAAACCGAAGTCGTCTGTAGTTTCAACCAGGCCGCGCCCAAAGAAACGTTGCCAGATGCGATTGACGGTGACTCGCGCGGGGAGTGGGTTGCTCGTCGAAAACAGCCAGCGCGCCAAGTCGAGACGATCGGGGTTGTCTCCCCGTGCAGTGACGGGCGGCAGCACGTCGGGAACACCGATTCTGACGGTGTCACCCGGTGTCAGGAAATTTCCGCGCAGATGGATCCGGGTGGTGCGCTGTTCAGCGCGCTGGGTGACGCTCTGAGCTTGAGTTGCCGGGGCAGCGGGTGCCTTCTTGAGGTGTTCGGCAACGGCTTGTTTCAGTGACGCCAGCGCCGGATCCATCGAACGGAAGTGATTAGATAGTAATTCTCGCTGTTGTGCATTGCGTGTCTCGGACTTGACTTTGAGCGCCGCAATGATTGTTGCCGAGAGTCCTTCGAGCTGCAAAGGGCCATCACTCTCGGTAACCGATAGACGAAATCGGCCGATATTGTGAGCTTCGCTGCGCGCGTAGGATTGGTCGATTGTGATTTTCAGATCGGCACCAGCTTCGAATTCAATCGGCTGGTCGAAGCGAAACACAGCGACATGTCGTTTTCCGATTTGGGGGCTCACTGCCCATCCGTCTTGGGGCTGATCGTTGACTGCGAGTGCGACGTCCCAATCTTTTTGAGAAAAGTCGGCGCGTGCTTCACGGAACCTGCGGCTCATCGTCAGGTCGGGTGCGTTCTTGGGCGCCGCCTCAACACGAAACGTGGTGAGCACGAAATTGCCATTGGTAGCGCGGCCCGGTCCGTTCTTGGGTAGGCTCTTGTCAGGGAGGACTTCCAGGCGAATCGCGGTGATCCGCGCGGAACCGCTAGTGGCGCGAACGGTGTACACGTCGGAGAGTTCGTTTTTCCCGGTAACCAAGACGGTTGCGTCGGTTTGCTTCTGGAGTTGAGCGCCGTGTTTGGAGGCGGCGGAGATGAGCTCCAGCGGCACCCACTGGGAGCCGCTGCGCAGCGCCTTGGTTTCCCAAGCAGCCTGCGCCACTGCCAGCGGCTTTTGTTCGTACGCGGCCACCGCAGCAACGAGCGGTGCGTGCGCCCGTTCAAAGTCCGCTTTCTTGGCGGCGTACTCTTCGGCTTCGGATTGGAGCGGAGCCGGGACGTCCACTTCGTCGATCTGATTGAAGAAACCGAACAACGAGTAGTACTCGCGATGCGAAATAGGATCGTATTTGTGCGAGTGACATTGGGCACATCCTACGGTCAAGCCAAGCCAGATCGTCCCCATCGTGTTGGTCCGGTCGACCGTCTTCTTCACCCGGTCTTCCTCCTTGTCGGTGCCGCCTTCGGTGTTATGCAGCGTATTGCGATGGAATCCGCTCGCGACCCGGTGACCCGTGTTCGCCTGCGGGAGCATATCGCCAGCGATTTGCTCGATGCTGAACTTATCGAAGGGCATATCATGGTTGAGAGCCTGAATGACCCACTGCCGGTAGCGCCAGGC
>PADE01000162.1 GCA_002702965.1 Planctomycetaceae bacterium
GTGTTTTCGCGGATGTAACATGGCTGCTCCCGAAGATCCGGCGGGCGGTGACATGGTCGCTGTAGTGGATTGACCCCGAGCGTACCGAACCGCGTCGGCAAAAGAAAGTAACCAGCAGAAACAACTCGTCGGCGCGGAATCCCGGGTTCTCATCCGATCGAAAGCAATCGATACATTCTCGTTAAAGACCGGCGGGCTGCTCGACGATCAAGGCGACCCAAGACACTCTTGCTGCGCTCTTGTCGGCAACCGGTATCGAGGTTCGGCCAGCCGCACCTCGGCGACGAGTACGGGATCTTCCAGCCTTCGCCGTGGGACACGACGGTCGTTTTGCGTCGCCGCGGTCGCCGCCGCGCCTGGGAACCATCTAACCCACGCCGATCATCCGCGACGCGGGACTCGCCGAAATGCAGCAGGTGTTACCCAACTGCAAGATCACAAAGTAACCCCACTCCCCCGCACAGTCCCGTGAGTCGGATCACCTCCGGCGCGCGACACCGAACTCCTCCCGCAGCGACGGACAAGCGTTGTACACAGGCCCGGCCAAGCGAGTCTGGCGGGCTTATTCCCCGGGATGGTATCTTCAGTGAGAAGGTCCCCCTCCGGCTATCGGGCAAAATCCGCAAGGTAGAACTGCGGGAGGCGAACCGCGACAATCTGAGGCGAGGACCAACCCCTGTGTGACACGACAAACTTCCCGGAGAAATTCCCGCATGACCGAACTGGCGACGATTCCTCTCAGCATCCCCAATCCGTTTTCGGAGGGCAGAAACCGCATCTATGTGATTCCTTCTGACCCACTGACATTGATTGATACTGGAACCGCAACAGACCGGGCATTTGACGCGATCGTTAGCCAACTCGATGAGCACGGCTTTTCGATCCGCGACGTCGGCCGCGTGATCTTGACGCACAAACACATCGATCACATCGGAAACGCCTGGCGAATCCAACAGGAATCAGACGCGGAAATCCTGATTCACGAGAGTGAAATGAAGTCGGTCGCCGATGTCGATCCCGACAGCGTTCGTTTCAAGAAAATGGTGGCAGATCGGCTGACCCAATGGAACGTCCCAGAGGATGTGATGTCGCAACCAAAGAACTCGGCGAGCCGGGCCTGGGCCATCCAATCCGCGACTCCCACGGGCCTGGTGGACGGCCAACGGATCGGGACAAGTTGTGGCGAGCTCGAGGTGCTTCACACGCCCGGTCATACCGCCGGTTCGATCTGTCTCAAGTTCGGTCGGCAGTTGTTTTCGGGAGACCACGTGCTTCCCACGATTACCCCCAACGTCGGTGGCGGCGACATGCGTCAGCGCGGGTTGCTCAAACGTTTTCTGGACTCTCTTGACCGAACGATGGGTCTGGCACCGCACGTTGACCTGGTGTTCCCCGGCCACGGTGATCCTTTCGATCATCTCGCTGAGCGGTGCCAGGAGCTTATCAAACACCATCGGGAGCGGCTCGAGCATACCGCCAAGTTTCTTCGGCAGGGACCGCTTTCGGCCTACCAGATGGCGCGCTGCCTATTCGGCGAGATGCGCGACTATCACGTGGTTCTCGGTTGCGCCGAGGCACAAGCGCATCTCGAATTCCTAGTCGATGAGGCCCGTGTCCGCTGCCAAGACGAAATGTACTCCCTGCAACCGGAGTGAGCTCGCGAAGCGTCGAGCAGACTTTTGCTGCCTCTGCGCTGAATCATTTTGGCCTCTTCCACGGCCGCACAATGCGATGCGTGGACACCCGGTCGATGGACACCCGGTCGATGGACACCCGGTCGATGGACGCCCGTGCTGCCACCTGCCCACGCCGTGGAATGTCCAAGTTGTGGAAGTCCAAGTTGTGGAAAAGAGACACCGACTCCGTGTTACGGAGAGTCCGATGGCACCAAGCCAGAAACCACAAGTTGTTGGTTGTTTGCAGGTGATGGAGGATCTTTCACTCTGGTTATGACGCAAGTGACGGCAGGACACCCTCCCTGACGGTGCCACTCCCGCTTACCCCCACGCAGGCCCGGGAATTCGTCGCGCCCCGGGTACCGGCCTACACGCCGACGCCTCGCCGGGTACGCGCGCAGCCTAGCCGATGAGGATCGCTCGGATCTCGGCGCTATGGCGCGCCAGCGTCTCGGGACTCGGCTCCTGGAGCGGGTTGTACCTCCTGTAGCGGCGAGTCACGGCGAGAGAAGTGCGTCAGGACCGCGAGCCGTGGCTCGTCCGACCGATTGTGGACTGCAGAATGAGCGCAGTGGATGTTGAGAAGGAAGACCGTTCCCTCCGCGCCGATCAGCCGCCGCTGTGCCGGGTGCGGCTTACGAGGGTCCGAACGGCGCTTCAACAGGTACGGGTTGCGATGGGATCCAGGCACGACGCGCGTGGCACCATTCTCTTCCGTGAAGTCAACCAGCGCACAGATCGCGTGACAGGCACACCGGGCACACCCTGACCGCCCCAGTCTACGTGCAGCGACTGTTGGCCGTGCCCCGGCCGAAGCCCACGCGCCACAACGCCCGTGAGACGGTAGTCGTCGCCCAGCACATGGCGGACCGCGGCAAGTACGCGTGGGTGCCGCCATGTGGCGTCGAAGACCTTCTCGTCGAGCAGTCCACCCACAATCAGCGTGCCAGCGTGGTCCTGTTCAGTGACGGCGAGCAGCTCCTCCAGCCGGGTCCGCATGTCCGCCACCCGCTTCACTTCACTGGGACGATGCCGCCCAGCGCAAGGTATCCGTCGTTGTCCAATCGCAGGCGTTCGCTCGCGGTCAGCGTCTCCATATGGAAAAGTCCTCCCTGGGCGGAACAACCGTGCAACCGCGCATGAGCCAACACGATCGATCCAATCCGTTGTTGATGACCAGCGATGCGGACCGCCGCGCCGGGCAGCGCAGGCGTAGCAAAACGCCTTTTGATGCTGAGACCACCGAGGTTGTACGTGGCACCAACATAGCTCTCTCCCGAGGAGTCCACTAGTTGAAATCGAACGGGCCTTGATCGTCGCAGCCGGCAGCAGAGACCGTAGGTCGCTGGACCTTTTCGAGGGCCGCGTAGACACCTGGCGAGATGTCGATCCCCGCATGCGGAAAGGAGAACAGAATACACCCAGTGGAGCGCGAGAGCCCATCCGTTGCCCGCCCCTTGCCCCCACGCAGGCCCGGGAGTTAGGTCTCGCTCCCGGCCACAGCCCAAACACCACCTCGCCTGGCGCTAGATTGGTGGCAGCTGGGATCGCAAACCGAAGGGGCCACCCGTGAAACGGCTGCTGGGTTGTCTGCCGGTGCGGGGGATGGTGGGACATCGCGAACCGCCAACGTTGGTAGCGTGGGTGCGCAGTCTGAACGCAATCAACAGGCCGCGGTCCAAGGTGTCTGACAATCTAGACTTTCAAGAACCAGGATCACCGGCAAATGGCTGGTACCTCTGGTGCGACTAGCCAACCTGCAGACGCGTTATCCCAAAAGTGTCCACCCGGCATCGCCGCCAAGGTAGTTGACGTGACAAAGCGGTTGCCGTGCCGGTAGACCACCGACGACCGCGTCCCACTAGCGAAACGGGCGTAGCCTCACAACCAAACTCGCCACAACGCGCGCGCAGCGCCCGGCCTGGAATTCAAGAATGCAGGCCCCATTCAACGGTTGATTGCCAATGGGAGAGAGTACAAACACATCGTTTAACGCTGAATACCAAAGGATAGATTGGCACCGAAGAGCCCTAGCGACTCATCATCAGCGTCTGCGACATGGTGATAGAATTGGCTCTCGACCCCGGCCCGCACGAAGGTAAGCGCGGTCCCTAGAATCGGTCGGTTCCACTCCGTTCCGATTTGAATTTCCGTCACGGCAAACGTCTCGTAGTCGTGACTTTCGTCATCTCCAGTGTCGGATCCGTTACCGAACTGGATAGAAGTACGACCCAACACGAACAGCCCCACATTGGAAGTCACGTCGCGACTCAACTCGAATCCGAGAACCGGCCCCGTTCCTTGTTTCCCCATAGTTTCCTCATCATCATCTTCATCAGCGTGAGTCACTTCGGCGTATCGCGTACCTCCAGACAACAAGGCGTTCCAATGGCCACCTAAGTTGAATTCACTTGTCAGCTCTAGGTCGAAGTGCATTGCTTCAACGTCGACGACATCAGGAGAACCGAGATTGGATTGGTGGTATTCAAACCAGCGCACTCGCATTCCCAGATCGCGCTCTCCTTGCCAACCCAGCCAAACGCGCGGGGCGGCCTGGTAGTCGTGTCCTCGCATTCCATTATCGGTACCAAAGGGCCGTAGGAAAACGACTTCCGCACCCACCGTCGCGCCACCTCGCTTGGAAGATTCTCCGGTGTTCTTCTGTTGTTCCAGCGCACTGACACGTTGCTCAAGTGCGCTATAACTGTTTGTCGCTGCGTACTCGAAGCTATCTGAGTCCGTTTGGGCGAGAGCAACATTGGCCACTGCCAGCGTGGCCACGAAGGTAAGTACGGCGCGCATGTTCAGTTTCCCGATAGGGTTTCATCGACATCTATGGATACACCCCCTTTGTCGGTCCAATCTACCGGCTTGGCCTAACTTGCCTAACGAAGCATCGGTTGTACGGACTGATACCATTGTGACTCTTGAGACACCGAACTGACTCGCGTCATTGATTTTCCTGTTACACCGTGTCGCGAACGACGAATTGCCGCCGCGTCGGCGGCGACGGTCGACAGACGCTGGAGAGCCTTTTGTTCGCGGCCGACACGCTGCCCATTGGTGGCGTTCGGGGCGGAGGCCAAGTCGCAGAACTGGCACGCCGATTCACAGCCCGAAGGCCGAACACTACGCCGCCGGCGCATCGCAGGTGCTGGGGTTCTTGGAAGCGGCACACCCCGTGCACCGTTTGACCCGCTCGTTGACCCGCTCGATCCGGGGGCTCGAGACGGTCATCGCGCGGTGCGACAACCTGCCCGCCCTAACGCGTGCAGCCATCCTGGCGATGGTCCAGGAGCCGGACCCCTAACCACCTTCCCTCGGCCCCCGGCAAGCCCGGGAGTTGGCCCTCGTTCCCTGTGTTCCATTCGCCCGATTTCACCCACTCCACCTGCGCGCGGCAGGCTCTATGGAGGTGACAGCGGGAACCGGCAATCGAATAGAAACGCGATCGAACCAGGTCGATGCCTCACCAGGCGGCGTGAACAAAAGTGGTAGGTCTTGAGCCTCGAACCCGCCGGCACGGCGTCTTACCTGAGGAGCCTGAGCAGTCGTCGCAGGCGTGGAAACGTTCCACGGTTGGTCGCGGACGCTGCTTCGGAAACGTTTTCTCTAATCGTCTCTTCACTCCACGGGTCACCACCGGATACCTTCTGTGCTGTCTGCAATCGCCGGTTGTTACCAATCTGTTGAGCGGTCTGGAAATACTCCGTTGTCTTGCCACGACTGGTCTCTGTGTAATGCCATTTGATGATTCGGTTCTTCTTGTCGATCCCTACCAGCGTAGAGTGGCCCGTAAATAACTGTCCCTGATCAAAGCCAGAGTACGAAGATTTCACCGATTTTGATTCCGCGTCCCAATAGTTGACGCCAGATCCGGTTGAGATGACCTGTCCCGTCGAAGTTGCCATGAAGTGGGACGTGATAATGGCCTGCCCGTCATGGGCCAGCCTGGTTCCGTATCGAGCAGTGTAATCGAGTCCACCCGGAATACCCTCCCATAGCTTGACGGTCTTTCCCTGCGTTTGGAACGTGCCGAAATCACCGACTTGCTTCTGATAGGCGACGAACTCTTCCCAGGATGATGGTTTCACGAAATGAGGCGTGGCGGGTGCGTCTGCGTTCTCTGCACCCGTCACCACCGCTGCGCAACAAAATGACGCGGCCAANAACATCCATCTGAACTTCATTGTTCTCTCCCATTGCTACAATCATGCAGGCAATTTGTTAGTGGGCTGGACGCGCTCTATTCCAGCAAATCCCGCCTCTCGACGGGAGTGACTTTTNCAGCCGCTGCCAAGCGCGCCGATACGGGCACTCCGGAACCAGCGTTGTAGTTAGGTTTTCGCACATGCGATATGCGGCCGCAACCAACTCGACGATTTCCAGGTTCACCACCGCGGGCCGTTGCCGGGCTCGAAAATCAGCACCAGGCCCCCTCCCCTGCAGCCCCACGCCGGGTGCGGGGATGAGGTCGCGGCCACATGCCACCTCTCCACTCTCTATATTAGTGTCGTCTGGATACGCCAACCGAAGGGGCCGCACATGAAACGTCTGCTGGGTTGTCTGCTGATGATGGGGGTGGTGGGGTGTGTCTCTCTTGTCTCGTCGGCCGCCGAGCCGGTGGACATCGGATCGCACCGCGAGCTGTTTGTCGATGACCACGTCATCGAGAAGATCGACGGCGACGCTCGGCTCGCATTGCAGCATCCGGTGCCGCAGAAAGTGGCCCTCGTCACCGGCGAGCCGTGGGAGGGAAACACGTGTGCTTACTACACGGTGTTTGCTGACACAAATGCTTCTGACGAGGCCATCTTCCGGATGTACTACCGCGGCTCGAACTACAACCACGAGAGCCGTGATCAGACGCACCGCCAGGTGACCTGTTACGCCGAGAGCAAGGACGGCATCCACTGGACGAAGCCAAATCTGGGGCTGTACGAATTCGAGGGTTCGAAAGCGAACAACATCGTGTGGGACGGCGCGGGCACCGGCAGCTTTACACCCTTCAAGGACACCAACCCGGCTTGCCCACCGGCAGCCCGCTACAAGGCACTCGGGCAGGTCCACAGGACCGGCACGCCCTATTATGCTGCGCAAGGCGAAATGACCGTCTTCGCCTACAAGTCGCCCGACGGCATCCGGTGGACGATCAGCGACGGCCCGCTGATCACCAGGGGCGACTTCGATTCGCAGAACACCGCGTTCTGGGACCCGTACGCCGGACTGTACCGTGAATTCCACCGCATCCGCTTTTATCGAAATCCCGCCGGAGAGCTTATTCTGGGTGGCCTCCGCGCTCGCCCGGGATTCCGGTCGATCATGACCGGCACGTCGAAGGACTTCTTGAACTGGACAAGCTGGACCGATCCAGCGCTGCTCGAATTCGACGATGACATCGGCCCGCAGCACCTCTACACCAACGCGGTGATGTCGTACCCCCGCGCGCCGCAGATCCTGATCGGCTTCCCTACACGCCTGCTGCCAGAGGAGGGAAACCGCGTGGAGCCGATCCTGATGGCGAGTCGCGACGGCCGCAGGTTCAAGCGGTGGCCCGAGGCAGTCATCTCGGAGGACGCGCCTCGAGACCGCAAGGGCAACCGCAGCAATTACATGGCCTGGGGCCTGGTACCGACGCCGGGCAACGACCGAGAGTACTCGGTCTACGCCTCCGAGGCCTACCTCGANGGNCCCGACACCCGGCTGCGGCGTTTCACGTTCCGCGTCGACGGCTTCGTGGCTCTCCGTGGCGGCAAGCAGGGCGGCCATCTGACCACGAAGCTGCTGAATGTGGGCAGCGGGCAACTGGAGATCAACTACGTCGCTCGACCCGGTGGCCGTGTTCGGGTCGAGATCCAGGACGCCGATGGCCGGCCGCTGAACCATTTCTCGGCGGCCGACTGCGATCCGCTCGTGGGTGACGAGATCGCAAAGCTGGTCACCTGGAATACCGACGGGATTGGTCCGTTTTCTGAAAGACCGGTGCGGGTACGGTTCGAGGTCAAAGACGCCGATCTATTCTCGTTTCGATTCAAGAGGTGAGCGAGCCCTGTTGCCACCCGGTGCGATTTTCCTTCCACAGGGCACGCTGTGGCGCGATGCGCTGCCGGATAGCAGCGATCAACAAAATACGCCCGGGAGAGTCGAACAAACGGCGCAAAGTCCGGGCAAACGCCCGCTCGGATCGAGGCTGCAGACGGTCCTCGGCCCCGCGTCGGGTGCGGGAGTGCGGTCGCGACTCACGCCGCCTCACCAGCCTCTCTATTGGTGTCGTCTGGAACCGCATCCCGAAGGGGCCACGNATGAAACGTCTGCTGGGTTGTCTGCTGGTGATGGGGGGATGTTCTGCCAAACCCGTTGAGGTCACCAAACCTAACCGAGTTACTGTGCAGGACTCTGAAGCAGTCAGTGACGATGCCGCGAACAGGGTCGGCGAAAAAGACGCCGCCTTGAGAGATGATTTTTGGAAGGAACTAAACAACGCGACACCGTTCAGTGAGACGCTCGCCGAAAAATTTGGGATCGGGAAAACGAGCTCTGAACCAACTTTCAAGGATCAAAANAAGCTCTCTGAAAAGAAGTGGGACAAAGAGGGCAACGAGATCGAGAAGTAACTCCCCCCCTCGGCCCCACGCCGGGTGCGGGAGTGAGGTCACGGGTCCTTTTCAGCAATCGCTCCTTCCCCCAACCCGGAGGAACCACAGGTTTCCAGATAGCAACAACAAAGCGAAAATCTTCGCTTGACCTTTTTCGCTGGCGGTGGTGCGCTGCGGNACCGTCTTGGTGACATCGACCTGGTCAGCGATCTGCACCTTGAAATGTGAAGCTGTACAGCCGCGCGCCGCCTTCCAGGCGAAAGCGGAGGCGGAGCCGTCCCGGCCGCAGTGGCAATCGCCTGCCCTGTGGCCAGTCGACGGGCAGGCGGACTCCATCGGTCGTCACCGCGTCGCTCGTGGCCACGACCCTCTCGTCCGACAACAGCTCGACTCGGATCCGCCCACCGCCCACGGAGTTTAACCCGTCGGCGTTCAGTTCCAGCGACAGATCTCCTCCATCGTGCTGCCATGGTATGGTCACGAACGAGCCCGCCGGCCGGCCCTCCTCCACGTCCAGGCTGACGAATCCGTCTCGACGGATCGTGGCCAGCCCGGTCTGCATGCGCACCTCGTTCCACTGGTCCACCTGGCCACCGATCGTGACCGGACCACCGGAGTAGTAGACCCACATTTCGTCCCCCCGCATCAACGGTACGTTGACCGGTGCGACCCAGGCGGCGTCCCAACTGCCCGGTTCTCCCAGCTCGATCGCCGCGTGACCGTCGAAAATATGGAAGAAGTTCACGCCGTCGCGGCTGGCCATCAGATACTGAGGCTGCACATGCGTCCGCTGCCAGCAGTCGACCAGCCCCAGGTACATTCCGGCATCGATCCAGACCGAAATCAGATGGTATTCGGCAACGGTGCTCGCTCGAGGGTGGGCCACCGGGTTGCGCGGGTCGGAGGTCCAATGGATCAAGTCCTTGCTCCAATCGCGGCAGATCTTGCGGAGGCCCACAGGAGGCCTGGCGCGCCCGTGGCTGTAAACTTTCCACCGCTTGTCCGGGTCCGTTTCCAGCGTGTCAAAGAAAAAGCTGCGCTGGTCCGACCAACGATGCTGACGGACGACGATGCCGTCGCTCCAGCGGATTCCGTCCGGTGAGAAGTGCAGCGTGTTGCGGCCGGTCTGTTCGACGATCATCTTGTAACGCCGCGAGGGGNCGGACTCCCTGGTATCACGCACGACCATCGGCATGTAGGCGTGCCCCTTCCCCTCGCCCAGGTCGACGATGTTGTTATCCTTCGAACGGTTGACTTCCAACTGACCGAGAGACGGCTTCACCCACTGGATGCCATCCTGGCTCTCGGCGTAGCCCACGTGGTGCCCGGCGGTTCCCGGCAGCAGCGGGCTCTCGGGCCGTGACCAGCCGGAGTACCACATCTGGAACTTCTTTCCGTCGAAGATGACGTCGCCGTAAGCATGGGCTCGTTGCGAGTCCCAGCTGCCCGGCGGACCGGTGCGCAACACCGGGTTGGCGGGGTGCTTTTGCATGGAATGAAACGACTCGACAAGTCCCTCCATCGACTCGACCTCGGCCAGATCGAGGAACAGGACCTTGCGCCCCACTTCGACTTTCAGGTCGGGTCCGCTCAAGTGGTCGAAGTACACCGGCCTGGAGGGGGTGCTGCCGACCAGTGCCAGGCCGATCGGCGATCCCGGGCGAGCTTGTCGCTGGACGGTGTGAAACCGGCTGAGCGTCGGCCCGGTGTCGGTCGCCTGGTCATTCGAANCCAGGTCGTCGATGACGGTCCGCGCGGTGAAGGGCGCGCTGAACCGGGTCCCCAGCCAGCGCGAGTAAAACGTATGGCCTCGGCTGAGGTTGGCCCAGAACACCAAGGCGCTGCCTTGATGGTCTTTGCAGAGGATCGGATTGCGGTAGACTTCGGCCGTTGGATTCAGCGATTCGAAGTGCCAATCCGTTCCGTCGGAATAGCCGTACAGCGGAATGTTCCCGATCCGTTCGAACACCACCAAGGCCCGCTCACCCCATCCCACGACGCTGTACGTCGTATAGGCGGTACCCTGCCAGATCGGAAAAGGGTAGGTCGTGGTCAGATCGGCATCCTGGTCGAAGCGCTCGGGAAAATCCGCATGGCGCAGGTAGTAGAGGTGACGGCCGGCAAAGACCAGGTGCAGGCTGCCCGTCGCATCCAGATCCATCACCGCCCGGTGGGCAGGTCCAGGCAGGCTGATTCTTTTCCGGTCACAGGCGTCTGCGGTCACCCTGGCCATCCACAGCTCGTGCCCCGTGCGGCCCAACGGCACCTGCCGCAGTCGATGTTTCAGATCGATCGTATAGCTGGCGTCGGGATCGACGGCGACCTTCTCGGACCAGAGAATCCACACGTTACCGCGCGGCCCCCATGCCATGTCGCCGAAGTAGGCATCCCGGTTCGGGCCGCTCAAAATGTGCGGAACCGCGTGGCCCGAAATTCCGGCCCAGTTTTTCGTTTGACGGACATGGTCCAGCGGCGCGCGGCCGCCCACTTCACAACGGCCGTACCAGACGCGGCGTTCGGCGTCACTTTCCCAGACCAGGTGCAGCGTATCGCGGCTGTCGATCACGATACTCGCATTTTCCACCGCTTCNCCACCGACCGGAAGCACGCCGCTGCGATCGGCGGCAACNAGTGGAATCGCCGGATGAAAGTCTCCGAGAAACTCCGGAGAAGATGACTTGGAGACGGCCAGGAACACGGCCGGGCCCTGCTTGGACGCTCCCCGGAAAACGAGAAACCACACGCCGGAACTATTCCGGGCGATCTGGCGACCGTTCAGGTGAGCAAACGGATCGACACCGCCNGCTTCGCCCACCTTGAGTACCACGATTGCATGCGCGGCGGCGGCGCACACCAGAAAGATGCAGCAGGCGGTTAACGCCCGGCGCCGCAAGCCGTGTCGAACGATGAGTCCGATGGCCATCGCACCATTGACTAACACCCGTATTCCGACAAGGCCTAGATGAATCATCGACGGGGCACTTTGTTAACGTTTTGAGCGCTTGCGCAGGCATTTCACGGCCCATGTCCGCAACAGGCCTGCGGTGGCTTCGGGGTGGTGATGCCCGCGCGGTTCGGCAAGCACGTGCAGGTCCACGCGGGCACCTTCCGCGTCTCTGGAAACCCGCCTCGCCAAGGCGATGGCGTGATCCGTACCGACGCGCTCATCGCGATCGCCGATAGTCACCAGTACGTTGCGGCCGGCCAGGCGTGCCGCGTGACGGATGGGCGAGAGAGACGCTGTTAGCTCGTGGTCGTCCATGCCACGAAATTCGTACAGAGCGCGCAATTCGGTCACGGGTGCCAGCCCGGCGACGCCACGGACACGGGGGTCGCTACCCGCGAAATGAAAGGCCAGGAACCCGCCGCGTGATCCGCCGACCGCGATCACGAGCGCGGGGTCCGCGATCCGCTCGGCAACCAGATAGTTCAGGATGCTCGACAGCCTGGCATTATAGGCCGATACGAAGTCGCGGCCCGCTTCCAGGCGATGTCTCCAGGAGCGCAGTTCCGGCGGTTCGCTGGTATCGCGATCCAGGCCGTGCCCCGGCGCATCGAGCGCCGCGCACACATATCCGGCTGCCAGCAGGATGCGGCAGTGTTCCCCAGTCAGCACTTCGTCCAGCAAGCTGCCAAACAGGAACGCGGCCGGCGCGGGAGTTTTGTTCGCCCCCTGCCTGAGACCGAACTGGATGCCGTCCGGGGTCGTCAGCATGCGGTACCGCTTGGGCGGCTGATCGCGGACGGCCGTTGCCTCCGACGGCTGACTGGCCAGCGCGCTGGGCACCAGAAAGAGCACCCCCGCAAGTACCAGAACACCTGGCTGTAGAAAACGGCTGACGCACATGGTGGTGGGACGATGTGTCGTGACAGGGTGTTTGGGTCGATCACAGAGCCGCGGGCCTTGATTTCCGTGCCCTGACGGCGTCAGCCTGAATGTAGCACAGCGGCCGGCGCCGGAAAACGGATCGATCGCATCGGTTCTTGAAGAAGCACAAAATCGTTGGTTCAGTTGGATCGATACCGCTTTGACTCAATGGAGTGCGTGTCGGAGGAGATCTTACCCGCTCGCCAGTTCGGCCGTGGAAAGGTGAGACGTCGGCATCAGCAGCACGAGCCGTAGTCCAGCAGTCCGATGTTTCACGGCGCTGCGGAGTCCTTCGTGAAACGAAACGAGTAAAGATCCGCGTCTCGAAGTTCGAACAGCAGCCGAATCGGACTACCGGCACGCTTCGAGAGATCGGCACCGTTCTTCCATGTCACGCGGCGGGCGACCGTGTCCCCAAAAATCTCCGGGCAATCCGCCAGTGAGAACCCTTCGATCGGAGTGCCCGATTCGTTCTGGATTTCGACTCGGATGGAGCCGGCAACCGAGGTGGAAAAGTTGAGTTCCAGTTGCGATCCGGCAAAGACCAATGGTTTCGTCAACAATCGCCCGCCTTTCCAGTCGGCTCGCGCCGACACAAAGCCGTCCAGTCGCAGGGTGTAGCGTCGTAACGCGACACCCTCGCCATGCCAGTAGCGCTCGTGTGCGTAGATCGAGAGTTCAGGGGGCGCGCCCGGTAGTAGCGATTGCGTCTCGACCAACTGCCATGCTGCAAATTGATGGCCGTATTGCCAGGTGCCGGGACGCTGGGCTCCCGGGCGGAGAAATGCTTCGTTCCAGCGTTTGAAATGCACACCGTCGCGGCTTGCCATCACAAGCGTTTCGGTGAGCGCTGTGCCGAATCGCTCACTGAGCGCGGCACGCTCTTCACGTTCTTTCGGTTCCGGCAAGGCGCGCATCGAGGGGGACCAGCCACGTTCGATGTAACGAGCCGGTAGCCCGATCAGAATGTGCGGTGCGCGCGGATAAGGAAACACCTTATTCTCGTACAGTTCTTCCTGTGGCGAATCGATGTAAGTCAGGTCCGACTGAGGTTCCCAGTGGATCAAGTCGCAGGAGGCGGTGGTCCGAACGGCGCGGCGCCCTTCCTTGATCCAGCGTCGATACGCCCGGTACTTTCTCGCCGTCGGATCCCAGAAGGCAAGATTGACAGAATCGAAAGGTCCTTTCGTCAACACAGGTTGTTTCTGCATCAGCGACCAGCGAATCCCGTCCGCCGACTGAAACACATACATCCCGCCTTCATGGAGCACGCCCGCGATGGCCTTGTACCGAGCTTCGCGAGGACAATCGGGGTTCGTGTCGATAAACGGGGCAAAGTTCAGCGTGCCGATACCGTTGTGGATGATGTTGTTCTTCTTGGAACCCTGGAATTCAACGATTCCAAGTTCGGGCTTCGTCCAGTGAATCCCGTCTTTGCTCTCTGCATAGCAGGTGACGGCCTTGCTGAAATGGAGCATGCCGTTGCCGAACCAGAAGTTCCAGCCGCGGTAGTACATGCGATAAAGGTCGCCGTCCTGAAACACGGTATGGGAACTGGACGCCGTCCCTTCCCACGGAGCATCATGCACCATCGCGATCTCTCGCGGCGTCGGATGGTGCAGCCGTAGCGATGCGTTGCCCGTAAGTTGTTCCAGTAAATGGTCGTCAACAAACAGTTCCCGCCGCAATCCGATGTCGATCGGCTCCGCAGCCGGAACGGAAAGCGTCACCGCAACGATAATCAGTGCAAAAGCGAGCAGCTCCGTCGTCGTTTTCAGCATTCGATTGTCCGGTTGATCGATCGCGGCGGGCGGTACCAGCTTTCAAGTTCGTGTTTCGGTTGTCAACCGTGCATCGGCCGCAGACCAATGAAGCGTAGCGGAAATGGTTTTTTTCTTTACCGATCGCGTTACCGGGACGGAAACGGCAGCCCGTTGCCGGGGACAACCTTTACCGTAACAAGTCACCCGCAAGAGAATGATCGTTCCGATCCGTTCAAATGGCGCTGATCGCTCGGAGCGCGAGGCTCTGAGCCCGTCTGGTGTCCGTGGCCAGTAAGAACAGAGCTCGTGGGTCTGGCTGCCCCCCCTCGGCCCCACACCGGATGCGGAAACCGGTTTCGCCGACCGACCACACGCCACATCGCCAGTCTTGATATTGGATGCGTCGTTGCTGCGAAGCATCAACGACGGGGAGTCCCCGCGGTTTGCAATCATGACGCCGACCTGTTCGCCCCGCAACCATCCATCATCGCGATTCATCCATCACCAACGTTGCGGCGACGTTTGTTACAATGCTGACCGAATTTTTCCGCTCAAGCCCTTGCATGATCCTAGCGCCGTTCATTTCACCGCTAATCAACCGAGGTATCGCCATGCCTTCCCCGGTCAGTCGCCGACAGTTTCTGGCTGGGTCTTCCCATTCATTGGCAGCCGGATCCGCGGTGCTTGGCGCGATGCCGTATTTCTTTTCCGGCGAAAAGACGATGGCCGCCACTTTCCCATCGAAAAACGATCGGCCGCGATTAGGCTTAATCGGCTGCGGCGGGAAGGGTAAAGACAATGCGAATCACGCCACGCGATTCTCCGATCTCGTCGCCGTTTGTGATGTGGACGCGAAGCACGCAGCAGAGGCCAATGCAAAGCAGGCGGGCGGCAAGGCGAAAATAGACGAAGACTACCGCAAGCTCCTGGATCGCGAAGACATCGACGTGGTGATGATCGCCACGCCTGACCATTGGCACACGAAGATCGCTGTCGACGCATTGCGCGCTGGAAAAGATGTGTACTGCGAAAAGCCGCTCACATTGACCATCGACGAAGGCAAGATCCTGTGTAAAGTCGTCAAGGAAACGGGCGGTGTCTTGCAAGTCGGAACGCAGCAGCGCAGTGAGCACGGAAACCGTTTTCTTACCGCGGTCGCCTTGGCCCATGCAGGTAGACTCGGCGCGGTCCGGAAGGTGGAATGCGGGGTCGGCGGCGGCGAACGCGGCGGGCCGTTCAAGTCCGCGGCTCCACCGAAACACCTCAACTGGGATCTGTGGCTTGGACAGGCGCCAAAAGTCCCCTATATGAAAGAGCGCTGCCACTATGATTTCCGCTGGTGGTACGAATACTCCGGTGGCAAGCTGACCGACTGGGGCGCACACAACGTGGACATCGCCACCTGGGCAATCCAGGCGGATCGGACCGGCCCGCTATCTATTGAAGGTACCGGCAAACACCAGAACGTTCCCAACGGCTACAACACCGCCATCGAGTTCAACGTGCGCTGCAAATACAGAAGTGGCGCAGAGATCATCATTCGCCACGACATTGGGTACGGCATCCGCATCCATGGGGACAAAGGCGACATCTACGTGAGCCGTGGAGAACTCAAGGGCAAACCGGTTGAAGAACTGAGGGACAACCCTTTGCCTGAGGACGCGATCACCAA
>PADE01000163.1 GCA_002702965.1 Planctomycetaceae bacterium
CGCGGACTGTCATTTTCATTTCCCAGTTCGGCATACGTCGGGCAGGCAGCCGTGCAGAGGCCGCAGTGGACGCAATCCAGAAAATAGTCGTAGTCGATGTTCGCGCCCGGGTTTACCGGGGTGCTCAGGTCACCTCGTTGCGAGGCATCATCGGCTGACGATGGAACGGTTACTTCAGACATGGGTGGCGCGCTATTGAAGGGGGGCCCCGAAAATTCGCAACGGGCGGGATCGACGAACCCGCGCCGATCGAGACCGCGTGATTCGTGGACAAGTGTTTTTCACAACTGTTTTTACAAGACGGTTTTCCACAGGACAGTTTTCCGCAGGACAGTTTTCCGCAGGACAGTTTTCCGCAGGACAGTTTTCTACAAAAGCATCGGAAATCAGAGGAACCGTTGGTGAGGTGGGGCCGTTTGATCTGGAACGAATGCTAGTGGTAGACAAAGCGACCCGGGTTGAGCAAGTTTTTGGGATCAAAGTTGCGTTTGACCGCGGACATCAACTGAAATGGTGCGTCGCTTCCACCCCATACGCTTTGGGGGGTCATTTCGCTTTTTCCAGGGTTGGACATGATCACGATGTTGCCGTCCGCAGCGGCTGCCAGCGGCTGGAGGCGGGATACCAAGGTACGCGAAAGTCCCTCCGCCGGGAATGCGCCAAAACGGGCGATGACCGTACCGTTTCCGGCGTGGGCTTGCAGTTCGCACGTCGCATCGACCTCGCGAAATGCCGCCATCATTTGTGTGGTTGCGCTCGGTACGACGCTGGCTCGAACGACAAGTGGACCCTCACCGGCTGGAAACTCGACCAGGGCTGGCCAGACGACCGAACGTTGCTCCGGTGTCAACTCGCTGGCCTGCTCGATCGACTGTTCCCGCCACTCTCCCAAGAGTTGGTTGACCATCCAGCGAACTTCGGGTTCAGTTCCCTCCAGCATCGCCAGCAGCCACAGGCCGCCGTCGACCGATTCCGGTCCCCCGGTGGGCCATTCTGTCAGCGACGACCAGGTCGGCCCCGAGATCAATTCCACGGCCATCGGTGTCGTTTGCGAGTGGATCAAGGCCTGCAGCAAGTGTTCGGCGGTTTGCCACCCCGAGACCGCACAGGCGACGATGGTTCGCTGCTCGGCGATCGGTTTGAGTTTCAGTGTCAACTGGGTGATCACCCCCAACGTCCCCAGCGACCCGGTCAGCAGTTTACAGAAATCGTAACCCGCGACATTCTTGACCACCCGTCCGCCACCTTGAAACGGGGTGCCGCGGCCGTCCACGGCGTGAATCCCGATCACATAGTCGCGCACCGTCCCCAGTCCGAAACGGCGCGGTCCGTTGGTATTGGTCGCTACGACGCCGCCCAGCGTGGCCTCTGCCGCCTGGGGGACGTCCACGGGAAATTGTTGCCCTTCGGTTGCCAGTTGTTGGGCCAGCGCCTGCATCGTGATTCCCGCTTCGACCGTGATCGTCATGTCACGCGCCGGGTAGTCGATGACGCGATTCAAGCCGGCCAGCATCAGCCCGATCCCCGGACGCACGGCCGGCAGGCCCCACGCCAGCGCGGTACCACCGCCGATCGGGTAGAGCGGCCGGTTGTTGGCAAAGGCGCCGGCAATCACGGTGGCGACGTCCGCCGTCTCCCGGATGTCGATCGTTTCCTCGAGTGGAAGTTCGTCAGGTGTCGCGGTCAACGGTGGCTTCCAGCGGTGGTTAAGGTAGCAACAATTCAGTTCTGCCGTTACAAGGCGGCGCGGCGACCGGGATGCGTTTGCTCCATGCCACATGCTCCGGCGGTGGGCAACATTTTATCTGGACTGAGCCTGTTGTGTGGATTGAAGGAGTCGCGCAGCCGTCTCATCACTGCCAAGTCGTCCGCGGAGAACATCCGCTCCATGAAGCGAATCTTCTCGACCCCGATGCCGTGTTCTCCGGTGACACTTCCGCCGCACGCCAGACACTCCTCCAGGATCTCACCACTGGCCTTTAGCACCCGCGCGACTTGCTGCTGATCGCGTTCGTCAAACAGCAGGATCGGGTGCAGGTTCCCGTCACCGGCGTGAAACACGTTGACAACTTTCAGATCGTAACGCTGGCTGATTTCGGTGATGCTGGCCAGGATCTGCGGTAGTTTCGTGCGGGGCACGACACCGTCTTGCGTGCAGTAACTGGAACTCAGTCGCCCGATTGCGCCAAACGCCTGCTTGCGCGCTTTCCAGAGTTGCTGGCGCTCTTTGACGGTTTCGGCTCGCCGCACTTCACGGGCACCACATTGCTTACAGAACCGGTCGATTTCGTCGCGTTGCTGGTCCAGGCCGGCTTCCAGTCCATCGACTTCGATCAGCAACACGGCTTGCGCGTCGAGCGGGAAGCCGAATCCAAATGCCTCCTCCACTGCCACCAGAATACCCTGGTCCATCATCTCCAGCGCGGCTGGCACAATCCCGGCACCGATGATCTCACTGATCGCGTTGGTGGCGTCTTCCACCGACTCAAAAATCCCCAGCATCGTTCGGTAACCCTGCGGATTGCGGGTGATTCGCACCCATACCCGGGTGACGATGGCCAACGTCCCTTCGCTGCCGACAATGGCCCCCACCAGGTCCAGGCCCGGAGCGTCTTCGGCCGGTCCTCCCAAGCGAACGATCTGGCCATCGGCGAGTACCGCTTCCAGCCCCAGCACGTGGTTCACGGTGACCCCGTACTTCAAGGTGTGAGGCCCGCCCGAGTTGGTGGCCACATTCCCTCCGATCGTGCAGGCACCTTGGCTCGACGGATCGGGCGCGTAGTGATACCCGGTCTCCTTCAGAGCCTGGGTCAGCCAGACGTTCACGACGCCCGGCTGTACGACCGCGTAACGGTCGCGAAGATTGATTTCCAGAATCTCCTTCATCCGCGTCAAGACGATCATCACGCCCCCGCCGACCGGCAAGCAACCGCCTGCCAGGCTGGTCCCTGCGCCGCGTGGGATAAACGGCACGTCGAATTCGTTGCAGACGCGGACGATGTCGGAAACGTGTTCGCTGCTGCTCGGAAATACCACCACGTCGGGACTGTTTTTCTCGATCGTGAACCCGTCGCACTCGTAGGCCATCAAATCCGACCGCGCAGTGAGCACCCGGTCTGGCCCCAGCACGTTGCGCAGCCGAGCGACGAGTTGGGCAGGAGGGGCAACGTCCATGGAACATCCAGTCTGCAGAACGGCGGTGGCTTAGCGGCCGCGGTGCCCTAGATTATAGGATCGAGGACGGCAGAGGCCAGATCCCGCACACCCCGTGTGCGCTCCCGTGAAAAGGCAGCTACCCCACCGATCGGCCGTTTTTCCAGCGCCGCGCTGCCCGGTCCGCGAGAAGTTCCGCCTTCAGTCGAGCTGTTCGGCCAACTTGTCCGTCACGAGGTTGCCGACATTCAGCGCCGAGGTGGCGGCGGGCGAAGGTGCATTGTTGACATTGATTACCGAACCGGACAACTGGATCAGGAAGTCGTCGAGGATCGCCCCATCGCGCGCGACCGCCTGTGCGCGGACGCCGGAGCGCGCCGGGACCAGATGCTCGGTGCGAATCTCGGGCATCAGCCTCGATAGCGCCCGCACGAACGCCGCTTTACTGAACGAGCGCCACATTTCTTCGAGCCCCTTGCGCCAGTATTTTGCCGCCAGCTTGAGGAACCCTGGATAGGTTAGCGATTCCAGGAGGTCGCGCGGATTGCAATCCAGTTTGCGGTATCCCTCCCGAGCAAACGCCAGCACCGCGTTGGGGCCGCACTCGACACCGCCGTCGATCATCCGCGTAAAATGGACCCCCAAGAACGGGAAACGGGGGTCTGGAACGGGGTAGATGAGGTTCTTACATAGATGGTGCACTTCGGGCTTGAGCTCATAGAACTCGCCCCGAAAGGGAATGATCTTCGCGTCCGACTTGGCGCCGCTCATCGCCGAGACGCGATCGCAGTGCAAACCGGCGCAGTTGACAACATAGCGGGCGGTCACGTCGCCTGCCGTGGACTCGACGGTGGTTCGCTCTCGATCTTTCACGATCCGCCGCACCCGGGCCGAGGTGATGACTTCGCCGTTGCGCTCGATGACGCGTTCGGCAAGCCGTTCACATACGCGTCGATAATTTACGATCCCCGATTCGGGAACGTGGATGGCCTGAATTCCCGCGGCGTGCGGTTCGAGCTCGGCCAGCCGCTCGGGACCGATGATTTGACAGTCGACGCCGTTTTGTTGGCCCCGTTGGTAGATGTTCTGCAACCGCGGTAGTTCACTCTCGTCGACGGCGACGATCACTTTTCCGCAAACGTCGTAGGGGATCTCCTCGCGCTCGCAGAATCGTTCCATGGCCAGTTTTCCAGAGCGGCAGTTGAGCGCCTTGAGCGACCCGGGACGATAGTAGATCCCCGAATGCAGCACCCCCGAATTGTGTCCGGTCTGGTGGGCCCCCACGCCGGCTTCTTTGTCCAGGACCACCACCCCCAGATCGGGGAATCGGTCGGACAATTGAAAGGCGGTGGCCAACCCGACGATGCCACCGCCGATAATGGCAACATCTGTGTTTCGCATCGCGAATTCCGCAAGTTGGCAGGTTATTTCTTCAGTTTGCGTCCCAGTTTAGCCTCGACACTCGCCGTTTTGGATTCCAGTCGGTTTTCGTAGCCGCGGCGAAAGTCCAGTTTTGCGGAACAGGCGATCCGATCGCAGTGGGTGGCCATCACCTCGTGGCATTGCTTCAGCACGTTCAGTACCTCGTCGATCTCTCCCTCGACGATGGTCCCCATGGCGTGAAAGCGGTAATCCAGTCCGCTGGCCTCGACAATTTCCAGGCTGCGGGCGACATGTTTGCTGACGCTCTGTCCCTGGTCGAGCGGCGACATACTGAATTCCATGAGAATCATCGGACGGTTGTCTCCCGGGGCCTGTTCCCCTTGCGATTCACCGATCGGATAGCTAGCCGCGCCGGCGCGGTAGAAAACACCATTCTGGTCACACTCTCACGGTTTGGGAATCGGCCCCTGGTTTGATCCGGGTGCCGGAGGCAGCCGGGTCGAGCGCGGTGGGCCGGCGCGATCTGCTAGCGGTGCTGGCGTCGATGAAAAGACTGGTTGCTGATGGTTCGATTGGTCGAAGAAGTCTTAAACAATGGGTACTCCTGTCGGCATCTACAGGCTGTTTTCTCGGAGTTCTGTTTTGTTGTTTTCGCTTCGACGCGGCCCAGTTGTGCGTTCTCGTGGGCCACTGGCCGGCCGGGGAATGGCGTGGTTGGCATGCTGTGTCGCGGTCTGGTTGACACCGGCATTCGGCCAGGTTTCCCGCACCGCCCCACCACCACCGGGAGAGGCGAGCAGCAGCCGTCAATCGCGTCAGGAGGCGATTCGAGCGATTCCGTTCGACCAAATCCACCCGCCGGTGGGGCAGAAACTCCTCGACGTGATCGAGCATCCTACCATGTATCGGCGACTGCCGATGCAAATCGTCGATTCCGATCCGGATCTGTATATCTTCCTGGCGCGGTATCCCGAAGTCATCGTCAACATGTGGCAATTGATGGGGATCACCCATCTGCACTTGGAGCGGACGGGAGACTACACAATGCGGGTCGTCGATGGCGCCGGCACGACGGGTAACCTGGAGCTGGTTTACGGCACCCGGAATGTCCATGTCTATTACGCGGTCGGTTACTACGAAGGTCCGCTGCTGAAACAACGGATCGTGGGCCGCTGCGTGGCGGTGCTCTCGACCGGTTTCACGAGCTCCGATCGTGGACGGCTCTACGTCAGTAGCCGTTTGGACGTGTTTGCGCGACTCGACAACGCGGCGGCGGACCTGGTTGTCAAGACGCTCTACCCCTTGATGGGCACCGCGTCCGATCGCAATTTCCTGGAGACCAACCGATTTGTGGGCGAGATCTCAAGAGCGGCCGAGACACAGTGGGAAGGCCTGCGGCAATTGTGTCCGCGTCTGACGAAGATCCAGCCAGCAGTCCACAGTCGCTTCGTCNCCGCCGCCTCCGCGGTGCGTCTTAAGGCGCAGCGTCGGCTCCGAGCGGCGGATCAGCGTCAACCGCCTGCACCGAGTCGCCTGCGGGTATCGCGGCGCATCGGCGATCGCTGAACGGACCGCCCGCGCCGATCGACCGCACGACGGTGTCGATCGCTCTCAGACCGGCAATCCGAGCGATTCGAATTGCCATTGATCGGCTGCCGTCATCGCCGCCAGGTCGGGTGTTGCGGCGAACCCAAAGCCGGGGCAGTGCAGCGAGCCGATGTCGAATTGCCCGTCCACCAGGTGGGGCGCGATGCGGCCCGCTTGCTGCGTGTAGAAATCCGGGTGCGCTCGCCAGGCAGCCTGCTGCTCCGGCGCCGACAGATAACTCAGACCCGGATGAAAGTGATGGCCGTTGCGTTCGACATGCTCCAGACCGAGTGTCGAGGCCAGGCACAGATCTGCCTGTACCGGAACGACACCGACCGAGCAGAGATCCTCGCCGGTCATCAGAAAGTCCTGCCGTGCGCCCCGATCGTTGTACAGCCAAGTCAGTCCGGCGTTGAGCAGGCTGCGAATGGGCCCTTTGCAGTTTTTGCTGCTGATCCCGCGGTAACCCAGTTCCACGGCCCGGGGGTAAGCGTGGTTGTCTCCGTCGGACTCGTCGATGATGACCGGTTTGCGCCGCCCCAGTTCGCGGAGTCCGCGNCANTGCTCCGGTTGCAGGGCGACGTGGCGATCGAGTGGTTGCTCGATCGCCAACACGTTTTGCCACAGCGTCTCGAGTTGCCGATCCGATCCCATGGCATCGATCAGCGCGAGAAAATCATCGGCCCGCTTGTACTGCTCGTTCCCATCCAGCGTTACCGAGTAGTCGCTGCCGCGTATCTGCCGCAGAAGCGCCGCGATCGTGCGTAGCCGAAGCAGATCGCCTGCCAGGTCGTTGGCGACTTTGATCTTCAGGTACCGGATGCCGGTTTCCTTGAGATACTGTTCCAACGTTTGCGGAAATCCATCGTCCAGACGGTCGTGCGGCGCGACGTCTTGGTCGGTCAACGGGTCGGCTAGTCCGACCGTGTGTCGCACGTACACACGCCGCCGCGGTTGACGGGGTAACCAGTCGCTCGGCTCGAGTCCGTCCAACTCGGCATGGACCTCGCCGGCCCGGATGGCGAACAGGTTGGAGCGCACGGCCGCGGCAAAACCGACATCCGCCAGACGGGCAATCGCATCCATCAGCGCCCGTTCCACCATACTGACACCAAAACTGGCCAGCAGCGCGGGGAGGCCGCGGTCGGCGGCCTGCCGGTGCAGTTCGCGGTCGACTTCCAGCCAGGTGGGAAACAGCGCCGTGGGCCGCCGCAAGCAGTCTTGGAAGGCCACGACGGATTGGCCAATGACCTCCAGCATGTCTTCGATCTGCTCCGCAAATCCCCGTCCGGGCGTCTTGTCGAACCAGCTGGGTGGCAGGCAGTCGCCGCTGTAGCCGGTTTGGGTTTGTCCGGCGGCCTGGATGGTCACCTGGAGGACCGCCTGGGGACAGCGTGTGAGACAGGCAGAGCCGTAGCGAAAAGGAATGCGCAAGACCGAATTACGGAGCCCCAGCCAGGTCGATTTCAGAGTGATTCGCATGCGTTTGGGGACATCTGGTTACGAGGGCTTGGTTACGAGGGCTGGAAATCGCTACCGTCGCCCTACCACCCCATCACCATGTTCGACTCGATCACCTTGCGGGCGGCGTCGAGGTCCGCACCCGTCTCGTGCATATAGCGGCGGATGGCGTGTACTTTGTCGCCACTGGCTTTGGACAGGCAGTCNCGGGCCACGTGACAGGGGCTCTCATCGTCCAACAAACCGAGTGCCGATTTCGAGATCACCCACGTATCGCGCGGGCGCCGGGTCATGCGAATGACATCGTCATTGGGGTACGCCGCGTGGACCACTTTTTTCGCATCTTCCTGACCCTCTGCCCAAGTGACGATGATGTGCGCATCGGTTTCGATTTCAAACAGCGGCATCGGCGGGTTCCTCCAACCAGAGTCCATTCACAGTGCATCCAGGCACGCGCCCCAATCTTGACAATCTCCCCAGAGGCTTGCAAGCCAGGCGGTNGGGTCGGCGGTCGAAACGGACCGCGGGGCGCGCCGTCAAAAAGATCCGGACGTCGTGCGCAGCGGGTCTGCCGGTTGCCAGCACCGCTCCGGCCGGCTAATTTTTCTTCCAGCCCATGGTGGACACGGCACCTGAGTTGAAAGGGCGGTTGGTCGATTGGCTGATCCCCGAGAGCGACCGGCAATGGCCGCGNCGTCCCGACGGGTCGGATGACCTCTTGAGGATAGCTTGGGTGCCGGATGGTCAACTCGTAGTGAAGATCTTGAACCGATGACTGATTCCTCACCGATGCCGCGGGTTCCGGATTCTTCGCAACGAAGGCCCCTCCCCTGGTACCTGCTGCCGCATTGGCCCTGGATTGTGCTGGCCGGCATCGTCCTCCCCTATGTGATCTTGGGGATTTTTCAGTTTTCACCGGAGTTGGCGCGGTGGCACGCGGCCGCGGGCCGGGAACAGCAACTCGACGGGAATCCGCAGGGCGCCCTGGCCCACTTCGACGACGCGATTGCCCGCGACGCGGCTGATCCTCAGTTCTACCGTTGGCGCGCCGAGTGCCACCGCGCGCTGCAGCAATACGAGGCGGCGCTGGTGGAATACGAGCGGCTCGCCGCACACCAAAGCTTGGACACATGGGATCATTTTCAGCGAGCCGATCTACTGATCACCCTGGGACGTCATGACCAGGCGGTCGCTGCTGCCCAACAGGGGTTCGACGCGTTTCAACAAGCCGACACGTNTCCCGGTGAAGCGCACCGCGCTGTGGTTCTCAACGGAGTCGCCTACTACCACGCGCTGACCAAAACCGACTTGGACGGAGCCTTGATCCAGGTCGAGGCGGCGGTTGTCGCGCTGGGTGGCGACGCCGGTATTCTGAGTGATTACGCCTCCCTTTGTTTTCTGCAAGGAGACCACCAGGAGGCGCTGAAGAAGTTAATCGCCGCGGACCGCTTACTGGAGGCTCGCCTGGAAACCAGATCTCGACAACTCGAAGAGGAGAAGGGGGTGGTGAAACGCGACGATCTGAAACGCCGCATCCAGATCTTAAACGACGAGCGCTGCCAGGCCTCGTATCACCGTCTGTTGGTCTTCCGCAAGCAGCTCGAACGGCTGCGGCGGACCGGAGACGGTCGACAATCGCCGCGACAACCGGTCGACGACCAGCTGGCAGACCTACAAGCTCAGGTTACCGCGGAACAGGACCGCATCGAGAACGAGTTTGGGAGCAGCCTGGCGGAGTGGGAACGGCGACCTTTACCGGACAAGATGACCTTGATCGAGCGGATGCGATGGTATGCCATGGTGATCGATACACGAGGGTTCTTACACTTCCAGCGCGAGGAACATGCGTTCGCCTTCCGGGATCTCAATCTGGCGGTGGAGATCGCCGAGGCGATGGCCGAAGACTGGCTGCTGGTCCAGCGTGGCAAGTCGACCGATGTGCGCGAACTGGAGCGCCAGCGGCGATCCTTTTGCCGATCACTGGCGGTGATTCACTACCACCGGTCACTGGTCGCGGCCCGCTTAGAGAAGGCCTCGATGGAACAAGAAGACCGCGGCCGCGTACAGGAGCTTGGCCATCAACCGAGCGCCGCGCTGTTCTGATACGCAGCGGCGCGCGGTGCTCAAGGGCGCTGCGGATGAAGGTCTCCACATCAGCCGCTGGGCGCACGATTCGGCGGCGGTGTGTCGTCGGGAACGATGGTCACATCGCCCGACGCGCGGATCTCGACGCGGTAGGATTTTTCCGGTTCGACCTTGATATAGTCGGCCGTTCCGTGCGCTGCTCGAATCCCCAACGCGCGCTGTTTTTCGTTGTCATTGGCGACCGACCAGAAGTCCTCGAAGATCTTGGTTTCCAGTTCGTTGGATTGATCGTCACGGCGGTAGACGCGGGGGGCGACACCCTCCTGATCGAGGGCAAACCCATCGACGGGTCTCTGCTTGTCTCCAAAAATCCTCTTGAACAACACCAACGAAGTCGATCGATGGAGGTCTGACTGTTCGACATATTTATCATCGAACTTGACGATCCAGCTGTCGATGTAGACCAGCTCCCCCTTGATCACGAACCGCCGTTGGGTTTTGGCGACCGCCTCGCCGCGGTCATCGATCTCGACAAACTCAATTTCCGAGACGATCGAGTCGCTCTCTTCATCTTTCTCTTGCTTGATGACCGTCAGGCGCGCGGCGCGGCGATCGACCTTGAGCAAACGCATCGCGGTATCGAGACGCCGATAGCGAAGCTCTTGCTCCCGGGCCTCGCTCTTGAGTTCGTCGATTTGCGCGGTTTGCCGTTTCAGATTGGCTTGTACGGATGCCAACTGTTTGGAAGCCGTCTGTAATTCTTCTTCAGCGGCTTTGCGGCGCGTTTGGGCCTCTTTTAGTTCTTCCTGTTCGGCTTCCCGTTCGTGCATGCTCTGGTAGATTTCAAAGCTGAGCATCCCCGCGCCTCCGACCACCGCGAGGATCAGGAGCGTGCGCACCAAACTGTTGATCGTGGAAATTGATTCGAGCACCGACATGTCACCCACTCCACTTGTAAAAGTTCGTCCGTTGCGGCACACCGCCGTGAAACATCGAGCTCGCCCGAAGTCCGGATGGCGGCTGCGGCCTGCGGACAGGGTCGCTCGCCCGGAGCCCGGCCCGGCGTTCATTACGGTTGGTCTGGCCGAGGAGTTCTGCCGCGTTCTGCTGGGTCGGGAAATCGGGTTCTCGGCGCGGGCCAGCCTGCGGGTTTTATTTTAGTTGATCGGCCACCGATTCAAACTGAATCGACGTTTTCCTGCCCGCTCGGCGATTTCGAGTGCGGATTGCCGGGTGTCCCGGCGGGGCGCGGGCATCCTCTTGTGGAGTGGCCGCATCGGCGGCGACCACGCGGTTGTGCTATCCGCCTGCGGCCGAGGGTCTCTCACGGCTCGCCGCCGTCCCCCAGCAAACGCCGCACGGCGGCCGCGATGTCGGAACTCGCCATCAGGTGTTCGCCGACCAGCACGGCGTCGACGCCGGCCTGTTCCAACCGCACCGCGTCGGCGCGGGAGTGAATCCCACTTTCCCCCACCAAAAGACACTCGGGAGGGATCTTGTCACGCATCGAGAGCGTGTGTTCCAGATCGGTCTGGAAGGTGTGCAGATTACGGTTATTGACCCCCACCAGGGTGGCCCCGGCCTCGAGCACGCGCTCCAGGTTCTGCGTTTCATAGAACTCGACCAGGGGAGTCAGCCCTAATTCCAACGCGTCCTGGTGTAGTCCTCGCAGCGCACAATCGTCAAGGCACTCAGCAATCAGTAATACCGCGTCGGCACCGCACGAGCGGGCTTCCAGCAACTGGTACCGATCGAGAATGAAATCCTTCCGCAGCAAGGGTAAATCGACCGCCGCACGGACCGCCCGCAGGTCTTCCAAGCTCCCTTGAAAGTAGGGTGTGTCGGTCAACACGCTGATGCAAGTCGCGCCGTTTTGCGCGTACGCTTGGGCGATCTCGACGGGGTCGAAATCCGCTCGAATCAGACCTTTGGAAGGACTCGCCTTTTTGATTTCTGCGATCAGCTTGATCGGTCCCGGGGCGGCCAGCGACTGAAAAAAGTCGCGCGGCGGGGGGGCATCGCGCAGCGCTGACTGTAGCTGGGCCGCCGGCTGATGCGCCTTGGCCACCGCGATCTGCTCGCGTTTGGTCGCCACAATCGTGTCGAGAATACTCATGTTGGATCGGCCGGGATCGGTTCAGGACAAGCTGCGCATGCGACGCAGTCGATCGACCGTTTCGGCAACGGTCTGGATGGCAAAATTGACTTCGGCCCGGTTATTGAAACGCCCCAGCCCAAACCTCAAGCTGGCACGCGTCAAGTCATCGCTGACTCCAAGCGCCCGCAAAACGTGGCTCGGTTCGGGGTTCGTCGAAGTACAAGCGCTGCCACTGGAGACCGCCAGATCGCGCATGCTCATCATCAGTGCCTCGCCGTCCACTCCGGCAAAGCTGCAATTCAGGTTTCCGGGCAGTCGCCAGGCGGGTTCCTCCAGCGGGGGACCGTTGAGCGCTACCTCATCCAGGGCATCGCACAGGCCATGGTAGAGATGATTGCGATCGGCGCACAAGCGAGTCGATTCGGTGGTCATTTCTTCGTTGCACAGCTGCAGCGCGGTTGCCAGGCCGACGATGCCGGGAACGTTGAGCGTCCCACTGCGGCGGCCGCGCTGCTGACCTCCGCCATCGATCTGCGAATCGAGTCGAACGCCGGGGGACCGACGCCGCACGTAGAGTGCACCGACGCCTTTGGGACCGTACAGTTTATGTCCTGAGAAGCTCATCAGATCGACTTGCAACGCCTCGACATCGACGGCGACACGGCCGACCGCCTGGGTGGCGTCGGTATGCAGCAAGGCCCCACGCTGTTTACAGATCGCCGCGATTTCAGACATCGGTTGCAGGACACCGATCTCGTTATTGGCGAGCATCACCGACACCAGCGCCGTGTCGTCACGCACCGCATCGGCCAACTGATCGAGGTCCACTCGGCCGGGGCAGCTGGACCGGTGATCCTGCACGCCGAGTAGCGTGAGTTCGCCGCCGCGCCGCGCCAGGCGGTGTAGCGGGTCCAAGACCGCTTTGTGTTCAGTGACCACACCGATCAGATGGTCCCCCCGTCGCGCCGGTCGCTCGGCGACACCGCGGAGTGCGAGGTTATTACTTTCGGTAGCACCGCTGGTAAAGACGATCTCTCGCTCGCTGGCACCGATCTGGTCGGCGATCGAGTGGCGGGCTGCGTCGACCGCCTCCGCCGCGCTCCAGCCAAAACAATGGCTCGTGCTCCCCGCGTTACCGAAGGCGGTGTCGAACAGGGGGAGCATCGCCTCCAGGACACGGGGATCGACGCGCGTGGTCGCGTGATTGTCCATATAGACGGGAGTATTGACCATTCACCGCTACCACACAGAAGGCGCAAGCATCACGAGCCAGGACACGGTTTGCCAGTACACGGTTTGCCAGTACACGGTTTGATTGGAAATGTTCACCGGCGATCCGGGGTGTGTCGATCTATTGGTCGCCGAACAACGCCGGCAGGCAGATTTGAGACCACGATTCGAAGCCATCTAGGTTCGACAGCAATGGCTGTACCGGGACAAATCCTGCGTGGATGATCTCCTCTTCGCGGGGCGCGACGTCAGGGGTTTCCACGTCGAAGATGTGGACGACCCCCAAATGCACTTTTCCGACATCGGTTTCATCGTCATTGATCAACCCGACGCAACGGGCCGTATAGGGGGTGTCGATCAGCACCTCCTCCTCCAATTCTCGCCGCATCCCCTCTTCGTACGGGTTTGTTTCGACCGCATCGGCCGAAGAGATATGGCCGCCAATCCCGACGCTGTGTTTCTGGTGCAGGCGTTGCTCGCCCTGACCCTTGCCGCGGGTATAGCGGAAGACAAACACTTGTCCCTGCTCATCCCGATGGCGGAAAATCACATACGGGATTAGCTGTTTGAAGTTCGGGTCGGATTCCATCTCACCGCGGCGACGGTAGCTCGTGTGTTCGGGGCTGAGCAGGGCATCGAGGTAGCGGTCAACGTCCCGCGAAAATCCTTGAAAATACCCCAGCTGGTGGAGTAGGGTGGCGGGAACAACGAGGACTTCTTCGGCTTGCACGAGCGACATGAGGACTCCTTTCGGCATCAGTCACAAAATCTCGGAAGCGGGGCAACGCGGCGGATCACATCGCGAGCCGTCTGGGAGTTTATCCGCAGACACGGTCGAGTCAATCCACACCGGAATCGGTCGGCGGCCCTCGAGATAGATCATAAGTACTTATGAATGTGCAACTTGCATCATCAAATGGACACGCCAAGGCCTCCCCAACAGCGAGCCGGCGAGTTCGGTTTGCGGTGGTTTGACCGAACCTGTACCGTACCGCAGTTCGCCGCCACGAGTTATAATCTCACATTCCCCTTCATGCGGCTGCTTGCGAACGGGTTTGCCCGCCAAGTGGCCACATGGTCCGTTGTCCCGGGAACCTCGGGACAGGCCGTCATCCTCGTACCGGTCGCCCGGATGCGGAGAACTTCCCAGAAAGAGACGCGATGAGTCAAGCAACCGTTGAGCCGCGAGTGGTCAAACCGACGGATGAAGGGGTCACCCTTGTTCCTGAACAGGACTCAACCGAATCGAAATATGAATACCCGGGAATTCCCGATACGTGTGATGGTGCCGAAGCGGTGGTCTGGGCGGAAATCCGGGTTTCTCAGGGGACGGGCGCGTATCCGATCACCAGTTCCACCACGATGGGAAGCGGGTTCAATGCGTCCGTCCAGAATGGTGGAACCAACCTCTGGGACGAACCGCTGATCTTCATGGAGCCCGAGAGCGAACACTCCTCCGCCTCGTTTTGTGAGGGTTTTGCCCTAGCGGGTGGACGGGTGACGAATTTTACCTCGGGTCAGGGCCTCGTTCTGATGAAGGAGGTGCTGTACACGATTGCCGGTAAGAGGCTGCCCGTGGTGTTTCACATCGGTTCCCGTGCGCTGACGAGCCACTCGCTAAACGTGCACGCCGGCCACGACGACGTGATGAGTGTTGCCGACGTTGGGTGGGGCATGTTGTTTGCCAGAAATGCACAGGAAGCAGGTGACCTGGCACTCATCACGCGGCGCGCGGCGGAGGCTTCCAACACGCCGTTCTTCAATGTTCAAGACGGATTCCTGACGACGCACACAGTGGAGACCGTGCTTTTGACCGAGCCGGAATTTATGAAGGAATTCATCGGTCCGCCCACAGATAAACTGATGAATCTGATGGACCCCGAAAATCCCGTGATGTCGGGTGTCGTACAGAATCAGGATGCGTATATGAAGGGCAAGATTGCCCAACGCTGGTACTACGAACGCCTGGCACCGGCGCTCGAAGAATCCTTCGAGTTGTTCCACAAGAAGACCGGGCGAAAGTACGACTTCCTACTGCCCTACCGATGTGAGGATGCCGAGTACATCCTGATCGGCATAGGAGGCTATATGGAGACGACCGAAGTCACGGTCGATTATCTCCGCGAGCAGGGGGTCAAAGCCGGTTGTGTGACCGTTGTTTGTTTTCGTCCGTTCCCGATGCATCGAATTGTGGACGTGTTGAAAGATTGCAAGGCGGTGACCGTTTTTGAGCGGATGGACGACCCGTTGTCGAGTACCGGGAACCACCTCACTCGGGAAATCAAAGCGGCTTTTTGCGATGCGATCAGCGGCCAAATGGAGCACGAGCAGATCGACCGCATTCCGCGCATTTACCACGGCGCTGCGGGTTTGGGCAGCCGTGATGTCCGCCCCGCGGACATCATCGCGGCCTTCGCCAACATGGCAAAGGATAAGGATGGGCAGGATTTTTTCTGTGTGGGTGTCGACCACGCGCTTTCTCTCAAGCGGACCGACGACCCGGACCTGCGTCCGATGGGCGGTTTTTCCATGCGTGGCCACTCGGTGGGCGGTTTTGGATCGGTGACCACAAACAAGGTGATTGCCCGGATTGCGGGACAGGTGTTTGGCAAAGACGTGCAGGCTTACCCCAAATATGGATCAGAGAAGAAGGGGCTGCCGACTACCTACTACCTGACGATCGGCGATGACCACATTAAGACCCACAGCGAATTGGAATTCATCGACCTGTTGATTCTGAACGATGTGAACGCCATCCTGGCCAATCCGTTTTCCGGATTGGTCGATGAGGGCGCCGTCTTCATGCAGTCTTCGCATTCCGATCCGGCCGAGGTTTGGAAACGCATTCCCAAACACCACAAGGTGACGGTCCGCGAAAAGAAGGTGCGGATCTACTTCTGCGATACGGTACAGATCGCGCGCGAAGTTGCTTCGGTCGCCGACTTGCAGATGCGGATGCAGGGAATCGTGACCCTCGGTGCTTTCCTCAAATTGACTCCCTACGCCGAGACGAGTGGGATGGGTGACGATCAGGTGATGGAGGGGGTCGAAAAGGCGCTTCGCAAGTATTTCGGAAAACGTGGTGAACGGGTGGTGCAGGACAACTTGACCTGTGTCAATCGAGGGTACAGCGAGACCCAGCAGGTGCCACCCGAGATGATCGCCGGCGGTTAGTCGCTCGATGGTCAACGCCGCTGCTTGTCAAGAGGCCGCTTGTCACCGGGGCGGAGCAACCGTGCTGTGCGGTTTCCCGCGAACCGGTGCGCGGCTGGTTGGACAAACCGGCTTGGCGGACCGCCGGACCCACCGTTGGCGCGCCCCTCTGCAGCAGCCAGCGCGGTGACCTCGCCGAGCGTTGGGCCGACGTCGACCGCTAGGGGTTATGAGGGCGCGTCTCAAGCCCGTGAAATCAAGCCCGTGAAATAAAGTCACCGGTGCGCGTGTCGACTTTGATCCGTTCTCCCTCCGACAGATACTCGGGGACTTGAACGACGAGTCCGGTTTCCAGGGTTGCCGGCTTGGTACGACTGGTCGCCGAGTTTCCTCGAATGCCCGGGTCGCATTGCGTGACGACGAGTTCCACGGNGGTCGGCAACTGNAGCCCCACGCACTCTTCGTTGTANATCAACGCCAGCATCCCCTCCAGCGTTTCGGTGACGTACGGTCGTTCGCGNTCGACTTCGGCCAGCTCCAGCGAGTACTGGTTGTAGTCAGATTGATCGAGCAAATGGATGTGTGTCGTGTCGCTGTACATCAATTTGACCGGGCGGCGTTCGAAGTCAGCAGCTTCCAGTGACTCTCCCCCTTTGAGTGTGATATCGGTCTTCTGCTTGGNCACCAATTGCCGTCCGCGAAATTTGTAGAGAGTGGCGGCACCGCGGGCCGAAGGCGTCTGGACCGAAACCGATTCGACCAGGACGGGGGCACCGCTGTAGTTGACGACCGCGCCGGGCTTAATTTCTTTCGCCTGCATGATGTGCTGTACCGATTATCCAAACTGGTTTTCAAAGGCGCTGTGGAAGGCTTCGATGCCTTTTCTCAAGACGTGCATTTCGTTACCGAGTGTCGGCATGCGGCAGCCGTGTTCGACAGCGCGATCGGCGAACGGGGGATCAGGCGCGACGCACCCCCATGCCTTGCCGTGTCGGCTGCAGGCCTCGGATACGGTGGTGATTGCATCCCACAGGGTGTCGTGGTGGAACTGGCCCACCACACCCAGCGCCAACGAGAGGTCGGCTGGACCCACAAACAGCAGATCGACGCCGTCGATGGCAGCAATCGCGTCGGCCTCATCGACCGCGCCGGCCGTTTCGATTTGGATCGCCACAAAATGATCGCGGTTGGCGTCTTCCACGAACTGGGCCGGGGGTTTGTGGGTGTAATCGGCGTCCCGGCCACCGGCGTTGAGACCGCGCGTACCCTGGGGAGAGAATTTACACCAGGAGACAAATTCGCGGGCCTGGTCGGCGGTGTGGATCTGGGCGGCCATCACGCCGCCGGCGCCCGCTTCGAGGCACTGGGTGACCTGCCAGTAACCGGTCGGAGGGACCCGGACGAAGGAGTCAAAGTGATTGGCGCGNGCCGCCAGAGACAGGTTGATGATCTGGTCGGTCGAAAGCTGTGTGTGTTCCTGGTCCAACCAGAAGCCGTGGAATTTTCCAGCCAGACCAAACATCTCGACAATGATCGGGTTGGGAATTCGGCCGAGGGCGAAGACACGGATCAGTTCATCCGTCGCCAGCATTTCCTTGAAGGTGCGAGCCATCGATTCCTCTTCATCGTCAGACATTGGGACCACAAACGCCGCACGAGGCAGTGTCGCAGCCAGATTGACACCGGTCAAGAATCCTCGGCGGAGACTCAGGCCTGGGCCAGCAACTGCAGGACGATTTCGCGATTGGCTTCGGGGAAGCGGTACTCGGCCAGTTGCATCCGCGGCACCCATTGAAACGGGGCTTTGGGTTGGGCGGATGCATCCACCGTCCGGCAGGCGTAGAAGTACAGGTCGACATGGTCGTGTTCGTATTCATGACGGTGGCGCCCCAAAACGTGGCTGACCTCGATGGCCAGTCCGGTTTCCTCGAGGCACTCACGAACCGCCGCCTCGGGCGGGGTTTCACCCGGTTCCACTTTCCCCCCGGGGAACTCCCAGCGGCCGCCCAGCGGCAGATTGTCGGGGCGCGGTCCGATCAACAGCTGCTGGCCCTGCTCGATAACTGCGATTGCAATCGCGGTGGGGGGGCGAACCACGACTTGGCTTTCAAGAGGGTGTAGCGACGGCGGTCCGAGCTTCTTGCGTGTGAATGTCGGGGCGATCATTTGCGGATATGCCATCACAGGGAGGCTTCAGCCGGGCCTCGAATCGGGCCCCGTCGCCGGGATACCGAGTGAGGCCCACCGTGGTCGCNCGATTACTTGTTCGACGCGAGTTGATCGAGCAACCGGCCGGGTGACCCCATCGCGTTGTAACCTGCATCCACGTGCAGGAGCTCACCGGTAATGCCCTCGGACATCGACGACAGCATGAAGGCTCCTACGCGACCGACTTCGGCGTGGGTGATATTGCGTCCCAACGGTGACATGTGTTTGTACAGCGCTTCCATCCCTTTGGCGCCGACTGCGGAACTGGCGAGTGTCTTCAGAGGACCCGCGCTAATGGCGTTGACCCGGATGCCGCGCGGTCCGAGATCGTAGGCCAGGTAACGGACCGCGGCGTCGAGTGCGGCTTTGCAAATTCCCATCACGTTGTAACCTGGCACGCACTTTTCCCCACCAAAATAGGTCATCGTGGCGATCGCTGAGGATGGATTCATGATGTCCTTGGCGGCGTTGGAAACAGCCAGCAAACTGTAAGCGCTAATTTCCATCGCCAGCTTGAAACCCTCTCGACTTGTTTCCACGGTATCGCTGCGTAGATCATCGAGCGATGCAAAGGCGATCGAGTGCAACAGGAAGTCGATCTTGCCGAACGTGTCGGCGGCGGTGGCCATGACGGTCGCCACGTCCGTGTCCTGCTGGACATTCATCGGAATCAGAAACCGCGCGCTTTNGTATTGGTCCGTCAATCGGGATACGCGACGGCGATTTTTCTGTTTGGCGTCCTCCGGTTTGTCCGGCAGGTGGGTAAAGCCGCACTCGCCCCCCTGTTCCAAGATCTCCTTGGCGATCGCCCAGGCGATCGAGCGATCGTTGGCAACACCCAGCACAACGCCCTTTTTCCCCTCAAACAGTCCCATCCTAGCTTCCTTGTGAATAACTGGCTCGTCAGTAAACCGGCCGCGTGGCAGGTCGGCGAGCGCGTCGCCACCTTCGTTTTGCATAACGGCCCTGATGCCTGGACTCAGGCGCCCGGCACGGGGTGCCCGCTGGTAGTGCGAACGTCTCGTGGTCCCTCGAACCGAGCCGCGGCGTTGAGCAGAAACACCGCGCGCCCACCGCACACAACATCAATGGGAATGCGTGGCATACGCTGGGTGGTTGTGGAAAGGGTCGCGCCGGCAGGCACCACGGCGATTTTAGCAGATTGTTTTGAGCCTGACGATTGCATGCGCGTATCGAGTTGATGACAATCGCACCACGGCGCAACCAATCAGAGTACATCCGTCGAGTCCCGCCACTGAGCAGACCCCCATGGACGAACTCTCCGACGCGGGTTCCGCGTTCGCCGGTCGGCTGTTTCGCACCGCCGCCGAATCCGACACCCTCGAGGCATTTCTGGCGACGGCACTGGACGCGTGTTGTGCTGTAGCGAGTGCCAGCGGTGCCGTTCTGTCACGGGCTGACAGGGGGAGCTGGCGCACGGTGGCGCAGGTCGGGCGTCGCGGGAAAGTGAGCGAGGATCTGCTCAGCGAGTCGCTCGATCGGCAGGAAGTCGTGGTTTTGGGAGATTGGTGGGTCACTCCGCTCGGAACGGGCCAGCAGGTGGATGAAATCCTGGCCTTACACGAGCCGGCCTCCGCCGACTCGCACAGCGTCGAGCTCGCCGCCGGTTTGTATCAGGCGCTGCGGTGGGTGCGCGAGCGCCTGGCTGCCCAGCGACGGATCTTACGGCTCGAGGCGATTCTGGAGATCGCGGCCGGCTGGCAACAGGCGCGCGAGACCGATTCCCTTTTGACCCAGATTGCCGAAGCTTCGACTCGTTTGCTGGATGCCGAACGCGCCAGTATTTTTCTTTGGGACCGGCCCAAGAAAATACTCGTCGGTAGACCCGCCTTGGGTGTCGACGGCGGGCAATTGGAGATCCCTGACGATGCGGGAATCGTCGGTCAGGTATTAGCCAGCGGAGAATCGCGGCGGGTGGACGTCGACGAGAATCAGAGCGACGTCGACCGCCACGTGGATCGCCAACTCGGTTTCGAAACACGTTCGCTGCTGTGTGTGCCGCTCCAGAGTGAGGGGGGACGGCGGCTGGGTGTGTTCGAGATGATCAACAAACGGGAGGGCCGCTTTACCAATAGCGATGAGGAGGCGTTAACCGAGCTCGCAGCGCACGCGGCGATTGCGCTGGAGGCGACGCGTCAACACGAGCAGTTGTTAAAGACGCGGAACCAGATGACCGACCAGGCGGCCTCGAAAGCGCAGCTCATCGGTCAGTGTGCGGCCATCGAGGCGCTCCGATCGACCGTCCAGAAAGTGGCCGACACCGAACTGGCGGTCCTGGTACTGGGCGAGAATGGAACGGGCAAGGAGGTCGTCAGCCAGCAGATCCACTACCTGAGCCAGCGCCGCAACGATCCGTTCGTGGCGGTCAATTGCGCGGCGCTCACTGAAACCCTGTTGGAGAGCGAGCTGTTCGGGCACGAAAAGGGAGCTTTTACCGACGCGCACGAAACCCGTGAAGGGAAGTTCGAGCTGGCGTCTGGCGGTACGTTATTTCTCGATGAGATCGGCGACATGAGCCTCAACGGCCAGGCCAAGTTGCTGCGGGTTCTGGAGGAGAAGGTCGTGGTCCGCGTGGGTGGTTCGCGATCGATTTACACGGACACTCGAGTGATCGCGGCGACCAATCAGAACCTGGCCGAGATGGTGGGCGACAAGCGGTTTCGCGAGGATCTCTATTTTCGCCTCAACGTGGTGACGATCGAGATGCCCGCACTCCGCGATCGGGAAGCGGACATCTTGGAATTGGCCGAGTATTTTCTGGCGCAGTTTTGCGTCCAGGCGGGTCGTGAGCAGCCTCGTTTTTCGGCTGCTGCGCGGCGCCGCTTGGCGGGGCACACGTGGCCGGGCAACGTGCGCGAGTTGCGCAACCTGATGGAACGCCTGGCCTATCTCACGAGCGGAGATCGGATCGACGCGGAGGATCTGTCGTTTATTCTCTCCCCGGTGCCCGAGCCGGGTCTGCTGTCGCTGAGCGGGTCGCTGAACGACGTGACGCGTGAGTTTCAGAGCGAGTACATTCGCCAGTGCATCGACCGCGCGCGCGGAAACATGACCGAGGCGGCACGTCAACTCGGTCTGCATCGCTCGAACCTGTACCGCAAGATGAGGCAGTTAGNGATGGAGTCTCCGGAGTGAGAATCGCNGCCCGCGCCCCGTCGAGGGGCCACTTGTGGGCCCGAGAATCCGGGGTACGATGGGTTCTTGCTATCGACTTGTTCGACGCCCCCTTAGCTCAACTGGCAGAGCAACTGACTCTTAATCAGTAGGTTCAAGGTTCGAGTCCTTGAGGGGGCACTCTGGCGGTGGCTCGCACCGTCTCGCACACCGTCGCCTAAGTCCGCAAGTTGCAGTGGCTTGGGCGCATTCTTTTGCGCTGTCGCCGTCTTGTCCTGGTCGCACGGCGTCGCAGCNGATNGCANCGNNNNGCGTNCTGNNNGCTGCGCCAGNNGCNGCGCNCNNCNGNTNGCNTNTCNCGGTNGCGTNGTCCGTTCCGGTGGCCCGCCCGGCCNCGGGCAGGTCNNCCGCAAACACATCCCGCATCCGNGCCACNGCATCGGCCTCTTGTCCGGGGAACAAATGCCCNTAGGTGTCCATCGTCAGNGTGATGGTCGAATGCCGCATNATCGTTTGCACCACCTTGGGGTGCGCGCCGGTGACCGCCAGCCATGCGCCACAGGTGTGGCGCAGTGCGTGGAAGTCAAGAATCTCGCCGTCGTGGTTCCTGGCGAGTAGAAA
>PADE01000164.1 GCA_002702965.1 Planctomycetaceae bacterium
TCTGGTCCGGGCAGGTAACCTCCAATTCGGCGGGGATGGGCTTATCAATTTGGTTCGCAAATCCTACTCGCAACTGTAACACGTTCTTTTCAATGACGCTGATATATCCGACGCCGACAATTTCCAGACGCTTCTCGTATCCCTCCTTGACGCCGATCACCATGTTGTTGATGAGCGACCTTGTCAGTCCGTGGTAGGCGCGAGAAAAACGATCATCGGCTTTGCGGCTGACACAAATCTGCTTTTGGGCTTCATCGAGTGTGACCGCGATCTCCGGCCGATGCTTGTAGGCCAGCTTCCCTTTGGGCCCCTCTACCGAGACCGTCTCGTCACTGATGGAGATCGTGACGCCATCGAGTACATCTACCGGTTTTTGACCAATACGTGACATTGTCTACCTACCCATTACGTCTATCTACCCGTTACGAAACGGTGTGCGGAAGCCTCAGCAAACGGGGTGCAAAGGCCCTGCCTCGAACACCACGTTTGGACGCGAATCACCATACTTCACAAAGCACTTCCCCTCCCACGTTCTTGCTGCGTGCCTCGCGGTCGCTAATCACACCGCCACTGGTGCTGATAATCGATATTCCCAGCCCGTTGAGGATCGGCCTGAGCCCTACCGCTTTCTGGTAGATGCGTCGACCTGGCTTGCTGACACGACGGATTTTCTGGATTACCCGTTCGCCATTGGGACCGTATTTGAGCTCGATCCGCAATTGGTTGATCGGTTGGGATTCGACTTCCTGCCAGTCCCAGATATAACCTTCGCGCTTTAGCACATCAGCCAATCCTCGTTTGATCTTGGAAACGGGCATTTCCGCAAAAGGCCGCTCTACTCGTACCGCGTTACGTATCCGCGTGAGCATATCGGCGACGGGGTCGGTCATCATAGTTCTTGGTGCTCCCCTACCAGCTCGCCTTACGAACGCCAGGAATCAAACCCTGGTCGGCCAGTTTTCGAAAACAGATCCGGCAGATACCAAACTTGCGGTACACAGCGCGCGGGCGACCGCACATCTTGCAGCGCCGCTCCTGACGGGAGCTGTACTTTGGCTCACGCACCGCTTTCGCAATTTTTGACTTACTTGCCACAGTTTTTCCTCACCAGAAACGGCCGGTGTACTACGCTGCGCCTTCCACCGATTTGAAGGGAAGGCCGAATTGTTCCAGTAACATCAGAGACTCTCGATCGTCGGTGGCGGTGGTGACCATCGTAATGTTCATTCCCTGCACCACCGTAAACTTGTCCGGATTGAGTTCGGGAAAGACCAGTTGTTCAGTCAATCCGATACTGTAGTTGCCATTGCCGTCAAACGCGGTTCGGCTAATTCCCCGGAAGTCACGGACGCGCGGCAAAGCGATTGAAATCAAGCGGTCGAGAAATTCGTACATCCTCTGCCGCCGTAATGTCACTTTGCAGCCGATGGGCATGCCTTCACGGAGGCGAAAACCAGCTACCGATTTGCGAGCCAACGTGACGATCGGTTTTTGGCCGGTGATCTGTGTTAATGCGTCGACGGCCATGTCCAGGTGCTTCTTTTCCTGCGTGGCGCTGCCGACACCCATGCTGACGACGATCTTCGTCAAGAGTGGCAACGAATGGGGATTCGTACGTCCCAACGCGTCGGCCAGCTTGGGCAGGATTTCAGTCTGGAATTGTTCTTGGATTCGGGGGGCCATATTCAACCTGACAAATGTCTCGTCTTCACCGTCAGAGGTTTAGTAAATCGTCTCAAGGCAGGATCGTTCTCCAGCGAGTTGTGTGCTGCCCGGGGTGGAGCTCTGTTCCGTCATTTTTCTACGTGGCCGCATTCGGAGGGGCGATTTCATCTTCCCAACTACATGACGCTTCGGTGTTTCGGCAATGGCGCACCTTCGACCCGTCTGGTAAGAATCGTGTTCCCAGCCTGACCGATTGACGGCAGTCTGGACACACGAATTGAACCGTGCTGATCTGTACAGGCATCTCCTTCTCCAATTTTCCGCCCTGTGGGTTTTTCTGGCTGCGCCGGACACTTTTCTTGACGACGTTCATTCCTTCGACGACGACCATATTCTTACCGTGGTAGATCGCCGTCACGCGGCCCGATTCTCCTCGGTCATCCCCAGACAGCGCCTTGACTGTGTCACCAACCTTAATGCGAATTGCCATTTAGACGACCTCATTTGCGAGGCTGACGATTTTCATAAAGTTCTTTTCCCGTAATTCCCGTGCGACGGCACCGAAAATGCGAGTGCCTCGGGGGTTGCCATCCGGATCGAGGATCACGACCGCGTTACTGTCGAAGCGGATATAGCTGCCGTCGGCGCGCCGCGTCGGTTGTTTGCAACGAACGATCACTGCTCGCACGATTGTCTTTTTCTTGACTTCGCTGCCCGGAATGACACTCTTCACGCTGCATACAATAATGTCACCAATACGGGCGTATCTCCGTCTGGAACCGCCCAGCACTTTGATGCAGGCCACTTCCTTGGCACCCGTATTGTCAGCAACTGCGAGCCTGGTTTCTTGTTGAATCATGACGCTTGATCGGTTTCTTTTCGCCCAGCCGTTGTCCGGCCGGTCGGAGCCGCTTTCACAGCACGAAACGGCCCTCTTCGCACAAGTTGTTACGCATCAGATATGGGTTCTACCTCGGACGCTTGCTCTCGTGTCTCGCGCAGCGCCGCCAGGTTCACCGTTTTGTTCTTTTGCACTACCCGAACCAGTTGCCACCGCTTCGTTTTCGATTTCGGTGGACATTCAATGATCTCGACCTTGTCTCCCTGTTGCGACACGTTTTCCTCGTCGTGGACGTAACAGATCGTTTTTTGTTGGGTGTATTTCCCGTACTTGGGATGCCTCGCCAACCGCGGGATCTCCACGCGTCGGGTCTTCGATGTCTTGTCTCCGGTTACGATCCCAGTCGAAATTTTCTTGGGCATAGTCTTGTTTCCAGCCTTAAGTGCCGGTGCTGTTCACCAGGTGGCAACGCAAGTTAACTGCTCTCAGCCGTTTCCCGTTCACGCTGAATGTCCCGTTCGCGCTGTAGGGTCTTGATGCGGGCGATGAGTCGACGGTGTCGTAGCAACTCGGTNGGCGCATCGAGGCGTTCTGTTTGAGCTTGCAGNCGAAGGCGAAACAGACTTTCGGTAGTTTCGTTCAACGTCAATTGCAATTGCTCGTCACTCATTTCACGTAGTTCGGTAACGTTCATAACGTGCTCTCGGTCTACAACTAGGCCGTCCGGCGATGTACCAAACGTGTTCGCACTGGCAGCTTGTGCGCCAGGCGGCTGAAGCAGACCTTCGCCTGCTCTGCGGTCACTCCACTCAGTTCAAACATGATCGTCGCTGGTTTGACCGTTGCGACCCAATGTTCCGGCTCGCCTTTACCTTTTCCCATCCGGGTTTCTAGCGGTGTCGAAGTGATCGACTTGTGTGGAAAAATGCGGATGTACAAACGTCCCTCGCCGCGGATGTACTGCTGCGCAGCAATTCGGCCCGCCTCAATCGTCTGGGCTTTGATCCAGCCACCTTCTAACGTCTGCAAACCGTAATCACCAAAAACAACTTTGTTGCCGCGTGAGGCGTTACCTTTTATACGCCCTCTTTGGCTTTTTCGGTGCTTGACTCGCTTCGGCATCTGCGCCATCGGAGTGCCCTTCAAACATGCCGTTGTTGATCCAAACCTGTACGCCGATATGTCCTTGCGCCGTTTTAGCTTCGGTAAAGCCGTAATCGATGTTGGCCCGCAAGGTACTCAGTGGAATCGATCCGGAGCTCTGTTTCTCGCGACGGGCCATTTCTGATCCGCCCAGTCGTCCGGCTAATTGAATCTTGATGCCCCCGGCGCCCGCGTCCATGGTTGTCTCCATGGCCCGCTTCATCGTGCGGCGGAAGCTCGAACGCCTCGATAACTGCTGAGAGATTTCCTCCGCAACGAGTTGCGCCTTTAACTCGGGCCGGCTAATCTCCTCAACTTTTAGATTTACGATACGGCCGATCAGATTCTGGATTTCGGCTTGTAGGATTTCGATTTCCTGCCCTCGTTTACCGATGATCAGCCCGGGACGCGCCGCGTGAATCACGACTTTGACGTCGTCACGGGTACGTTCGATTTCGATTTGGTTGATGCCGGCATTGCGGTATTGCGGTTTCTTCGGGTGGTACTTGATGAATTTGCGAATCTTTTGATCTTCCAGGAGTAGTTCTGCGAACTCCTGCTTGGAGGCATACCAGCGGCTTTTCCAGCCGATCATGATGCCGGTCCGAAATGCGATTGGATTAACTTTTTGACCCATAAACCGTGTTCCTAACGGGATCTATTCCCAACAGGATTGCCAGAACAGATATAGAACGGGCGGTTGACGTCGCACTCACGAGATGCGGCTCGCGAGGCAACCGACAGCTTTACGAATCGCTTTCTACTAATTCGAGTTCGACATGAATGTGAGCAGTCCGCTTCAAGATCATATATGCCATTCCGCGTGCGCGCGGTCGAATACGTTTAAACATCGGGCCCTCGTCCACTCGGGCATCCTTGACCCACAGGGCTTCTCTCCGATTTCCCTCGTTGGCCGGAACCTGGTCCCCTTTTCGCCCGTCCGATAGTCTTGCTCTGATGCTCTGCTCAGGGTTCAGCGCGTTTTGCACAGCACTGTTAAGGACCTTTTCCAGCATGCGTGCGCCACGTTGAGGTTGGTACTTCAGNATATTGAGGGCCTCGNNGACGAACTGACCACGAATCAAATCGGCGAGCGGGCGCACCTTCCGCGCGCTGATTCGGGCGTATCGGTGCGAGGCCCGCTTGTGATTAACGGGTTTCTTACTGGCTTTGTTGTGACTTGTTTTTGCCATGCCTTCGTCCCTCAGGTGACGCGCCCACCAAGNTTGCTGAAANTGGTGCGTTCGCGGCTCCTACCGTTTTCCCTTTCCACCGTGGCCACGAAAGATGCGCGTCGGTGAGAATTCTCCTAATTTGTGCCCTACCATGTCTTCGGTGACCAGCACCTTCAGATGGAGTTTGCCATTGTGGACCAAGAACGTTGTGCCGACGAATTCGGGAACAATGGTGCAACTGCGAGCCCATGTCTTGATGGGGTCTTTGTGACCGGATTCAACTTGTTTCTGGACTTTGACGTAGAGCTTGGGATCTACGAACGGCCCTTTTTTCAGTGATCGTCCCATGGTAGCGGTCTGCTTTCGGCAACACTATTTGCGCAAAGTCAATTGTCCGTAACGTTTTGAACGACGACGGCGAACAATGGCCGCGTTGGATGGTTTTCGTTTCTGGCGTGTGGGGCCACCCTTGGCAGGGACGCCTGTCGGGCTGACGGGGTGCCGGCCGCCTTTGGTGCGGCCCTCGCCGCCACCGTGCGGGTGGTCAATCGGGTTCATCGCTGTACCGCGCACATGGGGGCGTCTCCCCAGCCACCGCTTGCGACCGGCTTTACCCAACCGCACCGCCATATGTTCCGGATTGCCCACCTTTCCGATGGTGGCGCGACATTTGGATGGAACCCGGCGGATTTCCCCACTCGGCAGTGAAAGCTGGGCCCAGTCACCTTCGCGGGCCAGCAGCCGAGCGCTTGATCCCGCGCTGCGGCACATGGCACCTCCGCGTCCGGGCAACAACTCGACATTGTGGATTTCAGATCCCAGTGGGATGTTGCGCANCGGGAGTGCATTTCCGACATTGGGAGGCGAATCAGAGCCACTCTCGACGCGATCGCCAGACTTCAAACCGTCGGGAGCCAAGATATATCGTTTTTCACCATCGACGTAATGTAACAACGCAATACGTGCACTGCGATTGGGATCGTATTGAATCGAGTCCACCCGAGCCGCAATTCCATCTTTGTCACGACGAAAATCAATCACCCGATAGCGGCGTTTGTGTCCACCACCACGATGNCGGGTGGTGATCTTCCCCTGATTGTTGCGCCCACCCTTTTTGTGCAACGGGCGCAGCAACGACTTTTCCGGCTTGCCGCCCGGTGTCAGTTCAGCGAAGTCACTGACACTCGCGTTGCGACGACCGGCGGTGGTCGGTTTGTACTTGCGGATACCCATTGCTCACTCCTGCGATCGAATGCTCGGCCCGTCGATCAAACGGGCGTCCATGGCCATGTCTGTCAAAATTGTTCGGTGGTCAACAAAAAAAATAAAAGCGTTAGAGTACTTCAACCGCAACTGTGCATCAGAAGAAATCGATCCGGTGTTCGTCATTGAGCTTTACCAACGCCTTTTTCCAGTTCTTTGTTCGCCCGTACCGAAAGCGATAGCGGCGAGGTTTCCCGACGCGACTTTGTGTGCGAATTTTTTCCACTTTGACATTGAACAGCACTTCGATGGCCGTCCGGATCTGTCCCTTGTCAGCCAACGGGTTGACTTCGAACGTATAGGTATTGAGATCCGACGAGAGCCGCATGCCTTTTTCGGTGACCAGAGGTCGCAGAACAACCTGGTACGGCTCTAATTCGAGTCTCGATTTGGGCTTGGCTATCTTGTGGGTTTTCATCAGTGTTTACACCTTCGCAGGACGCCCTAGTCGTTCACCGGTTGACGACTCGCCGCCGCCTTGCGGATCGAATCGAGAGCTGACTTGGTCACCAGCAGAAACCGTGGCGACAGCACACTCAACGCGTTGAGGTCGGAAGCCGGTAATACCGAGACACCCGGTAGATTGCGAGCACTCTTATACACGTTCGGGTCGTGGTCGCTAGTCGTCACGAGCGTCGAGGCACCTTTAATCGGCAACGCGGCGAGAATCCGTTTCATCTGGTCGGTGTCAGGTTTTTCGAGCGAGAGTTCATCGACGATGAACAACTGGCCGTCGGTGATCTTNGACGCGATCGCCATCCGGGTCGCCGCTCGAACCGCCTTCTTGGGGAGACGGTACGAGAAATCTCGAGGTTTCTTGGCGAAGGCCATACCGCCGCCACGACGGACGTTGGTGCGGCTGCTACCGGCGCGCGCACGACCGGTGCCCTTTTGGCGAAACATCTTTTGCGTGCTGCCGGCTACCTGCGCCCTCGTTTTCGTCTGAAACGACCCTTGTCGCTGGCGGGCCTGGTACATCACAACAACATCGTGAAGGAGTTGTTTGTTGATCTTGGGCGCCAGTTCCGAGGCGTCGATGTCGTAGGTATCGACGGTCTCGCCCTCGGTGTTATAGATCGGTAGGTTTACCATAAAATCACCCACTACACAGACTTGCGGGACCGCGATTGGCAGGCCGGCAAGATGCTAACCACATTTATTCGTTTCCCGAATGACCACGTAACCACCGTTAGGACCCGGGACGGCGCCGCGGACCAACAGCAGGTTGTTCTCTTTGTCTACAGCCGCCACCTTCAAATTGCGAGTGGTGACCGTCGCATTGCCGTATTGTCCCGCCATCCGTTTGCCCTTGAATAATCGGCTGGGCGAGGCGCTCATGCCGGTGCCGCCTGCATGGCGGTGTACTTTTTTCACACCGTGGGTGGCGCGTTGACCGGCAAAGTTGTGTCGCTTCATGACACCGGCGTAACCGCGCCCCTTACTGGTACCGGTGATGTCGACGGAGATTACCGACTTCAGACAGTCACGGAATTCCAGAGGTTTCTTTTTCTGTAGCTGCGACTGCCAACCGACGCCAGCCGGGTCAATCTTGTATTTTTCCGCCAAGGACTTCAGCAATGTGGGCAGGTCGGCGAGGGTGGGCTGAAATCCAGACACGTCGACGATTCCGCCTACCGCGGCGTCACCGGGGTCCGCGTCTCGGAGTTCGCGAATAAACTTCTGTGGCTCGCATTCCGCTCTTGGGATCGGTTCGACGTTCGCGTCTCGTCGCGCTTGGCGCTGGCTCCCCAGCCGGCTGGTCACCTGACCGCGTTCGCTGCGACTCGCTTGGCTCTGGCGACTGCGGCCACGATTGCCTGCCGGTCGTTTCTTGTCCAGGAACCCCAACTGAACGGCNCTATACCCGTCGCGTTCGACCGTGCGAATCTGAAGAATGGGGCAAGGACCCGCCTCGAGTACCGTGACCGGAATCATCTCGCCCGATTCACCATAAATCTGCGTCATCCCGACCTTGCGGCCGAGTATTCCGGTAAGCATCGGTAACTTCCTCGAGGTCACGTTTTCAGGATCGCGAATGTACTGGCCGGCAACAAGAAGCGGCGTCAGCAGCTCGTGATTACCTGAGAAACATCCGTTTCATATGTGCTGCGGTTTAGGCGGTCTTTACCTGGATGAAGCCTTAATCTTAATGTCCACTCCGGCTGGCAAGCTGAGCTTGTTCAGCGCTTCAATCGTTTTAGCTGTCGCTTGGGCAATGTCGATCAGACGCTTGTGAGTTCGGATTTCGAATTGGGTGCGGGCCTTCTTGTCGACGTGGGGTCCAGACAACACGGTATATCTTTCGATCCGTGTGGGTAGAGGAATCGGTCCGTGGACTTCCGAGTGAGTGCGTTTTGCGGTATCCACAATTTCCTGGGCGCTTTGGTCCAAGATCGCGTGGTCGTACGCTTCCATTCGGATTCGAATAACTTCGTTACCGCTCGCCACGTTCGGGCTCCAAAAGAGGCCAGACCGACGCCGGCGTCGTGAGCAACTGGTGCCGCTCACTGGCCAACGATACGATTGCTTACTACCCAAGGTGCGCAGAACCCGCGGTGGGAACGGTTGTTCCCGCTGCCGGGCAANCGCCCAAATTTATATCTGGGCGGGTGTTCCGTCAACACCCATACGAGCCGGATCGGTCTATTTCTCGATTGCGACCACTTTGCGCGGGCGGTTTGAGTTCCCCGGGAGTCGCGTCGGTCGGTCGAGATTCACCGTCGGCCCTTGTGGTTTCTGGCGAGCCGGATAAACCAGTAGTTACGGAGTGGATTTCGGCGCTGGCACGTGCCTTGGTGCCCCAGCCGATTGAGCCAACCGGCTTCAGGCTGACAAACGCAGTTCGATCTGCCGGGCGGCTACTCCAGTGAGCCCGCGNCCGGNCCCTGTTTCTTGTGAGGTTTGCCGACAGCGATGGCGAAACACAGACGAAAGGTCGGTCGTCACCGCTCGGGACCGCCAGCGAAAGCGGATGCGCTGGTGGCGACAGCACTTACCGTCGGTTGGATGTTGAGTACGCTCGTGACGCTGCTCGCCGAGCTGGGGGCCCTCGTCGCCTGGGGCATCGTCGTCGCCGGGGATCCCCAGTCACTTCCTCAGTCGTTGACGGCGCTTCCCGGTTTCTTGCTTTTCGCCGGGATCATCACCGGCACCTTGTCGCTGCTGTTGGTCCCCTTGGTGTATGCGGCGGGGCGACAACGACCACCCTGGCAGATCACCCTGGCGGCGGTGATCATCAGCCTGCTCCCCGCCGCGACCGGTGGGTTGTTTAGGCTGCTGAATTGAGTGCGAGGGCTGCCAGCTAGGCTACCCCGGCCGGGGTGTGTGACGTTGCCAGAGAGCATGGATGTCGGGTGCGATCTCGAACAGCGCTATTTCCAGGTCCAGCGCGTTTTGGATCGAGTACGGGGTGGGCCATCGACCGGTGTGTGATGCTCGGTCGGGACAGTGCGAACTGCCGGCAGCGGTCTCGTTTGGGTCTCGCGCCGGCAAGTTGGCAAACGACCCCGTTCGGCGGACGCCCGCATCGGTTGCTTCGCCGCCGCCGGTCGTTGATTGGGTTACGTACGATGCGGGGCCGATCGTGAGCGACGACAGCGGCGACTGGGTCGTCGACCGACCGGGAAGCAGATCCTGACCGAGGAACTCGGTGCCGGTCGCGAGATTCACCGAGACGGGAGGGACTGTCACCCCTCTCGTGGCCGCTTCGCCGGCAGACGATGCGGTTTGGTTGTTGAGGTAGTTGACCACCAGCAGTGCATCGAGCGGCGAAACGTGGTCATCTCCGTTGACATCTAAAAACGGAGGTGGCAAATCGGGCGGCTGCGGAGGAATCGGGAGTTGATGAGCGCCGTGGTTATTGATGTGGTTGACGACTAGCAGCACATCGATCGGACTCGTGTTGCCATCTCCGCTGACGTCGACGGCATCGACCGGGTTTTGCCAGTTTGCGCCGGCGACCAGCCGAGTTCCGAAGTCGCGGTTCACGATGTCATCGGTCGGGTCCGACAGCTGAATGTTCCAGTGGTCGACGGTGGTCAGCTCATAACCGTCATGTGGCTCGACGGTCAGAGTGTAGTCGCCGGCTGGCACGTACGGAAAATGGAAGTCGCCTCGCGCGTT
>PADE01000165.1 GCA_002702965.1 Planctomycetaceae bacterium
GACCGACGCCTCCACAAACGCCACAAACGTCTCGTCCGCGCGCAGAGACTCAAAATCCTCATCTGTCTTCAGCAATTCGACGTCGCTGAAACCGAGGTCAATCGCCTCTTGCAACGAGGTCACCACGTTTTCCGGCTTGCCGGTCAAGGCGAAAACGCATGCCTCGTTGTAAATCGCCATCGCCGTAAAGTCCTTCGCGGGTGGCGAGTCGATCAGTTTGATCAGGCGGCGGGCGTATTGGGCCGACTTCAGGATCAAGGGGTGTGCGTCGTCACGCTGTCCAGCCTCGGTCACCAGTCTGCCGCGGAACTGAAACGCCTGTGCAGCGACCTGCAGCAGGATCGGCTCTGGATTTTCCTTCGCAGTGGCCGACTCGATTAGCACCAACGCTTCGTCGAACTTCTCTTCACGAAATAGACCCTGGACTTTCTCGACGACTTGTTGTGCCGATAGCTGCGAATCATCCGCTGCCGGTTGCTGGCCACCTGCGTCGCTTTCCGCCGTCGCCGAGGGTGGAGTCTGTTCCACCGGGGGCTCCGCCGCAATGGCCACCGGGTCGCTCGTCGCGGGTGGAGGGCCGAGAGCGGCCGGAGAGTCGGTCGCTTCCTGCGAACCAGCCGGCGTCGTCGAGGCGCCACCGCCGCTGGCCGGGGCGTGGTCGTCGGCACTCTCCTCAACCTCAAACCGCGTCGGACCCGACTGATCGGCGACCTCACTCGAACATCCGGCGAAACCAATCAACCCGAGCAGTAGGGCAAGAGAAGAAAAACGTAACATCATCACAGGCTCCTTGGCGCTCAAAGCTGCGAGCCCGTAACCGGGGCCCATGGTGGATCGACGCGCTTGCGCCGGTTAAACCAACAAGTGGATTATATCCCAAAACCGCTGGCACCGCAGCGTTCAGCCATGAGGTGCATCGAGCGCCGCCTGCTGCTCAACGGATCCTGGGCGAGCCGCAGCTCCTGCCCGAGNGCTGCCCCAACCCCATNCCAACCGCCAAAACCGACTGACTATTGCATTCATCGGGCGTCGTCGTACACTCCACTGCAAACCTGTTTCACCGCTGCTGGCGGCGCTGGCTGTCCAGCCGATTNGAACGCCTCGGCTCTGTGGTAAATGCCAGACGCGGCATCGGGGAACTCCGCACCATGCAGGCAAAGAAGACCCTGATCGGCGGACTGCTGACCGGACTGCTGACCGGACTATGCTGGTCTTCGCTCGTCGCGCTGTTCAGCACAGATCAGGAGTTTGATGGCCGGGAATTTCTGATCTCACTCTCCGTACCGGCACTTGCCGCCGTGCTGGTCTGGAAAGTTTCGGGGGCGCGGCTGTGGATGCTACTGATTGTCGCGCACTGCACGTTCTTGATTCCGTTGTTTGGCTTGGGCATCGGGGGCGCCAACATACTGCTGATGACGATCGGCGGTACGATCGGCGGCGGTTTCTGGATTCTTCCGTTCGCCATCTGGCAGTATGTCCGATATGTCCGATCCAAGCAGCCGGCCTCTCCCAAAATCGCTGGCGAACCTCCCACCGCTGAACCGTGAAGCGGGTGACGGCCCATTCGCCACACAGCTTACGCACCGTGTCGGCTGTTCACNGGGGTGGATCTGGCGGCGCAAGCGGGACGCCCACGTTCACCAGAAAGAACGCAACACGACAGCCCGAGGGTTCGCCGTTTGCCATCTCCGCGCGGGTCGAGCCGGTCTGTGGCGGGCGACGAAGCTGATGTGCCAGGCGCAGATCCGTCATCGGCGTCCATTCGAGGCGCTCGTCGCGGGCGCCTCAATCGCAAACAACGCCTTGCGACCGCGCAGAAAAATCGTCCCTGCCGAAATCGCGGGGGAAGCGATCAGTTGATCGTCGAGGGAATTGGCGGCTAGCTGTTGGAGTTTCCGGTCGGCCGCCAGTACCGTGCAGATACCACTCGTGCTGGGAAAGTAGACGCGTCCATCCGCGGCGATCGGCGAGGCCTTGAACGGACCTTTCAGGCGGGTCCGCCACTGGAGTTGGCCTGTTTGCGCATCGAGACACTGGGCGATGCCGTCGTCACTGACGGTAAACAGCAGACCCTGGTAGACCACCGGGCAACATGTGTCGGGTGTATTTTGGCGATGCGACCACGCGATCCGATCTTGAGGCAGCTGACCTTGACCACCCCCTCGAACCGCGACCAGCGCGCCCTGAGCGCCACGAACCGCATATACCAAACCGTTATGGGCCGTCGGTGAAGGAACGGTACGGCCTCCGCTCAACCCGGGCAAGAACCAGAGTTGCCGCCCATCATCGGGATCGTAGCCGTCGAGTTGGTTCGCACCCATGATGACCAGTTGGCGACGGCCATCGAGATCCGCAAGCAGCGGAGTGGTGTAGGCGTCGCATTGTTCGGCGTCGGCCTGGGTACTGCGCAGCGTTTTCCAGAGCAGTTGCCCCGTCTCCAAATCGTGCGCTACGAGATAGCTTGGAACGGGTTTCTGTTGCCGATCGGCCAGCGAATCCTGCATACAACAGTTGATCACGCGGCCTTCGTGTAACACCGCGCTGTTGGCAAACCCCCACCAGATCGTGAACGGACCATGGTCCTTTTGCAGGTTGCGCTGCCAAAGCACTTTACCCGAAAAATCGAGGGCCGCGATGTCCCCCGTCCCGAATTGAACCACCACCCGGTTTTCCGTTGTGACCGGTGAAGGACTGGCCATGTTGTGCCACCGGTGAAAGACCTGGATCCCGCGCTGGGGGCTACCGCCGAGGACCGGCTTGCCGATACCAATTTGCCGAGTCCAGTCGATCTCCCCGGTGGCAGCGTCAAGCCGCAGCACGAGCAACTTGCCGTCATCGGTGTGGCTGGTCAAGAACAGCGCNCTNCCGCGNATCGCNGGCGTNCTGGTNCCCCANTNNGGNAGNNNCGNCTTCCACTTCANCCCCTCGGATTCATTCCAGCGAAACGCCAATCCCGTTTCATTGCTGACACCATTGCCATCGGGACCTCGCCACTGGGGCCAGTCGGCTGCCGCGAGCACCCCCCAGCCGACGGAAAACACCAAACTGATCACTTCGATTCGGAAAATCCGTTTGACACGTTCCATGCAGCGCACCTCGATGCCGGGGACCGGCTTATCCTGGATAACGGGAGATGACCCATTCTGTCGGATCATCGGCAGTTTGTCACCGTACCACATCGGATTCAGGAACCCGCCAGATCAAGCTGGCGCTGCTCGATGGCTGCGCGTGTTAGACTTCAGGGCCTTCCCGGCAGGACGCCCGACTCCACAGTCCGGCAGATGGCGTGTGCCGCCTGGTGCAGAGCCTCGTATCAATAACCCAGCACACTTCCGGGAACGCACTCAACCGACGCCCAGGCCACCGTTCTTTCGCGACGTCAATGAGCGTCATTATGAACGATCGTCATTATGATAGAGTGACCATTCCAACAATTACGACGCTCTTTTGAGGAAGAACTTGGAGATCTTGTCATGAATCCACACGGAATCTTGCCGCAGGTCTGGAACGTGCCCGCGGCAATTCAAGAACGCCTGGGTGATCAGGCTGGACGCCAACGCGCGATGGTTTCCGAGGACCATCTACTGCTCGTTCTGCACGATCCCCCATCACCTGAAGACAACCACCGCCACGGTCAGCTGTTTTGGCGACAACCCGATGGGACCTGGTCTTCCAAGGAANTTGGAAGCGGGACGCACGCGGTCGAAAACTACCTGGACCAGTTCATGCAATCGATCACTCGGTTTGAAGAACAAGAACAGCGAGCCACCAGCGCCACCGACTACTTTGCCGTGCTGTACGGACTGGCCCCCATTCATCGCTGTGCTCGGAACATGCACCAGGCATTACAACAAGCGCGCGAGCTGTGCCCGCAAGATCGAGCGATCATTAACTTTCGAGACCGAGCTTATCAAATCGAGCGCGAGGCCGAGTTACTGGTCGGCGACGCCAAGACGGCACTCGACGTCTTGATCGCCAAACGCGCCGAGGAACAGGCGAAAAGCAGCCAGAAAATGTCTGTCGCCTCGCACCGATTAAACATCCTCGTCGCTTTCTTCTTTCCGATGGCAACTCTGTGTTCGCTTTACGGCGTCAACTTGCGACATGGCCTGGAAGATGTCCAAAACATCTCGCAATTCACCTCAGCCCGTCCACCCTCGTTCCCCTTCTTGTTGATGATCGTTATCGGGAGCGTGCTCGGCTTTTTCCTGATGCGCTTCATCAAGATCAAACCACAATCCCGCGGCCAACATCCGGCAAAGGCGTGATGCGCGTCGCGAGCGAATGTCGTTCGATGCACCAAACGGATCTTACGGATGGAGGCCGCCATCTCCAACCGTCACTGCCGGACTAAGAGATCCACTCCGGCACAATCCGGCCATGCACGTCCGTCAGACGCACGTCGCGACCGCCGAAGCGAAACGTCAATCGGGTGTGATCGATCCCAAGTAAATGCAGCATATTGGCATGTAGATCGTGCACGGTCAGCTTGTTCTCGATCACTCGGTACCCATACTCATCGGTGGTGCCATAGACGGTACCGCCCCGAATCCCACCACCGGCCATCCACATGCTGAAACCCTGTGGATTGTGGTCGCGACCGTTCTTGCCCTGGGCAAACGGTGTTCGTCCAAATTCGCTAGTGAATACGATCAACGTCGATTCCAACAGGCCCCGCGACTTGAGGTCCCCGATAAGCGCCGCGACCGGTTGATCAACCGCCAGGGCATTGCGCGAGTGGCCATTTTTCAGATCGCCGTGCTGGTCCCATCGATCCCCGTTGCCGGGATTGATCGTCAGTTCGATAAACCTTACACCGCGCTCCACCAGCCGGCGCGCGATCAGGCACTGCGCCGCGTATTTGCGGGTGTTGGCGTATTGCGCTTCGAGCCCATAGAGTCGTTTCGTATGCACCGTCTCACCCGACAAATCAAACAACTCCGGGGCAGCCGCTTGCATGCGAAACGCCAGCTCGTGATTCGCAATCGCAGCTTCGACGGCCGAGTGNTCCCCCGCTCGCTCCACCAGTTCGCGATCAAAGCTGCGCAGAACTCCCTGCTTGGCAGTTCGCACACCGGCGTTTGCATCTCGTCGAATCAGATTCGGNAAGAACGGGCGAGTCGGCAGCATCATCGAACCCTGGTAGTTGGCAGGCAAGAAACCACTCCCGACATTGGACATTCCGCCCGACAACATTTGGCCGCCGTGCACGACGACGAATCCGGGAAGCTGCTTACATTGCGTCCCTAGCCCGTAGGTCACCCAAGCACCCACGCTGGGCCGCCCNAGTCGGGCGTGACCCGAGTGCAGCGCGTAAGTGGCGTTCGGGTGGTTCGGAGAAAACGCCGTCATCGAGCGGATCACGCAGAGTTCGTCGGCGACGGACCCGAGATAGGGGAACAAGTCACTGATGGGAATCCCGCTTTGGCCATGCCGCTTAAATCTCCACGGGCTCGCAAGCAAATTGCCGTTTTGATTGAAGACGGTGGCATCGATCGCAAACGGTCGAGGGCGACCATTTTCCGCCGACAATCTCGGCTTCGGGTCAAAGCTGTCGACCTGCGAGATCCCGCCATCCATGTACATGAAAATCACGCTGCTGGCCCGCGGCCGAAAATGAGGCGATTTCGCTGCCAACGGGTCGACCGCCTGCGGTGCAGCGAGGCCCTCCTCGGCAAACAGGGCGCTTGCTGCCAGAGCACCAAAACCCAACGACGCCTGCTGCAGAAGTTGGCGTCGTGTCAGATCGAAACCGCCCATCGTCGCCGCGAGAGCATCACAATCGTGGTGAGTTGGCGAGCATGTTCTCATGGCGGGTACTNCATGGTCGGTGTATTGGACTGGTTGCAAACTACTTCTGACCTACCAGAAAAATGAATTCTTTGCGATTGATCATCAGGTGGCATATCTCTGTCCACACGCGGGCGTCGTCGCCGGCATCCGCTGTTTCGATCTTGAATTGCTTCGCCAGCTCAACGATGAACGCCTGGCACTTTCGCTGCTCGGCGTCGGTTGCAGCTCGCGCAAAGGCGGTCAGGTGCAACCCGTTGATGCGCTCACGTAAAGACCGCGAATCGGTAACGATGTGCTCTGCCCAAAGATGCGCCTGCTCGATCACAAACGGATCGTTCATGAGTGTCAATGCTTGGATCGGAACATTCGTGACACTCCGCTGACCACGCGTCACGGACGCGTTGGGGAGGTCAAACGCGCATAGAAAGTTCGGCAGGTAATTGCGCCGCATTTCGATGTAAACACTCCGCCGTCCGTTTCCATCAACGGGCCCTTCGTCGGTCGGCTTGGACCGGCTCGGAATTGTCTGCTGCAAATTGACCGGGACACTAGGGCCAAACATGCGCCGTTGTAGGCGGCCACTGGCAACCAGAATGGCATCCCGAATCGACTCGGCAGGTAACCGTCGAAGGGGCAGATAGGACAACCATACGCCGGCGGGGTCCGTTCGCTGGGCTTGCGCAGAAGGCCGGGTCGACATACGATAGGCGCGAGACAGTGTGATCTTTCGAATCAGCTGCTTCAGCGACCAGCCGTCTCGCATAAATCGATGCGCTAAATGGTCCAGCAGGTCCGGATGCGTGGGGCGGGCACCCATCTCCCCAAAATTGTCGACGCTGGCGACCATCCCACGACCCATCAGATAGCTCCAAATCCGATTTACGATTACTCGTGACGCCAGTGGATTCTCAGGGTGAACGACCGCATCCGCCCATTCGCGTCTGCCGCTTCCGGAACCGGAAAATGGGGGCGTGTCGAGGGCGGCAAGAAAGTGGCGCGGCACCCGCTCGGGGGACATCTGCTGATGGTCACCGCGTAGATAAACCGGTTCGTCTCGGCCGTGACCATCGGTCACACCCCGAGCGTAAATCGGTTTGGGAACGGATCGGGCTTGTGCGCGAAACACCTTGACCAGCGATTCCACAGCGGGGGAGCGGTCAACCGTCGCCGCCAGGATGCCACATTGCAGCAGTGCTTCGAGGACGTCGGATTCGGCTGTGGTCAACCCCTCTTGTGGCCAGCGAGCCAACAGTGCAGAGATCCGATCGACCACAAAAACCGCAGCGGCCACCTGTGACGGGGGAGCCGAACCGGCGATCCGCCACGCCTGGACATAGTCACCGACTGTGACGGTTTGCCGCGGCCCGCCGAGCGTGGCATCGTCAATCGCGACGTAGCTGTCGTCGGCGTGCTCTGCCGCATGTTGGCGAAGCATCACGACCTGCATTTCGTCACCGTTGTGCAGCACTTCGAGGTAGGCTCGCAGCCCTTTCCATAGTCGCGTATCGATCGTAATCCACACCCATTGGTCGCTGTTCACTTGTTGATCAAGATTGCCCGTCGTCACCCCCTGACCTACTAACTCATAATGCTGCACGAATAGACGGACCCGCGCGTGACGCCCCTTCACGCGTACCGAAACCGAATTGCCCAGCTCAAACATCGGCGACTTGATCGATCCGTCAAACCTCGATGACAGATGCCCCGCCGCGGGTCCGCGAACCAGGGTGCGGACCACCTGTTCGCCGGTTCGTGCCAGCACCAGCGAGCCGGGAACCATCGGCTGATCTCCAAATCCTGTGCCGGCTGCCAACCACTCACCGAACGACTCGTGACTCAGACCTCCGAGGCGTTCGCGTGGTTTCGAGGGTGCCTGTTGCGACCACTTCTGCCAGCTCGGAGCCAACCGATCAGCGGGACTAGAAAGCACGTCAGCGATCGGTTGTAACGGCGCGAGAGACGACCCCTTGGGCCGAGGCAACGGTTTACTGTCTGTGCCGGGAGCACGCTCCAGCAAGCCGCGCCAAGCCTCCAGCTTCTGCAGCGGATCCAAGGACTGCGCTGTCGCGAGCTGTTCGCGCAAGGTGCGCAAGTCGGTCGTCCAGATGCGCGAGAGCTCGCGCTGGATGCGCTCCCGTTGTCGTTGCAGCTGTTGTCGCCGCGAAGTCAACAAATCGGGCGAGATCGTGTTGACGTACTCAAAACGCGAGCTCGCCAGGACTCCATACAACGAGTAATAGTCGCGGGTTGTGATCGGATCGAATTTGTGGTCATGGCACCGGGCACATGCGAGTGTCTGCGCGAGGAATACTTTGCTGGTCACGTCGATCATGTTCTCGAAGACGCGTACCTCGTCTCCGTGCACATCGGTGGGGCCATGGTGTCCGTCATTGAGATACCAGTACCCCGTCCCGAGGGCCGATTCGAGCGATCCATCGGCGGGATTCCGCCGCGGTTGTTCAAGCAAGTCACCGGCGATGTGTTCACGGATGAATTGGTTGTATGGGACATCCGCGTTCAAAGCGCGAATCAAATAATCGCGATAGCGGAAGGCGTAGGGCATTGTGTAATCGCTTTCAAATGCCTTCGTCTCCGCGTAACGCACCAAGTCCATCCAATGGCGAGCCCAGTGCTCGCCAAAACGAGGCGAAGCCAGCAAACGCTCGACGACTCGGGCGTAAGCCACTGGTGTTGTGTCGGCAGCAAATGACGTGACCTCTGGCGGTGAGGGCGGGAGGCCGATGAGATCGAACGTCACGCGACGCAGCCAGATCGAACGATCCGCGGTGGCTGCGGGATGCAAATCGTGGGCCCGCATCCTGGCAAACAAGAACCGATCGATCGACGAAATCGGCCAATCGCCGTCGACCCGAGGTAACCGCGGATCGCGGATCGGTTGCCAGCACCATTGGTTCCGTTTGCGTTCCTCGAGTGGGAATCCCTCGTCGCCGCCAATCTTCGAAAGATCCTTCGATGGTGCGTTTGGCCACGGCGCGCCGATTTGTACCCAGCGTACCAGAACGGCAATCTCATCCGCTGCCAATCGGGAATCGGGCGGCATCTTGATCGCCCCACCGTAACGGATCGCCTGAATGAGCCGACTGGCCGTCGGTTGACCGGCCGCGATGACCGGGCCGTTGTCGCCACCGCGCAGCACCCCGGCGCGCGTGTCCAAACGCAATCCCCCCTGGATCGTCTTCGCGTTGGCGCTGTGGCAGCGATGGCACCGACGAATCAGTAAAGGACGAACCCGCTTCTCAAAGAACTCGAGGTCCGGCGTGCTCGGTGTCGACCCTGCCCCCCAGCTGGGCGCCGCAACAAACCCCACCAGGGCAACAGCGAACGGCACAGCCAATCGATCGGAGTACACGGTGTTGCCTCGCTCGTGGTTGCCTGGCTCGTGTAACAGCCCGCGGTGGCGGTTGAAAACACTTTACCTCTGTAGCGGCCCGGCACGGGTCCGGCGGGCGCCCGCGACAGGCATCACTTGTCGCATTCAATCGGACCCCGCGGCCTGGGATGGAGCCGGACGGCGGCGCGCGCCAAGCTGAAAACGATGACCGAACAACCCGCGTCGATTGGCGAGCTTCCTCAGCCAACCGGTACCCCTCCAGAGTGTTCGCCAAGGGCGTTTGCTGCGCTTCTTTTTCGTGAGAAATCCCAAACCACCGGAGGTACTCTGTCCAGCTAAATCTTCCATCGCGCCCGTGAGACGCAATTGGGACGCAGCCAAGATGCGCTCTGCCAGGTCGCGCTGGTTCTTTGCCTCCTTGGCCCGTTCGTAGAGTTTTTTCGCAGCCTCCGATGCTCCTTCGGCCGCGTTTGCTTGAGCCTGTGCATCGTCAAACTGCTTGGCTGTGGTGGCCGCTTGTTGAACGGCCTCGGCAGCCTCCTTTCGTTTCTGTTCGGCCAGCTGCTTGAGCGACCGATCAGCCGGCTTGTCAGCCGCCTGTTGGCGTGATTCAAGAGCCGTCTGTTGTGCCTGCTTGGCCGCTTGATTTGCGGCGTCGCGGCGCATTTTCAAGGTCTTCGCCTGACCACGCATGTGGTCCGCGCTTGCCTTAGCGGCGTCCGCCTGTTTCTTGAATTCTTCCTGCCGTGGTCCGAGCTCCTCGAGTTCGCGCTCAGCAGCTGCGAGCCGTTCCTGCGATTCGAAATGCAATTTCGTCGCCACGTCCGCGACCAGCCGAGTCCGCTGTCGCGCCTCGCGATGATCGGGGAATACCTGTAAATCCGGGGTGGCCCTCTTCAAAACAGCGACGCCAAATTCAGTCACCCGCGTCTCGCCGACATACAAACTCCGCAGAGACGGGAGTCTTCTCAAACGCCGGAGCCCGACGTTTCCCACCTGGGTCCCGTAGAGATTCAAGAATTGCAGTTGAGGCAACGATGCAATGTGTTTCAAGCCCGCGCTGGAAACAGCCGTCTCCTCCAGAAATAACCGCCGTAACGTCGTTACCTTGCCGAGGTGCGCAAGTCCCGCGTCGGTGATCGGAGTTCGCTTCAAACGCACGGTCGTCACGTTTTCCATCGCCAGCACATACTGCAGATGCGCATCATTCAACCCTTCGCTGGCAAACTGAAAATCGACCTCCAAGGCGTCGCGGTTGGCGTTGAGGTAACGCACCGCGCCGCCCAGCTCTTCGATACGTTCGACCGCCTCGCTCGCATTTTCGACCGCGCGATATGCGGGCGCTTCGGCGCGCACCGCGGATATCAGGGCAGTCACGGCCAGCGCGGACGCGAGCCGACGAGACGCTGCTAGACGGAACAGTCGGCTGCTCATCCCAAGAACTCCTCGATCGGCTGGGCGGACTTTTCGACCAGCGGCATCGGCCGCATGCCGGGCCCGACGAATTCTGTGTGAATGTCCATGCCGAGCCTCAGGCACAACGTCGCGATGAAGTCGGGGGCGGTGACCGGTCGCTCAACGATTTCCGAGCCCGGACTATTCCCCTCTTCGCTGGTCTTTCCAACGACCTGGCCCCCTCTGATCCCACCGCCTGCCCAAAGTGTCGACCAAGCCTTGCTGAAGTGGCCGTTGCCGTCGCCCGGCGTACGACCGAATTCCCCCATCCAGACAACGAGTGTGTCGTCGAGCATCCCGCGCAGTTTTAAGTCTTGAATCAAAGCGGCCATGCCAGCGTCCATCCACGGCGCCCGATAGGCGATCGGCTTGGCCGCGCCGCTGTGATCGTCCCAGCCGCGATGGACGACCTCGACAAACGAAACCCCCGCTTCGATCAGTCGTCTGGCCAACAGGCATGACCGACCAAACTTGTGTTCACCGTACGCCCGGCGCAAAGAATCGGGCTCCTCGTCGAGACGGAAAGCCCGAGACCGCTGCGACTGCATCAGCCGGATTGCCCGGTCGAACGCGGCCTGCTTCGCGCCGACCGCCGGTACGGCGTAACGCTGCGCGAAACGCCTTTCGCTACGAGCCAGCAGTCGCAATCGGGCATCAACGTCACCTGCGGCTGGCGCCAGGTTCTCCAGACCCACGTTCGGATCGTTGACGGCTAGGGGCGCGTGCTGGGGGCCGAGGTAGGACGGTACGCTGCGGTAGAGTCGGCCCCCATCTGGGCGGTCAAAACCGGCATCGATCGTCACAAAAGCGGGCATGTCGTCGTCGGGGAGGCCGATCTGTGACGAGGCAACACAGCCGACCGCCGGGTGCTCCAGCGCCGTCGTCCGCTTGTAGCCGGTGTGCAGGAAATATTTCGCATCGTAGTGGCCGTTGATCTCGGTGGTCATCGATCGCACGATTGCCATGTCATCCATGCACTGCGCCAGCCGCGGCAGATGCTCGACGATGTGGACACCCGGTACCGCGGTCGGCGTGGGCGGGAATTCTCCCTTCGTTTTCGGATCGAAGGTGTGTTGCTGGCTGGGCCCCCCGTCCATCCAGAGCAAGATACACGACTTGCCTCGCGGGCGCTCGATCGCCGCCGCCGCCAGCGACTCGAACCACGGTACCGAGACTCCCGAAAGCAGTCCGGCAGTCGACAGTCGCATCCAATCGCGTCGCCTGAGAATCGAATCCGTTGTGAACATCGCGTATCTCCTTGTCGCCCGCCGGGGCATCCTCGGATGGGCGGCGCTTCGGTGATGGACCATCCGATCTTGGCAGTGCTTATCCCCAAGTGCTTATCCCCAAGTGCTTATCCCCAAGTGCTTATCCCCAAGTGCTTATCCCCAAGTGCTTATCCCCA